>NZ_CEEDHK010000007.1:213505-311212 GCF_979254655.1 Pseudomonas sp. AC229
CAAATCCACACGCCGTCCTGTGGGAGCGGCTTTAGCCGCGATGTTTTTGATTCCGTGCTGTGCAGGCATCGCGGCATTGTCTTCGAGATTCTGGATCCCCGCGTGCGCGAGGATGACGGTGGGGTGTGGGAATTTCTCGTCATTCCCGCGAAGGCGGGAATCCAGAATCGCGACTCCAGCGTGTCGCTCAAATCCACACGCCGTCCTGTGGGAGCGGCTTTAGCCGCGATGTTTTTGATTCCGTGCTGTGCAGGCATCGCGGCATCGTCTTCGAGACTCTGGATCCCCGCGTGCGCGGGGATGACGGTGCAGTCTGGGAACTCCTCGTCATTCCCGCGAAGGCGGGAATCCAGAGTCGTGAGTCCAGCGCGCCGCTCAAGTCCACACGCCGCTCCCACAGAGATTCTGGATCCCCGCGTGCATGGGGATGACGATGGCTCGTCAGCTATCGGCTTACCCATTCTGCTAACCTCGCTCCACCCTCAACCCCCACCGACGACCGCCGCCCATGACCATCGCCGACAACCTTCTGGCCTTCACCTTTGCCGCCACGCTGTTGACCATCACGCCGGGCCTGGACACTGCGCTTGTTCTTCGCACCGCCACCGTTGAAGGGAAGCGGCAGGGCTTCCGGGTGGCGCTGGGGATTAATCTCGGTTGCTTGCTGTGGGGCGCGGCGGTGGCGTTTGGGTTGGGGGCGTTGATTGCCTTGTCGGAGCTGGCCTTCAACGTGTTGAAGTATTGCGGCGCGGCCTATCTGGCGTGGCTAGGGTTGACGATGCTGTTGCGTCCACGGCGCTCGTTTGCGACAGCGGATACAAGCACCGATGCCCGAACCAATTGGTTGCTCAAGGGCATGATGGGCAACGTGTTGAACCCCAAGGTCGGGGTGTTTTATGTGTCGTTCCTGCCGCAGTTCATTCCGCAAGGCCAGCCGATGATCGCGTGGACCTTCGGCCTGGTCAGCATCCATGTGGTGCTGGGTTTGCTGTGGTCGACGGCGTTGATTACGGCGACGCAGTCGTTGGCGGTGTGGCTGCGTCGGGAGCAGGTGGTGGCCTGGATGGACCGCGTGACCGGCGTGGTTTTCGTGCTGTTTGCCGTGCGCCTGGCGCTTAGTCGGCGCTAAGGTTTTCCCACGCTTCAAGCGCTCGGTAGTGGGCAATTTTCTCTTGCAGCGCGGTCATCGCCTGTTGCATGGCCGCCATTTGCGCCTGTACCTCGATCAAATGGTTTTCCAGCATTTCACGGCGTTCGGGCACGGTGTCGTCGCCGGCGCTGCGCAGGGCGGCAAAGGTTTGCATCTTGCCGATGGGCATATGCGTGGTGCGCAGGCGCAGCAGGAATTGCAGCCACGCCATGTCGCTCGGCGCATACAGCCGCTGCCCGCCCGCCGCGCGGGCAACGGGTGCCAGCAGACCAATTTTTTCGTAGTAGCGCAGGGTGTAGGCGGTCAGGCCCGTGCGCTTGGCGACTTGCTCGATGGTGTGGTGTGCATCCATAAGCGCGATCCTCGTCTTCGGTTTGGCAATGCGGCGGCGCCGCTTATTCGGGGCTTGCCGTCGCGATGGTAATACCGCGTTTGGCAAACACTTCACGGGCGGCGCTGATGCCATTCAATGCGCTGGGGAAGCCTGCGTAAACCGCCATCTGAATAATGACTTCAACGATCTCTTGTGGCGTGCAGCCGACATTCAATGCGCCCTCTATATGCACCTTCAGTTGCGGTTGCGCGGTGCCCATGGCGGTAAGGGCTGAAATGGTCGTCAGCTCGCGCGTGCACAGCGCAAGGCCCGGCCGCGAGAACACATCACCATAGGCGAAATCGACAATCCAGGCGCCGAGTTCGGGCGAGATATCGCTCAGCGAATTCACCACCGTGTTGCCGGCAGCGCCGGTGATTTTTTCCAGGGTTTGGATGCCTTTCTCGCGCCGAGCGTCCGGTTCGCTGGCCTGCGCCGACAGGCCCAGTGCAGACAGCATAAGGCCGGTGGCGACGTTGAGTGTGGTTGATGCCATGACAGTGCTCCAGTGGTTAAACCGCGCAACGGCGAAGGCCGCTTTTGGCGGTGCAACACGGAGGCTATTGGTTAGAGCGCGCTCTAAGTCAAGGGTGAAAAAAACACGCCGTACGCCGTGGCCGCGTCAGGCAAGTGGGGCGCCAACAATGGCATGAATGGGGCGCCATAAGCGTCGCGGGCAGTCCCTTGTCAGTGAAAAAAGTCGAGCTACAGTCGGCATGGATCCATCCAATAACAAGAAAAAGGACCTTCAATGAAGCGTGTTTTAAACCCGCTCGCCGCAGCGTGTCTGCTGGCTGGCGCCGTCTCGTTTTCCCCCGCCCAAGCCTCCCCTTATTCTTCCCTCATCGTGTTCGGCGACAGCCTCAGCGATGCCGGCCAATTTGCCGATCCCGGCGGTCCGGCCAATGCCACGTTGCGCTTTACCAACCGCACAGGTCCGACCTACCTGGCGGGAAGTGGCGAAGAGATTGGCGCGTCTGCGCCCATGCTCCTGGGCGGGCGTCTTGGTATCGGTGGCCTCGGCCCGTCAACCTCGCCGGTGTATCAGGCCAATGGCTGGGTCGACGGCGATAACTGGGCAGTCGGCGGCTATACCACCAGCCAGATTTACAACTCCATCACCTCGGTCTCCGAAACCGTCATTCCGCCGGGCGGCCCCGGCGCTGGGGTAGTGCTCAGAAACCGTCCGGGCTACTTGATGGACACGGGCTTTCGCGCCGATCGCAATGCCCTGTACTACATCACTGGCGGCGGCAACGACTTCCTCCAGGGGCAAGTCGTCAGCGCGGCGACTGCCCGTGCCTCGGCGGGCCGTCTGGTTGATAGCGTTGAGGCGCTGCAGCAGGCGGGCGCTCGCTACATCATGGTTTGGCTGCTGCCGGACGTGGGCAGAACCCCGGCCATTTCGGGTACGCCGTTGGCAGGCACCATTTCCCTGCTCGGCGGCACGTTCAACACGGAACTGGTGAGCCAACTGGCCGGCATCAATGCCGAAATCATTCCGCTGAACGTGCCGTTGAACCTTGCCGAAACGCTGGCCGATCCGGGGCGCTACGGCCTGGCGGTGGGGCAGAACCTGACCGGCACCTGCTTCGACAGCTGCGCGGTGCAAAACCCCATCTACGGCATTAACGGAACCAACCCAGATCCCACCAAGCTGCTCTACAACGACGGCGTTCACCCGACCGTCACCGGGCAACGGTTGATCGCCGACTACGCCTATTCGCTGCTGGCAGCCCCGTGGGAACTCAGCCTGTTGCCGGAGATGGCCCACGACACCTTGCGTTCGCACCAAGACCAATTGCGCGCGCAGTGGCAGGCCGATTGGCAGGCGTGGCAAGCGGTCGGCCAGTGGCGCTCCTTTGCCACGGCAGGCGGGCAACGGCAGAGCTATGACGTCTATGAAAGCGATGCCGACGGCGATGGCTACAACCTGAACGTCGGTGGCAGCTACCGACTTAACGACGCCTGGCGCGTTGGCCTGGCAGGCGGCTTTTATCAGCAAGACATGGAGGCCGGCGACGCCGATTCCGACTACGACCTGCGCAGCTACCTGGCCACCGGCTTTGCCCAGTATCAGCAAAATCGTTGGTGGGGCGAGTTGGCTGCCAGCGTCGGCTATCTGGACTTCAACGACATCAAGCGCCAGTTCAATCTTGGGCCGGCCACGCGCAGCGAGAAGGGCGATACCGATGGCGAGCTATGGGGCCTTAGCGGCCGAGTGGGCTACGACATTGCGCCAAGCGCAGACAGCCAGTGGCACCTGAGCCCCTTCGTCAGCGCCGACTACGCGCGGGTCGAGGTGGACGGTTACGCCGAGAACAGCGTGAGCTCCACTGCGCTCAACATCGGCGACCAGAAGCGCGACTCCAAACGCCTGGGCGCCGGCGTGCAGGGTTTGTTTAACCTGAACGCGCAAACCCGGCTGTTCGGTGAGGTGGCTATGGAGCGCGAGTACGAGGACGATGCCACCGAAGTAGACATGGCCCTGCGCAGCCTGCCGACCCTCGGCTACACCTTGGAAGGCTACACGCCGGATGATAAAACCTGGCGTGCCAGCGTCGGCGTCAGCCATTCGCTCGCGCCCGGTTTGTCGCTGCGCGGTGCTTACAGCTACCGTGGCGCCGACGACAGCGATCAGCAGGGCATCAACCTGTCGCTGGCTTGGGATATCTAAGTCTGCTGCGGGTTGCGGGTCAGCCGACGCGGATCAACCGCGCGCGGCTGACCTCGCTGCCCAGCCAGTGTCAGAGGTTCTCAGGCGAATGGCTGCCCAGCATGTCGCTGGCCAAATCGGCCAGTGCACGCAAGCGATCCATTTGCCGCATATCGTGGTGATAGCCCATCCAGATTTCCCGCGACGGCGGCGTCTCGCTCAGTTCGATGCGCCGCAACGTGGGCAGCTGGTCGCCTAGCGAACGCGGCAGCACGGCCAGGCCCACGCCGAGGGCGCACATTTGCGCCTGCACCGTGCGGCTGCTGCTGGTGAAGACGGTTTTCGCAGCGGGGAACAGGCGCTGTAGCCATTGCACGTCCGGGTAATGCGCCTGGGCTGTGTTCATCAGAATCAGCTTGCAGCCGCTGCCATCTGCCGGCGGCATCGCCGTTGCCGAAGCGCTGGTGTACAGGCCATACGGCATGGTCATCAGCCGACGCTGCACGATGTCCGGCTGGTCGAACGGCACGATGCGAAAGGCGATATCGGCTTCGCGGCGAGTCAGGTCGGACAGCCTATGCCCGGCAAGCACTTCCGGGACCACAGCCGGATACCGCCTTACCAACTCCACCAACACCGGCGCCAGCACATAACCGGCAAACCAGTCGGCCGATGAGATGCGCAATAGGCCTTCGGGGTGTTCAGCGCTGCCGTCCACTCGGCGGGCAATGGCCAGTGCGCTGCGTTCCATTTCTTCGGCCAGGCACAGAATCCGGTCACCCATGTCCGTCGGCACCAGGCCTTCGGGTGTGCGTCGGAAAAATGGCTGCCCGCTGGCCTGCTCCAGGGCTTGCAGCCGTCTGCCCACGGTCGGGTGACTGACCCCCAATTGCTTGGCCGCCGCGCCCAGCGAGCCCGCCCTGGCAATGGCAAGAAAAAACCGCACGTCATCCCATTCCACGCTGTACCCCTTACAAAAATGCACACGCAATGTGCAGCGTTGGCAGTGCCGCCAGCCCTGTGCTGCGGCTGACAATGCGCTCCAGTTCCAGCCGGCACTGCCGCAGTTCGTGCCTTCCAAAGCGCCGGTGCAGTGTACGTAGCTGTACGCCGGGTTCGCCAGATAGCAGTGGGCGGCGAGCCAGCCCTTGAGCCTTTTTGTGGAGCCTGCCATGTCCTTTGCAACCCCAACAACCCGCGCAGCAGCACCCCATCGGTGGCTGGCTTTTGCGGTGCTATTGGCCGGCGCGTTCTTGCCGCCGTTGGATTTTTTCATCGTCAATGTGGCGTTGCCCTCGATTCGCAGCGGGCTCGGCGCCAGCCCGGCGCAGGTGCAGTTGGTGATCTCGGCATACGCCGCTACCTATGCGGTTTTCCTGATTACCGGCGGGCGGCTGGGCGACCTGTTTGGCCGACGCCGGGTGTTTCTGGCGGGCATGGCAGGCTTCGGCATGGCCTCGCTGATCTGCGGCCTGGCCACCACGCCAACACTGCTGATAGCGGGCCGGGCCCTGCAAGGGCTCAGCGCTGCCGCCATGGCGCCGCAAGGCCTGGCCTCCATCCATGCGCTGTTTCCCGAACAGGAACGTGCCCGAGCCTTGGCGGTATACGGCGCGGCGCTGGGCTTGGCCGCTGTGCTCGCCCAGGCGCTCGGCGGGGTGCTGATTGCCGCGAATCTGTTTGGTCTGCACTGGCGGATCATTTTTCTGATCAATCTGCCCATCGTGGCGGCGGTGTTCATCGCCGGCATTCCGTTTTTGCCTGATACCCGCAGCCCGACGCCGCTGCCATTGGACCGCCTGGGCGTGCTGCTGTGCGCCCTCACGTTGGGGCTGTTGGTGGTGCCGTTGGTGGAGGGGCGAGAGTGGGGCTGGCCGTGGTGGCTGTGCGTGATGTTGCTCAGCGCGCCGGTGTTGGCGATGGCCTTCTGGCGCTATGAAATTGCCTTGGAGCGGCGCGGCGGCACGCCACTGGTAAGCCCACAGCTGAGTCAGTCGCCGGGGTTGCTGGCGGGCCTGACCGGGGTGCTGCTGTTCTATGTGGTGTCGGCCTTTTTCCTGACGTTTTCGGTGTACCTGCAAGACGCCCTCGGCGCTACGCCGCTGGCCACCGGCCTGATGTTTGTGCCGTTCGGCATTGGTTACGTGATCGGCCCGTTGACCACACCGGCGGCCATCCGCCGATTCGGCCGTTATGTGCCGGCCTTGGGCATGGCCTTGGAAGTGCTCGGCTGTTTGCTCTTGAGCGCGGCGGTGGCCGCGGCGCCGCCCGGCAAAAGCCCGGCCCACGCGGCGGTCGTGCTGGCTGTCGGGCTGCTGGGTTTTGGCCAGGGCTGGGCGCTGCCCACATTGATTCGAACGGTCATCGACCGCGCGCCGGCCGGTGGCGCCGGCATGGCGGCGGGCTTGGTCAATTCGGCATTGCAGATCAGCGCGGCATTGGGTGTCGCGGTGTTGGGCGGGCTGTTTTACGCGGTGGCCGCGCCGGCTAACAGCGCCGCGTCATTGGCCGACGGCTTCGTTGCCGCGCTGCTGGGCATCGCCGTGTGCCTGAGCATTGCCGCCTGCCTTTCGGTATATGCCGGCAGACCCCGTTCGCAGCCCATTCAACCTTCGTAAAACCATCAACGCGTCAAAAGGAGCTCTGTTATGTCGGGTAAATTTTCCGGTCAGGTCGCCGTGGTAACGGGCGGCTCAACGGGTATCGGCTTTGCCATCGCCGCTGCGCTTATCGCCGAAGGCGCCGGGCGTGTTTATCTCACCGGCCGCTCGGCGGCGACCCTCGAAACGGCCGCGCGCGCTCTGGGCGAAAAGGCCGTCGCGGTGGTTTCAGATGTCACCCAACAGGCCGACCTCGATGCCCTCAAAGCCTTGGTTGAAACGCAGGACGGCCGCCTCGACGTGGTGTTCGCCAACGCGGGCATCTGCGAGAAAAACCCGTTGGGCAGTACCAGCGAAGCCAGTTACTACAGCCTGTTCGACATCAATGTGAAGGGCGTTTTCTTCACCGTGCAAACCTTGCTGCCCTTGCTCAAAGACGGCGCCGCTATCGTGCTCACCGCGTCCATCTGTTCCAGCAACGGCATGGAAGGCCTCAGCCTGTACAACGCCTCGAAAGCGGCGGTGCGCTCGTTTGCCCGAACCTGGGCCAATGAATTAAAGGACCGAAAGATCCGCGCCAACGTGCTCAGCCCTGGCTTCACGCGAACGCCATTGATGGACAACGGTTTGAAGATGGACGAGCGCCAGATCCAGGCGCTAAGCGAGCACGTCGCGCACGTCGTGCCCTTGGGCTACATGGCGCAGCCCCATGAAATCGCCTCCGCTGCCTTGTTTCTTGCCAGCGCCGATGCCGGCTACGTGAATGGCGTGGAGCTGATGGTCGACGGCGGGCTTTCACAAATCTGACGGGGCGAGGCGGCGGTCACCTGTCTCGGTTAATGGGCGGTCGCGTGGTGCGCCAACCGTTTCACAGCGACAGCCCGCCGCTATACAGCCCATAGGCAGCGACCGCCGCGGCGCCGATAACGGCGGCAAAAATAAGCTTCTCGATGGTGGTAAACACAGGTTCGCCTTGCTCACGTTTGGCTTTGGCAAACAGCAACACGCCGGGGGCGTACAGCAGCGCCGACAGCAGCAAGTATTTCACCCCGCCGGCGTACAACAACCACACGGCATAGACCAAGGCGATGGTGCTGACGATCAGGTCTTTACGGCGCGCGCCGGCGTCTTGCTCGTAGGTTTCGCCGCGCTGGCTAAGCAGCAGCGCGTAGGCCGCCGACCACAGGTACGGCACCATAATCATCGACGAGGCGAGGTAGATCAGGTTGGTGTAAGTGCCCGCCGACACCAGGGTTATCAGCAAAAACAGCTGGATCATCGCGTTAGTCAGCCACAACGCATTGACCGGCACGTGGTTGGCGTTTTCCTTTTTCAGGAAGGCCGGCATGGTGTTGTCTTTGGCGGTGGAGAACAGAATTTCAGCGCACAGCAGGGCCCACGACAGCAACGCACCCAGCAGCGAAATGGCCAGACCGACGCTGATGAATAACGCGCCCCATGGCCCGACAACGTGTTCCAGCACAACGGCCAACGACGGGTTCTGCAGCGCAGCCAGTTCGGGCCGGGTCATGATGCCCAGCGACAACAGGTTAACCAGCACCAACAACGCCAGCACCCCGAGAAAACCCAGCACCGTGGCGCGGCCGATGTCCGAGCGTTTCTCCGCGCGGGCCGAATACACGCTGGCGCCTTCGATGCCGATAAAGACGAACACCGTCACCATCATCATGTTGCGGACCTGGTCCATCACGCTGGTGAAGTTGGGGCTGCTGCGGCCCCAGATATCGCGGGTAAAAATGTCCGCGTCGAAGGCCACCAGGGTGATGCCGATAAAAGTCACCAGCGGCACCACCTTGGCCACGGTGGTCAGTTGGTTGATGAACGCTGCCTCTTTGATGCCCCGCAGCACCAGGAAATGCACCGACCACAGCAGCACGGACGCGCAGCCGATGGCCACTGGCGTATTGCCTTGGCCGAATACCGGAAAGAAATAACCGAGGGTGCTGAACAGCAACACGAAGTAGCCGACATTGCCCAGCCAGGCGCTGATCCAATAGCCCCACGCCGAGGAAAAGCCCATGTAGTCGCCAAAGCCCGCCTTGGCGTAGGCGTATACGCCGGAATTCAGCTCCGGCTTGCGGTTGGCCAGGGTTTGAAACACCAGCGCCAAGGCCAACATGCCCACCGCCGTGATCGACCAGCCGATCATCACCGCCCCCGCGTCGGCGCGCTCGGCCATATTCTGCGGCAGCGAAAAGATCCCGCCGCCAATCATCGAGCCCACCACCAGCGCCACCAAGGCGCTCAATCGAAGCTTCTGCGTCGGTTCTGACATCGCCTGTCTCTCTGCTCGCGCGCTCCCATAAGCGCGGCGTGACCCTAGTGTAACCAAGCACAGAAAGTGCAAGCGTGCCGAATAAATCGGCAGTGATGTGTACCCCGATACCCAGAAAGCCGTGCAACGCCGAACCTGTAGGAGAGGCTTCAGCCTCGATCCCTGCACAGCACATTCTCCACACTTAACGCTTGCTCGCCCTCTCCCGGCACGCCCGCCCAAACGCTTCGAAAATCACCGCGTAGTCGGGGTTATCAGTCACCTGCCACTCCGGATGCCATTGCACGCCGAGTGCAAACGCGCGGCTGCCTTCCACCGACAGCGCTTCCACCAAGCCGTCTTCGGCCACCGCCTCGATACGCAGGCCGCTGCCGACCTCGGCGATGCCCTGGCCGTGCACCGAATTGACCTTCAACACGCCCTTGAGCCCTAACCGTTCCAGCACGCCACCCGGCTGCACGGTGACGGTATGAATACGCGCGTATTGCGCTTCGATGGGTTCGTCATCAGGCGGTTCGTGCTGCAGCGGCGAGCTTTCCAGAGACTGGCGCAACGTGCCGCCAAAGGCCACGTTCAGCTCTTGCAAGCCCCGGCATGCACCGAGCACGGGCAGGCCGGCATCCACCGCCGCGCGCCATAACGCCAGCGCTTGTTCGTCGCGTGCGGGGTCGTGCTCGGTGCCCGGCGCGCTGGGTGGGCCGCCGTAACGGCGGGGTTCGATATTGGATGGTGCGCCCGTGAAAAACAGCCCGTCGAGGCTGTCGATGATATCGGTCAGCGCCAGCAAATCCGGGAACTGCGGCAGTATCAGCGGCATCCCTTTTGCCGTGGTGGCAATGGCTTGTGAATTTTTGTCGTCGTTGATTTGCACCGCGTGCGGGCCGATCTGATACGAGCAGGCCGTAACGCCAATTACCGGAAGACGCGACATAACTCCTCCTGTTTTCTCCGTTGCGCGTTACCCGTTTGGATTACGCAAACGGTAAAAACGCACAAGCTATATGCGCGGTGCCAACGTGCGCGAGCCAGGCATCGCTGCCCCGGCAGAACGGCCCATGCGCGACTACGCTGGTGAGCGACTTAATCACCCGCCGGGCCGGCGCCTGGCATTTGCGGAGAACACCTATGCACATCGACTTGAGCGGCAAGACAGCCCTGGTTACCGCCTCCACTGGCGGCATCGGTTTCGCCATCGCCGAAGGCCTGGCAGCGAGCGGCGCCAACGTGATCGTTAACGGCCGCAGCGACGGCTCGGTGCACAAAGCCTTGGCGCGCCTGCGCGAAACATCACCGCACGGGACGCTCACCGGCGTGGCGGCCGACCTGGGCGATGCCAGCGGCGCCGACGCCTTGCTCGCCGCGCTGCCCGCCGTCGACATTCTGGTCAACAACGCCGGTATTTATGGGCTGGTGGATTTCTTCGAAACCGATGACGACTGCTGGGAGAATTACTGGCAGACCAACGTCATGTCCGGCGTGCGCCTAAGCCGCGCGCTGGTGCCGGCGATGGTCGAACGCAAGTGGGGCAGGGTGGTGTTTATCTCGTCCGAATCGGGCCGCAACATTCCGGCCGACATGGTGCATTACGGCGTCACCAAAACCGCCCAGCTCGCCGTCTCGCGCGGGTTGGCCAAACGGGTGGCCGGCAGCGGCGTCACCGTGAACAGCGTGCTGCCGGGCCCGACCTTATCGGACGGCCTGGCCACCATGCTCGAAGAGCAGCGCGCCAAGTCCGGCAAAACCCTCGAAGCCGTTGCCGCCGAATTTGTGATGGCGCACCGGCCAACGTCGTTGATCCAACGGGCCGCGACGGTAGAGGAGGTGGCCAACATGGTCGTTTACCTGTGCTCGCTGCAGGCCTCGGCCACCTGCGGCGCGGCGCTGCGGGTGGATGGTGGGGTGGTGGACGATATTTTATAAGAGGACCACAGACCCGTTTCAGTGCGACGCCAGGCCCACAAAGAACCTCTGAACTCCCGCTCGCTGCGCTGGCTCTTAAACCTTAGGACCCCAACCTAACAATAAGACCTGAAGGATGCGGCGATGAATTCAGTGGAACGTGCCTACCAGCCTGGCGAAGTATTTGAAACGGACCTTCCTTCCCGGCTCGACCGGTTGCCCTGGGGGCGCTTCCACACGTTGTTAGTGTTCGCGTTGGGCATCACCTGGTTACTGGATGGCTTGGAAGTGACCCTGGCCGGCTCGGTATCCGGCGCGCTGAAAGACAGCCCGCAACTGCACATGGACAACGCCGATATCGGCCTGGCCGGTGGCGTCTATATCGCCGGCGCGGTGCTGGGTGCGTTGCTGTTCGGCTGGCTCACCGACCGCCTCGGGCGGCGCAAGTTGTTCTTTATCACCTTGTGGTTGTACGTCGGCGCCACGGCGGCGACGGCGTTTTCCTTCAACCTGGAAACCTTCCTGCTGTTTCGCTTCCTCACCGGCATGGGCATTGGCGGTGAATACACGGCGATCAATTCGACCATTCAGGAATTCACCCCGGCGCGCTATCGCGGTTGGGTCGACCTGACGATCAATGGCACCTTCTGGTTGGGCGCGGCATTGGGCGCGGGCGGGGCGATTGTGTTGCTCGACCCGCAAGTGGTGGGCGGCGATATGGGCTGGCGCCTGTGCTTCGGCATTGGCGCGCTGCTCGGCCTGGTGATTCTGGTGATGCGTTTGTGGCTGCCGGAAAGCCCGCGCTGGCTGTTGATTCATGGCCAGCCCGACGAGGCGCGGCGCATTGTTGAAGGCATCGAGCAACGCATGATCGAGCACGGCCATGAGTTGCCGGCAGTCACCAGTGCGCCGCTGCGCTTGCACGCCCGCGACCACACGCCGTTGAGCGAAATCTTCCACACCTTGTTTCACACCTTCCGCCAGCGCTCCCTGGTCGGCTTGACGCTGCTGACCGCGCAGGGGTTTTTCTACAACGCGATTTTCTTCACCTACGCCCTGGTGCTCACCGACTTCTACGACGTGCCGTCCGAGCATGTGGGCTGGTATGTGCTGCCGCTGGCGTTGGGTAACTTCTGCGGCCCGCTGTTGCTCGGCCGGTTGTTCGACGTCGTCGGGCGCCGCGTGATGATCAGCGCCACCTATGCGATTTCTGGCGTGTTGCTGGTCATCAGCGGGTATTGCTTCCAGCAAGGCTGGTTCGATGTCACCCAGCAGGCAATCGCCTGGATGGTGATTTTCTTCTTCGCCTCGGCCGCCGCCAGCTCGGCGTACCTGACCGTAGCGGAAACCTTCCCCCTGGAAATTCGCGCCCTGGCCATCGCCGTGTTTTACGCCTTCGGCACCGGCCTTGGCGGCATCATCGGGCCAACGCTGTTTGGCCAACTGATTGAAAGTGGCGAACGCGGCAACCTGTTTATCGGCTACCTGATTGGCGCTGGGCTGATGGTGATGGCGGCGGTGGTGCAGGCGATCTGGGGCGTGGCGGCGGAGCGCCAGTCGCTGGAAACGGTGGCGCGGCCGTTGTCGCAAGCCAAAGACTGAGCGCGCCGTGCGCGGGTGCTCAAGGCCGCGCGCGAAAACGTGTGGCCCACTGCTGAACCCGGGCGTGCTCGACCAGAAAGTCGACAAACGCCCGGGTTTTTGCGGGCAGCAATTTCTGGCTGGAGAAGTACAGCGAGATCTGCCCGGCATCCACATACCAGTCCGGCAGCAAGCGCTGCAGCCGGCCGTCTTGCAGATACGGCAGCACATCCGACACCGCCAACAGCGCCACGCCCAGACCCAGCAGGGCGCTTTGGCACAGCGCCTGCGGGTCGTTGACCAACAGGCGCGGCGTCAATTCAAGCGGAACCTGTTGGCCTTTCGGGCCTTGCAGCAGCCAGTTTCTCACCTTGCCCGTTTGCACCGAGCGCATGGCCAAGTGGTCCAGTTTGCTCAGGTCTTCCAGGCGCTTGATACGCCCGCGTGCTGCCAGATGGTCGGGCGCCGCCACCAGAATCAAATGAGCCGGCGCCAGTTCACGCGCCACCAGCCCGGGCGCCAATTCCAGGCCGCCACCAATCGCCGCATCGAACCCTTCGGCTACCAGATCGACCTGGCGATTTTCCAGGTACCACTCCGGAACGATGCCCGGATAGCGCTGCAGAAACGCCGGCATCAACGGCAGCAAAATGTCCCGCCCAAATCCTGGCGCCGCCGACAGGCGCAGCACGCCTGCTGGCTCGCCGGCATTTTGCGTGACGTCGGCAATGGCCGCTTGAACGCTCTCCAGGCCGCCGCCCACGGTCAGTAAAAAACGCTCGCCGGCTTCGGTAAGCGTGATGCGCCGGGTGCTGCGTTGGAATAGGCGCACGCCAAGGTTGGCCTCCAGCTGCGCGACGTTACGGCTGATCGCCGCTGGCGTCAGCCCCAGGCGCCGCGCCGCCGCTGAAAAGCTTCCGCTTTCAGCGCTGCGTACGAATGACAACAGGTTGGCAAAGGTTTCCACGGCTGATTACCTTCAAGTTCTACTTGAAAGCGATACTAGTGATTACCCGCTACTGACGAAAGAATAAAAAGCGCCTTATAGCCTCACTAACCCATAACGAGGCTTCAACCATGACCACTGACACTCGCTCACTTGCAGGCAAAATCGCCGTCGTTACCGGCGGATCGCGCAGCATCGGCGCCGCCATTGCCAAGCGCCTGGCCGCCGACGGCGCCACGGTCGCCATCACTTACAACGCCTCGGCAAGCAGTGCCGAAGCCGTGGTTGCCGCCATTACCGCAGCGGGCGGCCAGGCGGTGGCGCTGCGCGCCGAAGCGGGCGATGCCAACGCGGTTCGCGCTGCCATCGAGGACGTGGCTGAGCGTTTTGGTCGCATCGATATTCTGGTTAACAACGCCGGCATCAGCGTGCTCGGCGCACCGCAAGACATCGCCTTCGACGACTTCCAACGGATTCTGGCCGTCAACGTGACCGGCGTCTTCGTCGCCACGCAGCAAGCGCTCAAGCACATGGGCGAGGGTGGCCGCATCATTCACATCGGCAGCTCGATGGTGCAGTACGCCGCGTTCGCCACGGCCTCGGTGTACACCCTGACCAAGGGCGCTGTGGCCGGCTTCAGCCGCGGCCTGGTACGCGACCTGGGGCCGCGCGGCATTACCGTGAACACCGTGCACCCCGGCCCAACCGACAGCGACATGAACCCGGCCGACGGCGCCGTTGCCGACTTTGTTCGCCCCAACATTGCCGTGGGCCGCTACGGTGAAGGCAAAGACATCGCCAGCGCCGTGGCTTACCTGGCCAGTGCCGAGGCCGGCTTTGTCAGCGGCGCTGAACTGCTTGTGGACGGCGGCTTCACCGCCTGACAGCAACCCCTTCAACGTCGCCCACTCCGGCGACGTTGCAACCTTCTGAACAGGTGACTTATGACCGACTCCACAGCACCCCACGAACCCGACTTCGACGCGCTGCTGCGCGCCAACCTTGAGCGCGTGTTCAACGAACGTAACGCGGCTACGCGCGCGACCGCCGTGAGCGAGTTGTTCGCCAGCGCGCCGAGGCTGTATGAACCGGCCGGCATCGTCCACGGCCAAGCCGCCATCAGCGAGGTGGCGGGCGCGTTGCTTGAACAGTTTGGCGACGACTTCGCTTTCACCCCGACCGGCCCCGCGATCGGGCACCACGGTTTGGGTTATTTGCGCTGGCAGGCCGGGCCGAAAAACGGGCCGGTGGTGGTCAGTGGCGTGGATGTGGCGCACATCACGGACGGCAAGATTACCGAGCTGTGGGTGCTGTTGGACGCGCCGGCCTGACAAGAAAAAGCCCGGCGTGTGCCGGGCTTTGCAGGGGCGTTCAGCCTCGCTTCAGATCGAGAAGCGGCTCACCAGCGCATTCAGGCTGGTCGCCAGGTGGGACAACTCCTGACTGGCAGCCGTGGTTTGGTTAGCGCCAGCAGAGGTTTGCACGCTCAGGTCGCGGATGTTGACCAGGTTTCGATCAACCTCGCGAGCCACCTGGGCTTGCTCTTCCGAGGCGCTGGCAATGACCAGGTTTCGTTCGCTGATCTGGCTGATCGCATCGGTGATGCGCTGCAAGGCTCCGCCGGCGTCCTGGGCAATTTCAAGGGTCTGACGAGCACGCTGGGTGCTGGTTTCCATCGCACTCATGGCGCCGGCTGAACCTTGCTGGATGGTGCCGATCATCTGCTCGATTTCCTGCGTCGAGGTTTGCGTGCGGTGTGCCAAGGCGCGCACTTCGTCGGCCACCACGGCAAACCCGCGTCCGGCTTCGCCTGCCCGCGCCGCTTCAATGGCGGCGTTGAGCGCCAGCAGGTTGGTTTGCTCGGCGATGGCGCGAATCACATCGAGCACCTTGCTGATGCTGCTCACGCCGTCGCCCAGGTTTCTCACTTGTTCGGCGGTACGGGTGACGTCGTCCGATAGCAGCCCAATGGAGTCGACGGTTTTGGTCACCTGTTGCTGACCATGCTTGGCGGTCTGGGTGGATTCTTTGGATGCCTCGAAGGTCGCGACGGCATTGCGCGCCACCTCATCTACCGCAGCGGTCATTTCATTAACGGCGGTGGCGGCTTGGTCGATTTCGTTGCTCTGCTGGTGCAGCCCGCGAGTGGAATCTTCCGTGACGGCGTTCAGTTCTTCGGCGGCAGAGGCCAACTGATTAGAAGAGTCGGCGATCGCGGAAATGGTCTGCTTCAGGTTTTGTTGCATCACCTTGAGCGCGGCCAGCAGTTGGGCGGGCTCGTCTGCTCCGGTCACGCTAATCGACTCGGTCAGATCTCCCTTGGCAATCACCTGAGCCACCGCCACGGCTTCGGTTAAAGGCCGGGTAATGCTGCGCGTGAACAGCAAGGCCATAAAGCCGGTGAGCACCGTGGCAACGGCGATAAACACCATCACGCCAGTCATCGCAGCGGCATAACCTGTATCGGCCTTTTTATCGGAATCGGCGGCGCCGTCCTGGTTGATTTTGATGAGCGCCGCCATCTGCACGCCCAATTCATCCGAGGCTTTTTTGTAGGTGCCGCCCAACAGCGCGCGCATCGCGTCGGGCTGGTTGGCGTTGGAAAGCTGCACCAGCTCCCGGTTGGCCGCTTTGTAATCGTTGACCACGCGCTGAAAGCTTTGGTACTGGGCGCGCTCCTGGTCGTCGTCGATGAGTTTTTCATAGCGCGCCAACGCCTGATCGACCTGGCCGCTCAGCTCATCAATACGCGCCACCGTTGCCACGAGTTTGTCTGCGTCGCGGTCAACCAGCAGGCGGTAGGCGGTGATGCGCAGGCGCAGCATGCTTTCGTTCAGGCTACTGAGCGCCGAGAGGCTGGGAATGCCTTTGTCAGAGAGGTCTTCCCCTTGTTGACGTACCGATTTCAGCTGATACATGGCAAACAAACCCAACAGAATCACCAGCACCCCAATGAGGGAAAAACTGATGATGGCGCGAGGGGCGATTTTGAGCTGGCGCATGCAGGGGGCTCCCGTTTTTTGTTGTTGGCTTACGCAAATTATCGTCCGGCCTGGAACAAGCATGAGTGCCGTCTGGCGGGACATGGCGGTGCGTGTGGAACAACCCTGGGCCGGCGCGAAGGCGCCTGAGGTCAGCGCGGCGTGGCCCGCAGGTGCAGGCGGTAAATGAATTAATTGGCCTATCGCCGATCTACGTTTGCGAGCCCCACTCGACAGGAAGCGCTGCGTTGAACGAACCCGAGATCCGTACATTCATTGCCCGATGGGACACGCTTGGCCTGGACCCCGTTGCCGCTTGGCAGGTGACGCAGGCATGCGAGGAACACGTGCTGGCGCTGCTGACGCGGCTGCCAGAGGGGTATCGGCGCTACGCAGATTGCGCCATTCATGAAAGCGCCACCGTCGAGGAAGGCGCGGTGCTCAAGGGCGCCATCATTGTGGGTAAAGGTGCATTCGTTGCGGCGGGCGCGTACTTGCGTGGGGGCGTTTTCCTCGGCAGTCATTGCATTGTTGGGCCGAGCTGCGAAATCAAAAGCAGCTTTATGCTGGCGGGCAGCAAGTTGGCGCATTTCAATTTTGTAGGCGATTCATTGATTGGCGAGGGCGTGAACATCGAAGCCGGCGCAATCATCGCCAATTACCGCAATGAACTGGACGGTGCAGCCATTAAGATTCGCCACGGCGATCAGGTAATCGACACGGCCGTAAACAAGTTCGGCGCGCTGGTGGGGGATGGCAGCAAGATCGGCGCAAACGCCGTCATCGCTCCCGGCGCTTTGCTGCTGCCCAACAGTCGGGTGCCCAGGCTGGGGTTGGTTGACCAGTTTGCTTACGATTAAGCCCGGCTGTTGATCGCAAGCTTCGCGAGCAAGCTCGCTTCTATGTTGGTTAAAAGCTTCGCGAGCAAGCTCGCTCCTACTGAGACCGCGTTTGACCGGCTCTTCATATCTCCATGCAAGGATTGCCCATGAGCTTATTCGACAGATTGCGTAACGCACTTCGCCCCTCCACCGAATCCGCCGCCGAGCCGGCAGCCTGCCTGGCGGAGCCTTCTCTGGTAGACAGCGCTGACGAAGCGCGCAGGGCCACCCATGCCGCGCTGGACCGTCACTGGCAGAGCGTGGGATCGGTGGAAAAGGACGTGCTCGGATATTTTCTCAGTCCTTCCTTCACAGGCGGGCCGGCGTGGCCGTCGACACGCCAGGCGTACCGCGTGGTGCGTCGTGGTGAGCGGATTCTTCTGGCCAGCGATGGCCTGAGCGACCCGTTCGATGATGCTGAAGGGTTCGGCAACGGCTTTGAAATGGAGCTGTTTGTTGAAACGGCAGACATTGCTGAAGCGCATCGCGGCACGCCCGGTGATGTGTCGACGTTAAGTGATTCCTGGGCCTTCGAACTGCTTGAGCACGTCGCGCAGATTGTGGCTGACGCCGGTGGCATTACCGCGCAGTTGGAGCAATACGGTGCGTTGTCGATGGAGCTGCCGGGCGTCAGCCAATCTCGCGCCATCGGTGCGGCACTGCCAGCGCTTTTCGTCACCGAAGACGACGCCCTCGGCGTGCTGCTTGGCGCTCCTAAACCGGACTTCAACGACGTGCTCGATGACATGCCGCTGTCACCCGTGAGGTTGGTGCCCATCGTGGTGCTGACCGCCGCAGAGCTTGAATTTGTGCGCGCAGGCGGCGGCCAGGCCCGCGCTGAGTTGCTGGAGCGACTGGTTGCGGCCAACGTTGGGCATGTCAGTGATTTGCAGCGAAACAGCGTGATGTGAAAGTTGCCCACGGGTTCGGGCTCCAGCGGGCTGGTGGGCTACGAGGCGGGGGCATGGTTTGGCGCAACTTACCGAGCGCTGGTGCGCTATCAACAAACTATCCCGCGTTCCCTACGCGTACGTGAGCTTTTCCCTACTAGCTGATCGGACGGCATCCCTAAAACTAAGCACATCAGCACATCAGCACATCAGCACGAGCAGCTGCTCAGTGCGTGTTCAGTCTTAGGAGAATCCCATGGCAACTTCCACGTGGTTAATGTTCCGGTCATTGCAGCAGAACGCGGTAGAGAGCCGTCGGGCCTACACGTTGCTCATGGAGCTGTCGCGCTACGCGCAAAACAACGAAACCGCGACACGCATCTGGGATGCTGCGCAAGGCTTAATGGAAAACGCCGACACGCTCAGCCGCATTTCTCTGGAATTGCAATCAGGTGTGCTATGTCGCAGAAGCTGCCTGGGCCGTGTTCCATCGCTGGACTCGTTAGGCATGTTCAGCGCGGCGGCCGGGCAGCAGGCGCATGGGGTAGTGGCGGACAAGCATTCCCAGGAACAGTGAGCAGCAAGCAGGGCCAGTACGGGCGCTCAACGCTTCAATGACATGGGCCGTTCGCCACCCTCAGGCAATCCAAATCCACGTCGAACCACGTTGAGAAAGGCGCCGTACGGGCGCCCCAGTACCAGCATGATGACGCATACGCCCAGCGTGCCGCGCAACACGGCCTGGCCGTCGGCGCCGGCCAACGCCAGCAACGCGGCATAGATGGGCACCTGAAAACTCAACAGGGCGAGGGAATCCCAGGCCAGCTGCGACAGGCGGCCAACGCCGGCGAAGCGCATCACCCAATCTCGCCACAGGCCATAGGGCCGTCCGCAAAACACCATCAATGCAGCGCCAATAAGTCGGGCCTCCAACACCTGTCGCCAGCTCATGCCCGCGACGAAGCGCTCGTTGATGATGCCGGTGGTGGTGAAGAACAACAGCAGAGCAAGCGTGTCGGCCACAAAAGACCGCCACTGAGTGCGGTTGGCGTTGGGTGAGTCAGACAACGTAGGCGTTCCCCGTTTGCAAAATTGGTCGCTCGTACATGGAGTCGACGCAAACGGCGAACGTTCCCGCTTAAAAGGCCAGTGCGTACTGATGAAGCCAAGCAGTCGCCCGCCCTTTTTTTTTCTTCGCGTTGGCCATGGTGGATCCTCCGCCGGGCTGTTAGTGGAAGGGGAAGATGTAGTTCATCCAGGCCGCCATGCGCAGCAGAATCTTGCGCATGATGGCCACGTGGTGAAAGTGCTGGCTGTACAACGCCGCCTGGCCATAGGCGCCGCCCGGCATGCGCGCGGCGTACTCGGCGTAGGCGGGGTCGGTGATTTCGATAATCACCGGCACGCGCCCCGGTGGCGGCGAGCCGCTGTAGCTAATCAAGGTGCCCGAAGGTTGCACCTGGCCCTCGCCGATAACACCGAGCACTTGCTTGACCTTGCCGGCGAACACCTTCCCGGGAATGCCATCGAAAGCCACTTCGGCTTCATCTCCAGGGGTCAGTCGCAGCTGGCTGTTCTGGCGCATCCACGCGGTGAAGTAGGGGCCTTCATCCGGCACGAACACCATCGAGGGGCGCAACGGTAACTGGCTGGCCATCATGCCGGGACGCAACGACACATGGGTGACGAAGCCGCGCGCCGGCGCACGCACCACGGTGTTGTCCAGTTCGAACTGAGCCAGGCCCAATTGCGCTTCAAGGTTGTCGACTTGCGCGGTCGCCAGGTCGACGTTGCGACGGTTGCCCACTTCGCGTTTGACCAATTCGCTGGCGCGGTTCTGGTCGGCGCGGGCGGACACTAACTGCGCCTTGATGGCTTTGACCCGCCATTCGAATGGCTTGGGATCGATGCGAAACAGCACGTCACCTTTTTCGATCATGCGGTTGCCTTCCACCGGCACCTCGATGACCTTACCCGTGACCACTGGAATCACGGGCGTGGTGACGAAATACGAGCGCGCCACTTCGGAGTAGGGGTGGTTGTAATTCATCACAAAAATCAGCGCACCGATCAGCAGAATGCCGCCGAGCACGGCGGTGGGCACGGTCCATTTGTTCAAGGGAATTCGGAAGATTTTGAAGATGGCCACGCAGATGGCGGTGTACGTCAGGATTAGTAGCAGGTCCATGGCTAAACGTCCTTGTCGATGGCAGCTTGGGTCGATGTAGGAGTAGGAATCTCCACCTGCTGTGGCTCAGGTTCCGGCACGCCGCGCTCGAGACGCTCGATGCGTTCGCGCAGTTCGCTCAGTTGAAACTCGAGGTCGGACGAGGGCAGGGCGGCACCGGTTGCCGGGTTGAAGCCCCAGCCGCGGTCGCTGCGGTACAACATGGCCCAGATCCATAAGAACGGCCACAGCGCATGCAGCGTAAACAGGCTGACCCAACCTGCCGCATGAATGGCGTCCTGGTGAGGGTGGTTACGGTGTACGGCGATTTCGTACGGGATGTCGTGCATCACGATGATTCCGTAGAACAACACCAAGCCCGCAAAAAACAGAATTCCCAACGCGATGTAATCGAGCATACGCAGCCTCCCGTCTCCGTCGCTTCCAAGAGCGAAGCTGGCTGAGTATGGACGAGCGTTCAGGTTTTGCTTTCGGGGTAGAGGATTTGCGCGGCTGATTTAACGCATCGCGGCTCAAGCCACTCCCGCAGCGCGGTGGCGACGCAGCATGTTGCCCTGCACCGGCTTAAAACTTATCAATCTGCGCGTACACCTGCAGCCACTCGCCTTTGGCTGCGGCGCTGGCCTCTGGCTGAGCGGCGGCATCGTCTTTGGGCATCGCGTTTAGCAGCGAGAGTTTGGTGCTGTCGGCGCTGAGCAGTTTCACCGCGTACTGCTTCCAGATGGCCTTGCCTTCTTTGTCGGTGGTGGCGGCCAGCACCCTGGCTTCGGGCTCTTCCAGCTCGGGATAGTCGACGGCGTCGGGCGTCTCGAAGCCTGCCTTTTCCCAATCGGCCAGCTCGATGGTCAGTGACGAAGTGGTGTAGTCGAGCGTGGATTTTTCAGCCTCGCTCATGCCCGTCAGCAGTTTGAGCTGGGCTTTGAGCATCATCGGTTTGGTGTCGTTGTCGTTATCGTTCTTGATTTCGGCGTCGTTGATGCGCTTGTAGGTTTCGTCCCAGAAACGCGAGTCGCCGGCGTTCATTTCACGCATGGCGGCGGCAATTTCGCTGGTGGTGTAGGTGCTGGTGTCGTCGTAGCTGATCGTCGACAAGGTTTCCCGACTCAGCCCAGAGAAGGGGTTGTTGGCTTTATCCAGAAGGAACTGGTTAGCCTGCTCGACGAGCGCCAGACGCGTTGGGTCTTCACTGGCGGGCTTCTCTTTGAACACCTCGGCGTCTTTGCCTTCGGTCAGAATCTGCTGGTTAACCGAGGCCAGCAATTCGGCCGGCAGGGGCTTGGAGCGCCAGCCATCAAGCCGTTTGGGTTCGTCGGAGTAGGGGTCCACCTTTGGCGTGGTGCCAATGGACAAGGTGATGCCCACGGTGGGCATTTTGTTCTCGGGCACCGGCGCGATTTTGCTCGCGTTGGGGTCCGGCGCTTTGCTTAGCAAGCGTGTGTAAAAACGGTTTTCCAGCTGCTGGAATCCCGCGCTACGAATGCCTCGGTCCATCACGTTGAGCCTCCTTTCTACGTGGTTCTGAACACCGTATCGGCCACTGGATGATCGGCTTGAATGGGCAAAAAAAATCCAGTCACCACGTGGGGGACTGGATTTTTTCTAAAAAGAACATCGAGGCTGAAGCCGCTCCTACAGAAACGGCGCTGCATTCAGAAGCTGCGGGTTCGGCGTTAGAACCCGCAGCGCTCGCTGCCTTCGCCCGTTGCGGAACAGCCTTGCGCTGAGCCTTTGCCCTCTACCGCTTTGCCCGACGCATCCGACTTGAGCGCCGTGCGCACCATGTTCACCCCGTCTCCATTCATAAACAGATTGCCTGTAATGCGCTGGGCGCCGCCTGCCGTTGCCACGAACGAGCTGTTGCCAACTGAGTTGAAGGAATCTTCTGCCACGCGGTTGAGGTTCTGCACGCTGAAGTCGGTGCGGTCCAGGTAGCGGTCGTAGTTGGTCACCGGCCGTTGTACGAAGGTTGCCACGCGGCCGTTGGGCACGCTCCAGGTGCTCATGTTGATGTCGTGGTAGTAGGTGACTCCGGTGGTGTCGAAGACCATTTTCACGTCGCGCAGGTTGATATTGCTGTCGCCTGCGACGTGAATGTCCCCAACCTGCTGCACCTGGTTCGCCCACGCTGCCATGCCTGGAACCCAAGCGGTTTGCGGGGTGCCTTGGGTCCAGCGGCTGCGATCGTACTCGCCGCCGAAGGTCACTTCGGCCTGCTGATTGAGCAGCTTTTTCAGCGTGGTGAGCGTGTAGTTGGTTTGCACCGAGGCGTCGAAGTCGCGGGCGGAGTTCACGCCGATGATGTTGTTGGTGTTGAACGACGCCAACTGCACGTGACCGTTGCCGGTGGACAGGGTGATGGTGGGTGCGCTGTCGGTGAGACGGTCGGAAACCAGTTTCAGATCCGCGCGCTTGCTCGCATCCGCAGCGCTGACACTGAGCGGGCCGCTCAGCACCAACGAGGTCGGCGCGCCAAGGTTGACCATGGCGTTGCCGGTGCCTTTGGCAGCGGCACTGACGGTGCTCACCGCCACGGTATTGCCGCGTACGCCCACGGTGGCATCGCCCGCGCCCGTTTCGACACTGGCTTTCACGGTGCCGCCCAATTGCACGGCAGCGCTGCAGCAGTCGCTGGCCTGGATGTCGACCGTGGCGTTGCCGCCATTGCCGGCGGTGGTGGCGCTGATGGTGGTGCCGCCGGCCTGCGTGATGCTGCCGCCAGCGCTGGTGTTGCCCACGGTCAGCAGGGCGATCAAAGCCTTGCCGGCACTGGCGCCCAGGCCCAGGTTGCTGGCGCTGAGGTTGCCGGTGGTGGTCAGGCTGGCGGCCGCTTTGGCCAGTAACGAAGCTTCACCGCCGCCTTGAGCGGTGACGGTGGTCTGGCCCAGGGTGGCACTGCCGCCGTTGGCCGCCAGGTTTACCTTCGCGCCGGCGTTGCTGCCGCTGTTCAGGTTAGTGGCGTTCAGGGTGGCGGCGCCCGTGTGCAGCGAGCCGGCGCTGGTAACGTTCAGCAGCGCAGCGCTGCCGCTGTTGGCGTTGGCGGTCACGCTGCCGGCGCCGTTCAGGGTCAGCACCGTATTGGCGCCCAGGCTGGTGATAGCGACGGTGGCTGCGTTGCCGGCCGATTGCGCGCTGACGTCGTGCACGCTGCCAGACGCTGCTTTAACCCGTACATCGGCGGTGCCGGTAGTGGCCTGCGCTTTCAGATTACCAGCCAGCGCTACGTCTGCCGCGTTCGCCGATGTGGCTGTGGCATTGCCGGCGTTGAGGCTGACCGCCGCGCGGTTACCGTCTGCCAGTACGGTGCTGTTGGCGCCCTGGCGGACGGTGGCGCTGGTGCCGCCGGTGGTGAGCAGATCGACCGTGGCGTCGTTTGAAGTGGACTGCGCGGTGACATTGCCGTTAACGGTCAGACCGGTGGCGCCCGTGAGGTTGACGTCCGCTTTGCCTTGCGCGCTGCTGGCCGACAGGTGCGAACCGGCGTCCACCAGCAGCAAGCCGTTGGTGCTGGTGACGTTGAGCAGGGCGGTGCTGCCCGGGCTGCTCAGCAATGCGCTGAGGGCGCCACGGGTGCTCAGGTTGCCGGTGGAGGTGGCGTTCAGGGTGCCCACCGAAACGCCGGTGACCGAACCGGTACCGGTAAGGTCCAGGGCGCCGTCCAGCGCGTTGATGTCGGCGGTGGCCACACCGCCTTCCACGCTGAAGTCATGCACGCTGCCCGATTTGCCGGTGATGGCGATGCCAGCGGTGCCGCCTGCGCTGCGCGCTTGCACATCGCCCAGCAGACTCAGGGTGGCGGCGTTGCCGGAGGTGGGTGCAGCGTCACCGGCATTGATGGCGACCAGGCTGGTGGCGCCGCGTGCCAGCAGGGTGCTGTTGACGCCCTGGGTGATCGCCGCGCCGCTGCCGCCCGTGGTCGTGATGGCCAGGTTGGCGGTGCCGTTGTTGGCGGTCGCGCTGGCGTTGCCGTTGAGGGTGGCGCCGGTTACGCCGCTCAGATTCACATCGGCGGTGGCGAGGGCGTTGAGTGCGGTGACGCCGAGCGAGCCGCCGTCAGCGATGCCCACAGCCGCGTTGCTCGATGTCAGGTTCGCTTCGGCGCGGGTGCTGCTGCTGACCGTGGACGCGCCAGCGGCCATGACGGCGCCTGTGCCGGTGGCATTGAGCACGGCGGCCTTGAAACCACTTACGCCAATCGAACCGACGGTATTGGAGCCGTTGCCGGCGATCAGATCGGCGCGGGCGCCAGCCACGTTGCCGCTGTTGTAGTTGACCAGACCGAGTGTCGCCGCGCTGGAATCCAGCGAGCCGGCGGCGTTCACGGTCAGCAGGGCGCCAGTGGCGCTGTTGAGATTGGTGGAGATGCTGCCGTTGCCGCCCAGTACCAGCAAGCCGCTGCTGTCCAGTGCGTTGACGGTGACCGAGGCGGTGTTGCTGGCGGAGCTGGCGCCCAGGCCGCTGACGGTGCCCGAGGCTGCGTTAACGGTCACGCTGCCGGCGCCGGTAGAGCCTTGGCCGACGATGGCACCGAGCATGTCGACGGTGGCGGCATTGCTGACCGTTGGCGCCGCCGAGCCGGCGTTCACATTGACCGTACCGGTGCTGCCGCTGGCCTTGATCAGGCTGCCGCTGCCCTGAGAAATGGCGGCGCTTGGCCCGCCGTTAGTGGTCAGGCTAACCAGACCGGCGCCGTTGCCGTTGCTGACCAACGCGCCAACGCTGCTGCCCAGGCTCATGCCGCCGTCGGCGATGAGCGTGGTGGTGGCCGAGTAGGTGGGCGCTCGCAGGTAGCGAGCGTAAGACGAGGTGGTAAAGGTTTGGCCGACTGCGGCGGTGCTGAGCGTTTTGCCGCTTGCGGTGGTCAGGGTTTTGCCTGGCGCATTAGCCGTGGCATTCACGGTGGCGGTCTCGTAACCCTGGGCTTTTACATCGCCATTAAGAGCGACGTTGCCGGTGCCGCTGGCCACGTTGATAGCCGCAGTACCGCCATAGACGCGGTGGTCATAACCCAGGCCCTGACCCGCGTCGTAGTAGCCGGACACCGTGCTGTCGACGAAGTGATCGGACGTCGCCAGTACGTCACCAAGGGCCACATTGCCGGTGCCGAACAGGTTGACGTTGGCTTGCGCGATGCCGTCGCTGCTGGCAGTCATCGAGGCGGCGCTGGTGGCGCCGTCGATGCTCAGGTTGCCGGCCGAGGTCACGTCAACAAATGCCGAGCGCTGACCCGCTACCGCCACACCGCCCAGGTGGATGTTGCCGGCATCGGTGCTGATGGTCGCGCGGGCATCGGCGTTGTAGTAGCCGTTGGAAACGCTGGCGGCCATGTCCGAGCCAATGATGTCGCCGTTGTCAGCGTGAATGGTCAGCGTGATGTCGTTGGCGCTGGAGCCACTGACCGTGACGTCGCTGCCGATAAAAATCGGCCCGTTGTGCGCCAGCACGTTCATGCTGGCCGCGCCCGGCACGCTGCTTTGCGGGAAGCCGGCGATGACGTCGTAATTGGAACCGCCGCCCATGTTCACGGCGCCGCCAGCGGTGATGTTGGCGGTGGAGGTGGACGCCGCAGCGGTATAGGCAGTGTTGAAGGTGTCGGAGTAATCGACTTCGCGGCTCGCCGAGGTGAAGCTCGAACCGGTGCCATTCAACCCGTATGCAGTGTCTTGCTGGCCCCAGTTTGCATCGGTGTACGAGGCGTTGCCGGAGGCCGAGTGGTTGACCGAACGCACGTCCATGCCATCCATGCTCACCGAGCCGGCGGCGTTTATGTCCAGTGTGGAACTCAAGCCGCTCAGGCCCGAATAACGGGTGGTGGTCTGGTTGCTGGTGCTGCTGTCAGTGCGCACGTTGATGTTCGGGCTGTTGTTCACGCTCGCGCCGTTGATCACCGTGTACGAGCCGAATTGCCAGATATAGCGGTCGCCACCGGCGCCTTTTACCGAGCCTTTGAGGTTGTTGTAGTTGTTCACCGTCTGCTGATTGACCGGCTGGCCATTGCCGTCGGTTGTGGTGGTGTTAACCGTCTGGCTGCCGCTGGTGTAGTTGAAGTTGTCGACCATGGTTCGCCAGCTCTCGGTTTCCGAGTAGCTGTTCATGGCGTAGCCGTCGGCGATGACGCTGGTTTTGCCGCCGATGCTGACATTGCCGCCCGACAGAATCGTAGCGCTTGCCGACGCTGCGGTCGGACGCCAGAAGTTGTGCTGAGTGGCGGTCTGGGTTTGCCAGTAACCACCGCGGTCGGTATCGAACGCGGTATTGGTGTCGATGGCGCTGACGTCGATGGCGCCGGTGCTGACGTTGCCGGTTGCTTCGATATTCAGTTGGGCCTTGATGGCATGGTCGCCCTGGCTGTCGAGCGTCCACGGTTGCTGACCCAGGTAGCTGGGTGCGGCGTTGCCGGCGGTGCTCCAGTCGTAGTTGTAGTAGCCCAGACCTTTGGCTTTGGCCGACACG
The DNA here is from genome assembly GCF_979254655.1 of Pseudomonas sp. AC229. NCBI lineage: Bacteria > Pseudomonadati > Pseudomonadota > Gammaproteobacteria > Pseudomonadales > Pseudomonadaceae > Pseudomonas > Pseudomonas sp. AC229. The sequence goes on from NZ_CEEDHK010000007.1 coordinate 240,397, forward strand.
TCGCCGGTCGTGATGACGCCGTCGGCACGCAAGGCGACCGCCGCACTGACGCCGGCTGCTGCCGTGTTGGTGACATCGACCTTGACGTTGCCCAGGTTGAGGTTGCCGGCGTAGGCGCGGGCATTGATGTTGTAGCTGCTGTTGGTGCTGCTGTTGATGGTTTTCGCGATGCTGAGGTTGCCGGCACTGATGCTGCCGGCTTTCAGGTCGATGGACGTGCCAGCGTCGAGATTGCCCAGGGCCAGCGAGCCCACGGCATGGCTGCCGGCGCCGTTGTCGACGGCCAGGTTCAACGCGCTATCGACCTTGATGGTGTTGGTTACGTTGTCGAAGCGGATGGTCGGCATGCCGCTGCCCGAGGCGGTCAGGGTCAACGAGCCACCGGCGCCGTTGTTGCTGCCATCGAGCATGCCGTCGGTGAGGTCGGCGAGGGTGATGCTGGCGTTCGGGCCGGTGGCGGCGAGCACCATGTTGCCGGTCTTCAACTGCGCTTCGAGATTTTCTTCATAAATCGTGCTCTGGTCGCCGGCATCGATGCCCGCGCCGTTGGCGATGGTGATGGCCGTCGGGTCGAGGGTCAGGGTGCCGAGCTTGCCTTTCGGCGCGCGCAAATCGACGGTGCTGCGGTTCAGCACGGTGTTGCCCGACAGCTCGACCTGGCCGCCATCGCCGCCTTCAGCGCCGCCACGGGCGACGATGCTGGCGTCTTTCTTGTAGTGGTTGGTGCCGTCGGCCCAGGTGTACACGGTGCCGGCGTTCGATGTGCCGGTGGCCGCGCCGCTGGCGTTGATCAGGCTGCCGGCTTCGTGGCTGATATCGCCGGTGGCGCGGATGTCCACCTTGCCGCCGTTGGCGCCTGCGTGCGCCGATACGTCGACGGTGCCGCTGTTCACCACGCTGCCGCCAGTGCCCGCGAAATACACCGCGCCGTCTTTTTCAACGAGGCTTTGCGCCTGCACCAGACCCGAGTTATTGACCACGGTGGCGGCGAGATCATTGGCGACGTCGGCGGTCATGATCACGCGGCCGCCGTTGGCGAGAATCTGTCCGCTGTTTTCCACGCCGGCCAGTTGCGCGACGGTGGCTTTGTCGACTTTGTAACTGACCAGGCCGCTGCCGGAGGTCTGCAGAGTCAGGGCATCACCCGAAGCGAGCATGGCGGTGCCGAGCTGCGCCTGCACAATGCCTTTGTTCGCCGCGTAGTCGCCGGCCAGCACCACGTAGCCGCCGTTGCGCGCGGTGATGCTGCCTTCGTTGATGACCGTGGCACGATCCGCCGCCTGGTTCGCGCGCTGGAAACGGTAGTCACCGCGCATGAAATCGTCGTTGTTGATGTCCAGCGTGGTGGCCACGATACCGCCCACGTCGACCACCGCGCTCTGGCTGAAGAACACGCCATTGGGGTTGACCAGAAAAATCTGCCCGTTGGCCGTCAGGTGGCCAAGAATTTGCGACGGGTCTACGCCCACCACGCGGTTCAACGTCACCGCGCCGCTGCCTGGCTGTACGAATTGCACATAGCCGTTCTGGCCGATGGAGAACGACTGCCAGTTGATAACGGCTTTATCCGAGCCTTGGGTGATGACGGTGTGCGCGGCGTCCGGCGTGGCAATGTTGGCCGAGCCGGCGATCACCTGGCCGCCGGTGGGCATTTGCGCCAAGGCGACCATGGGCATGGCACCGAACGCCAGGCCCAACGTTACAGGGCTGTGAATCCAGGCAAGGATGGAGCGAACCAACGGCTTCAGCGCCGGAGCAACAGGGAGGGTGGCGTGAGCGGAAACTTTGCTGTGTTTAGTCATGATGTACTCGGCGAACGTCAGGTGCCTTGAAAAGGCCGGCTCAGAAACGGGTAGTCAGGTTGGCCCAGAGGCGCCCGCTGTCATGGAAGTCGCTGGTTTCGTGACTGCCGGTCGGTACGGCGGCCAGCAGCTCAAGCTGCAGCGCGCTGATCGGGAAGAACGTGGCACCTACGCCCGCACTGCCGATGGAGTTCGATTTGTCGCTGCCCACTGCCGGGTCGATGCGCGACACATGGCCGCCATCGACAAAGGCACTGAAGTAGCCCGGCGCGGTGAGAATGCGGGTGCGATAGCGCAGCTCCAGGCTGGCAAACAGACCGCGATCACCGAGCACGTCCGCCGACGGGTAGCCGCGCACTGAAGACGGCCCGCCAAGACTGAATTTTTCCGCGTCGGCCAAGGTGTCGGCCGACCACTGCGCCGCACCGGCGAGGCGCACGGCCCACAGCGCAGTGAGGTTGTAGAGGTAGCTGGCATCGCCATCAATCTTCAGGCGTTGGCCGACATTGCGGTCGGTTTCGCTGTAGCTGGCGAAGTTGCTGCTGGCGCGGGCGCTGGCCGTGGCGACGTTGAGGCCATCGTCCACGTGGTTCCACGCAGTGCCCAATTCGGCGACCGAAACGCGGTTGTCGGAGGTTTCAAAACCCAACACGGTTTGCTCACCGTGGAAAGTGCGCGCACCAAACGTGCCGTACACGTTCTGCTGCTGGCTGCGCTGGAACGGGTGCACCACGGTGGCGCTGGCCAACTGGCTTTTGCCCTTGATATCGAGAACGCTGAGGTCGCCGCCGATGCGGTAGCGAATGTCGGTGTAACTCAAGGCCAGGCGGGTGCCGGCGGTGTTCAGCGGCAGGCTGTAATTCACGCCGCCCAGCTTGAGCAACCCGGCTTCGGAGTAGCTGCTGCGCACGCCAACCTGATCGCCAATGCCCAATGGGTTATTGAAATTCAGCGCGGCATCCACACGCGCCCGGCCAATTTCGCGACGGCCGTAATTGTTCACGCTGACTTCGCCTTCATAGGCTTTTTCAGTGGTCACGAATTCGGTGGTGGTGGTGCCGTACTCGGCGCCCGGCGTCAGCACGGCGCGGGTCGACAGGCCGGGCAGGTCATTGAGCGTCAGCACGCGCTCTTCGAGGGTGTCAGTTCTGGCCGTGTGGCCTTCAAGCGACTGCGTCCACCGCTGCAAAAAAGCGTCGCTGTAACGGTCGTTGCCAGTGAAGGTCGAACGGTCGATCCGGCCTTCGATGACCTCGATGGTCACGTTGCCGAACTCGACTTTCTGCGCCGGAATTACCGCGCGCGCCACCGGATAACCATTGCTGCGGTAGTGATCGGTAATCAGGCGGGCAACCTGGTTCAGTTCATACAGGTTGAGCGGCTTGCCGGCTTGGCCATCAATCAGCCCGTGCAGCGTGGCGCTGTCGATTTCGTCGTTGCCAACAATACGAAACGCCGCGATGTGCACCCGGCTCCCGTTGGGGTCCAGCGTTTGGCTATCCGTTGCCTGGGGCAACTCGATGGAGTCAGTCTGCGGGGCCGGAATGATCGACTCTTCCGGGCGTACCGAATTCAGCACCGAACCTGGCGTAGGAATGGTTGCTGCCGCCACATCCAATGCCGTTAAGCCACCCAACATCACAATAAATACGTCGGCGAGAACAGTTCGTTTTACAGCGAGGGTGCACGAGCGGGGGAACGTGGGGCGCATAAAATCCTGCATGCCAAACGGCAAATCGAGTGGGCGACTTCTCGAAGCCGGCAGATATCCGGCGACGAACTTCCTGTTACTGAGGCGGTAAAAGCGCTAAGGCGAATCGGGTGATGGCACGATGCTACTACATGGTTTTTTATTGGCGCCAGATTCACTTATGCATTTCTCGACATTGAATTGAACTTCTTTAAATCGAAACAGTCGTCCCCGATAAACGGCCGCTTCGCTTGATTTCATTGGTTTTTTTGCAAACGCCCTGCGGTGGACTGTCTAGAAAATCGAGCAAAAAGGGGGGTGGCGCGTACAGGGTGAGCTGATGCGTAAAAGTTGGTATCAAGCGGTAGTCGACGCCAAACGTGTAGGGATTTGCCGATCATGAGGTTGCGAGCGCAACGAATGAATCGAGGTCGCAAATAGGAAAAACGAGAGGGGAATCTGAACGGCAGGACGCTATCGATCGTTAGAAAGGGAGGCTGAGACTGAGCGCAGAAGGAGGAAAAGCAGCGATTTAGCGATCAAAAAGTAACCGCTTCGCCGCTGTTAAGCGACGAGCGGTGAATCGAACGCAACGCCCAGCTCGGCAAACGGGCCGTTACGCCTTGGCAATCTGCGGCGTCAGCAGCCACTCGGCACTGTCGTTCCAGACGTCCATGTGGGTGATTTTGCCGTCGCGCACTTCGAAGCGGTCCAGATAACGGTTGCCGGAAAAGCTGCTGCCGTCGGGCCATTGGCCGAACAGCGTGCCGTTGGAATACACCACGGTGTGGTCGCCCCGGTCCATCCAGTCAAAGTTGCCCAAGGCTTTTTTGACCCAGGCATAGCGGCTGCCATTAAAGGCGGTGATGGCTTGTGGCGTCGGCATTACGCGCCCGCCGGTGAAGGTGATTTTCACGTCGTCGCTCATGAAGGTCGCCGCTTTTACCGGGTCGGGCGCCATGGATGCTCCGAGGAAATTGCTAACAATCTGTACCGCTTCGTTAAGGTCCGGCATAGCGACTTACTCCTGATTCAAGAACGTTGAGAACGCCTCCGCATGGTGCAGCCTGCCTGATTTAAGTGCCAAAACAGGCAAGCGCTTGGGCGCAAGCCGCGGTGTAGCGCGGCGCGGCGACTGGCATCGTACTTGCTAGCAATAAATATGCAAATGCTAGCAATCAGGAGAAAAACGATGGCCGTTCGATTTCCACAGCTGCAACGTCTGCTACGTCCTGTAGCAGCAGTCGTCTCGCTCAACGTGGCAGTGCTCGGCGGCGCTTATGCCGCCGAGCCGCCTATCAAGGTCGGTCTGGTTGCGGCCCTGTCCGGGCAATCAGCCAAATCCGGTGAAGCACTGACCCGTGGTCTGACCATGGCGATCAACGAAGTGAACGCCAATGGCGGCGTGCTCGGTCGTCAACTGGAACTGGTGCGCCGCGACGATGAAAGCAACCCATCCAAAGGCATGCTGGCGGCGCGCGAATTGGTGCAGCGCGAGAAGGTCACCGTGCTGTTCGGTGGCTTGGATACGCCGGTATCGCTGGCCATCGTGCCCCTGGCTAATCAGTTGAAAGTCCCGTTTATGGGCATCTGGGCAGCAGGCACGAAAATCACCGAGAACGGCGCGGCGGATAACTACGTGTTCCGCGTCTCGGCCGTCGACGAGCTGGTGGACGAAGCGCTGGTGAAGTACGGCGTGGACAACGGCATGAAAAAGCCCGGGATGATCCTGATCAACAATCCCTGGGGCGAATCCAACGAAGCGGGTTTCAAGCGCGCGCTGGAAAAACGCGGGCTGGCCAATGCGGGTGTCGAGCGTATTCAGGACAGCGACTTGGACGTGGTGCCGCAACTCACGCGCCTGAAAAACGCAGGCGCTGACACCTTGTTGATGGTCGGCAACGTCGGCCCGTCGGCGCAGGTGGTCAAGTCCCTGGATCGCATGGGTTGGGACGTGCCCGTGGTGTCGCACTGGGGCCCGGCGGGCGGGCGCTTTGGCGAACTGGCGGGGCCGAATGCCTCGCGCGTGCATTTCATTCAGACCTACGTGTTCACCGAGCACAACAGCGCCAAGGGCGACGCGCTGCTGGCCGCGCTGAAAAGCGCTTACCCGCAAATCAAGACGCTGGCCGACGTTACTCCTGCGGTGGGAATCGCCAACGCCTACGACGCCTTGCACCTCACCGCAATGGCCATCGCCAAGGCCGGCAGCACCGAGGGTAAAGCGGTGCGCGACGGCTTCTACGCCATCGGTGAATACGACGGGCTGATCAAGCATTACCAGCAGCCGTTCAGCGCCAGCAAGCACGACGCACTGGGGCCACAGGACTACCTGTTCACCCACTTCGTTGACGGCCAGATCGTACCGCTGGCACCCAAGGAGTAAGCCATGTTCACCGCCGCCATTATTTCCGGGCTCGGCCTGGGCAGCATGTACGCGTTACTGGCGTTGGGGTTTCACCTCACCTACGTGGTTTCGCGCACCGTCAACTTTGCCCAGGGCAGCGCAATGATGGTTGGCGCGGTGCTGGGTTACACCTTCTGCATCAACTGGGGTTGGTCGTTGTGGCTGGCGTTGCCGCTGACGCTGAGCCTGTGCGCGCTTTACGGGCTGGTGATCGAGCGCTGCCTGGTGCGGCCGTTTCATAGTCGCGGTTCGCAGGCCTGGCTGATGGCCACGGTGGCGGCCGGCATTCTGGTCGACAACCTGGCGCTGTTTACCTTCGGCAAAGAACCGCGGCAATTCGAAAGCAGCCTGGTGCACCTGAACGTGGAAATATTCGGCAGCAGCGTCGGTGCGCAGCAGTTGTTGATACCGCTGGCCGGCGCGGCCATTGCTCTGGCGCTGTACCTGGTGCGCCGCTACACGCGCCTGGGCAAGGTGCTGGAGGCCTGCGTGCAAAACCCGCGTGCGGCCATGCTGATGGGCATCAACGTGAACCGGGTGGTGGCGATTGCCTTTGCAGTGTCCACGGTGTTCGCGGCGGTGGCCGGTTTGCTGATCGCGCCGCTGTTTAGCGTGAGCGCGGAGATGGGCATGTTGTTTGGCCTGAAGGCATTCGCGGTGGCGATTCTTGGCGGCATTACCAGCGCGGGCGGGGTGTTTGCCGCTGGCCTGTTGTTTGGTTTGGCCGAGGCGTTGATCACGTTGTATTTCGGCTCGGCGTTTACCCAGATCGTGACCTTTGCCTTGGTTATTCTCGCGCTGGCGACGCGCCCTAACGGTCTGTTCGGCAGCCAGGCACTGGTGAAAGTATGAATGCATTCAAAACCTTTGCCGCTCCGGTATTTATCGGCTTGCTCGCCACAGCCTGCGTTGCGCTGGCGTTTACCCTGGACAGCTACTCGCTACTGGTTTTCACCCTGTGCGCCCTGGCGGCGGTGGTGGGCGTTGGGCTGAATATTCTGATCGGCCTCAGCGGGCAGATTTCCTTTGGCCATATCGCCTTCTACGCCATCGGCGCCTATGTGTCGGCGCTGCTGACAATGGCGGGCTGGCCTTTGTGGTTGGCGTTGCCAGTGGCCGGTTTAGTCAGCGGTTTGATCGGCGCGCTGCTGGCAATCCCTGCGTTACGGGTAAGCGGGCCGTACCTGGCGATGATCACCATCGCCTTCGCCTTTGTGGTGCACCACGGCCTGATTGAGTGGCGCGGCGTGACCGGCGGCTCCAATGGCTTGATGGGCATTCCCATGCCGGAATTCGCCGGGCTTGATCCGATGGTGCTGCTGGCCTTGCTGGCGGGCGGCCTGATGATTGCCGCGCTGTTGTTCTACCACCGCGTTAGCCGCAGCAGTTGGGGCATGGCCATGCGCGCGGTGAAAGCTTCGGAGATTGCCGCGCGTTCGCTGGGCTTTAACCCGGTATTGAGCAAGACCCTGGCGTTTGCATTGTCGGCGGCCTTCACCGGTTTGGCGGGCGGCTTGCTGGCGCCGCTGCTGATGTTTATCAACCCCGAGTCGTTCCCCTTTTCGCAGTCCATTCTGTTTGTGCTGGCAGTGATTGTCGGTGGCAGCGGCATGCTGTTTGGGCCGTTGATTGGCGCGCTGTTGATCGTGCTGGTGCCGGAGCTGCTGTCGAACTTTGCCGAATACCGGCTGCTGATTTTCTCGGCGCTGTTGCTGCTGGTGCTGTGGATCGCCCCCAACGGTTTGCTCGGCGCCATTGCGGCGCGCTGGCTGAAACCGACCCGCCTGCTGCCGCCCACCCAAATCAACGTACAACGCATCGCCGCGCACTTGCGCAGTCGAGGTCCGGCGACCGGTTTGCAGGTAACCGATATCGGCATCCGCTTCGGTGGCGTGCAGGCCGCGCAGCATGTGAATGTGCGCGCTGCGGCTGGCAGCATCACCAGCATCATCGGTCCTAACGGCGCGGGTAAAACCACGGTGCTGAACATGATTAGCGGCTTCTACGCACCCGATAGCGGCGAGATCCACTTGCAGCAGCCGTTGGCGGGCTTGCCAGCCTGGAAAAGCGCCCGCGCCGGTATTGCACGCACCTACCAAACCACGCTGCTTTTTGGCGAATTGTCGGTGCTCGACAACGTGCTGGTGGCCATGCAGAAAGGCCGGCTCGGGCTCGCCTTCAGCCTGCCCACTGCCGAGCAGCGCAGCCTGGCCATGGACTTGCTGGCCTTGGTGGGCTATCGCGGCGAAGTGAATATTGCCGCTGATGAGTTGCCCCACGTGGACCGCCGTCTCGTGGAAATTGCCCGCGCGCTGGCCACCGCGCCGTTGGTGCTGTTGCTTGACGAGCCGGCGGCAGGCCTGAGCCGCGCCGACACCGATGCGCTCGCCGTGCTGCTGCGCAAGCTGGCCGATTTTGGCCTGACCGTGATGTTGGTTGAGCACGACATGCAGCTGGTGATGTCGGTGTCTGAGCATCTGTTGGTGCTGGACGCGGGCAAGCCGATTGCCAGCGGATCACCGGCCGACATTCGGCAAAACCCGCAGGTGATTGCGGCGTACCTGGGCGGCACCGAATACCAGGCAACGCCACGGTCACACGCCTGGGATGGCAGCCGCGACGCGCGCGTGTACGTTAAAGACCTGATCATCGACTACGGCGCCTCGCCGGTGGTGAACAAAGTCAATTTGCTGGTCAATCCCGGCGAGCTGGTGGCCATTCTTGGCGCGAACGGCGCCGGCAAGTCGAGCATCTTGCAGTGCCTGGCCGGGCTGCATCGGGCGAGCGGCGGCAGCGTGCTGCTGGACGACGAAAATATCGAGCAAGCCAGCGCCAGCCATATCGCCGCGCGCGGCTTGGCCCTGGTGCCTGAAGGCCGTCAGGTGTTCCCGTATTTGAGCGTGCGCGACAACTTGCTGCTGGGCGGTTATTCGCGCCCGGATGCGTTTGATGCCGACGCGGAAATCGAGGCCATCCTCACGCGCTTCCCACGGTTGCGTGACCGTATCGATAACCCGGCCGGGCTGCTTTCCGGTGGCGAGCAGCAGATGGTGGCGGTAGGGCGAGGCTTGATGGCCAAGCCGAAGATTCTGTTGCTCGATGAACCCTCGCTGGGCCTGTCGCCCGCCATGATCGGCGAGCTGTACGACGCGCTCGCGGCGCTGCGCGATGAAGGCGTGACCATTCTGTTGGTCGACCAAATGGCCAACCTGGCGCTGCAAGTGGCCGACCGCGCCTATGTGCTGGAAACCGGCTGCATCGTCAAAGCTGCCAGTGCCGCCGAGCTGCGTGACGACAAGGAGCTTGCCGCCGCGTATCTGGGCGAAGCGGTGGCGGTATGAGTGCGCTGAAAATCATTAATGCCAGGCTGGGCGAGGAGGGCGGTTTGACCGAACTGTTGGTCGAGGACGGTTATTTCGTCCAGGCCTTCAGCGCCGCCACGCATGATTGGCAAACCCTCGACCTGAACGGCCAACTGGTGTTGCCCGGGCTTATCGAAACCCATATCCATCTGGACAAGGCCTGCATCATGCAGCGCTGCCGATTAACTGAAGGCACGCTGGTGGAAGCCGTGGCGCAAACCCGCGCGGCGAAGGCTGAATTTACCGAGCAAGACGTTTACCAGCGCGGTGCGCGGGTGCTGGAGAAAGCCATTTTGCAAGGCACCACCCACATGCGCACCCATGTGGAACTGGACCCGCAAATCGGCCTTATCGGCTTCAACGCCATCCGCCGTCTGCAAACCGATTACGCCTGGGCCATCGGCCTGGATATTTGCGTGTTCCCCCAAGAAGGGTTGCTGAACAACCCCGGCACCGAGGCGCTGCTCTGCCAGGCCCTGGAAACCGGCGCTAGCGTACTGGGCGGTTGCCCGTACATGGACAGCAACCCCCATGGCCAGATTCAGCGTCTGTTCGAACTGGCCACGCGCTACGACTGCGACCTGGACCTGCACCTGGATTTCGACCTCGACCCCGACAACATGACCGCCCTGGAAGTGGCGCGCTGCACGGCGCTGCACGGTTGGGGCGGGCGGGTGACCATCGGCCATGCCACCAAACTCTCAGCGCTGCCCAAAGCGCACCTGATGCAGTTGGGCCTGCACCTGGCGGAGGTCGGCGTGCAGGTGACGTGCTTGCCCAGCACCGATTTATTTCTCACCGGCCGCGACACCTTTCACAACAAGCCGCGCGGGTTGGCGCCTTTGGCGCAGTTGCACGCCTGTGGCGTGACCTGTTCGCTGTCGACCAACAATATTGGCAACCCGTTTACGCCTTATGGCGATGCGTCGCTGGTGCGCCAGGCGAACCTGTTTGCCAACGTCACGCAGCTGGGCACACAGGCCGAACTGGGCCAATGCCTGGCCTGGATTTCCAGTGAGTCGGCACGGTTGCTGCGCTTGAAAGCGTACGGCCTGGTGCCGGGCTGCAAAGCGGATTTTATCGTCTTCGACGCCGACTCGCCGGCCGCCGTGATTGCCGAAATAAGCGCGCCACTGATGGGCTTCAAAGGCGGGCGACAAACTTTTAGCCGGCCGGCCGGCCAGTTGCTGAAGCCGGCAGCCTAGTCGCTCAGTGCTTGCTTGAGATTGAATTCTTCTGACTCGCCTTGCTCCAGCGCCAGTTGCGCTTCCAGCTCATCCAGGTGCTCGATCATCACCGCTACGGCCTGCTGGTTATCGCCGTTTTCCAGGGCGGTGATGATTTGCTGGTGCTCGTCGGAAGCGCAGGAGGGCACGTCGTTGCGTTGGTACAGGGCGACGATCAGCGAGCTGCGCACCATCAGGTTGGCAAGAATATCGCTGAGCACGGTGTTGCCACTGATCTCTCCCAGCAGCAGATGAAATTCGCTGAGCTCGCGCACGATGGCGCGGCGGTCGGTGTCGTTGGTGGCCTTGCGTTCGCTGTTCATGTGGCTGGCGATGCGCTGGCGGTGCTTGCGCATGATTGCCGGCGTAATGGCCTCGACAATCGCCCGTTCCACCGCGCGGCGGGCGCTGAAAATATCCCGCGCTTCCTTGGCCGTGGGCTGCGCCACCATGGCCCCACGGTTGGCTTCGATGGTCACCACTTTTTGCATCGCCAGGCGCTGCAACGCGACCTGCACATGGTTGCGATTGGCCTGCAAGGATTCGACGATCTGCGCTTCGATCAACCGTGTGCCCGGCGGCAGACGATGCTGGGCAATCGCCTTGAAAAGCTTGTCGACGATGCGCTCCACCTCAAGCTGTTTGGCGGTGACAGTGCTCAACCTAATGGTTCCTCTGCGGCTGACGGGCAAACGGCGGCATTATCCGCTAGCCGCCTGAGCCCGGTAAATACGCGTAAATCGCTCAATCCGCCTGCCCCAGCGCGGTGCCTTCGCCACGGGGATCATGCATGGCCGTGCGTTGCCCAGTCGCGCCGATGGCAATCACGCCAGCATGGCCGGTCATGGGGCTGAGCGCAGGAATAATTTCCACCTCGTGCCCCAGCGCGGCCAAGCCTTGGATCGTGCTCGGCGGCATATCGCCTTCCAGCTTGAGATTGTCGGTGCTGTCGAAAAAGCTGCGGCCGAGTAGAAAGCGCGGGGCTTTGAGCGCGGCGTCGACGGGCTGCTGAAAGTCGATCAGCTGGCTGGCCAGCACCATTTGCGTCTGCGGCTGACCATCGCCGCCCTGAGTGCCGAAAAACCAGCGCCGGCCATCGTCGGCGAGGTAGCACGACGGATTCAGCGTATGCGCCGGCCGCTTCCCTGGCGCCCAGCCGTTGGCATGCTGCGGGTCGGCGTTGAAGCCCGCCGCGCGGTTCTGCCAGAGCACGCCGGTGTCGCCGAGCACGCAGCCGGAACCGAAATCATGGAACAGACTTTGGATCAGGCAGGCGGTGCGGCCCCGCGCATCGGTGGCCGCCATCCATGCCGTATCCGCCGGGCGGCCGGGCTCGTTCCAGGGGGCGGCACGCGTTTCATCTATTGCATCTGCGTAGGTTCTGACCAGTGCAGGCTCAAGGCTGGCGGCAAAATTCCACGGATTACTTACTGGGTCGCACAGCTGCGCATTGCGGCGCAGCAGCCCTTGTTTGATGGCTTCAACCAGATAGTGGTAATACCGCGCGCTGCCGTTACCGGCGCTCGCCAACGGCTTGTGCTGTAACGCTGCCATGGCCTGTAACGTATAAAGCCCCTGCGACGGTGGCGCCACGTTGTACAGGTGACCGTTGCGGTAGCGCACCGAAATCGGCGCGACGTCCATGGCGCGCGTGGCCGCCAGGTCTGCCGCCGTCAGGCCGCAACCCAGTTCGGCAAAGGCTGCCGCGAATGCGTGGGCCAATTCACCGTGATAGAAATCCTGCACACCGTGGCGCGCCAGATGGCGAAGCGTGTCGGCCAGCTGCGGCTGGCGCAGCGTATCGCCCTCGCGCAGCCAACGACCTTCGGTCATGCACAGCGATTGCAGGTCTGGCAATTGCGCAATCAGCGGCTGGCGCAGCGTCTGCCAAAACAGCTGCGACTGCGACACCGGCGCGCCGGCCTCGGCGATAAATGCCGCGTCTTCCAGCACGTCCGCCCAGCCCAGTTTCGAGCCCCACTGTTGCCGACTGATCTGTGCCGCGACCTGCCAGCTCGCCAATGCGCCGGCGGTGGTGGCAACCGACCCAGGGCCTCGCAAGGTGATGGCGCCCCCGTCCGGCAGGCGCTGTCCGGCCTGACCAATCCCCACGATGGTGCGCACTTTGTCATCGTGGATCATCCACAGGGCATCGCCGCCTAGCCCGGTCATATGGGGGAACACCGCGCCCAGCATGGCGCTGGCTGCCAGCATCGCGTCGATGGCTGTGCCACCCGCATCGAGAACCCGCATGCCTGCGGCGCTGGCCTCGACGTGAGGCGTGCAAATTACTGCTCGGTTGGAACTGGCAATCATCGGGGAGGGTGTCTCGCTGCTAGCCATGTATATTTTGATTGCTAGCAAAGCAATAACTGTGCCCCTGATTTTTTCCCGGCCGCAGTTCAGCCCTACGCTTAAACCTACGGCTCTACAAAAAACTCGAAATCGCGCGCAATGGTGCCGTCGTCGCGATAGCTGATGTACACCACTTGGCCGTCGCTGCCGGCGACAAACGCATAGGGCCATTTGCCGTTGGCTTTGCGCATTTGCTCGTACAGCGGCATGAAAAAATCCAGCGTCTGGCCTTGCGGGTCGTACGGCAAGTCGACAAAGAAAATTGGATAGTGGCCGCCGTTGCACAGCTGCAAACGGTTCAGCTTGATGCCGTTTTTCTCCAACACCAACCGCGTCGGGTGCTGCCAGGTAGTGAGGTCTACATCGTGGCAGTCGCTCGCCAGCTTTGTATAAAGCTCGGTGTTTTCAAGGGGTGTGCCTGCCATCGCCATGCTCGGCAGCAGAAGAAGCAAAGAGAGAAGACGCGGCACGGCTTGGCTCCAGAGAAGGGCGTTTGAGAGCCGGCATTCTAGGTTTTTGCCCGCGAAATTTCACATAAAAATTCCCGCGTTTTCGCTTGCCAGCCGGGCTTTGCACTGCAGCTCAACCCGAGGCGGTTGGGCGTGAACTTGGGAGCCGTCCGATTTTTTTCCGCTAACTACCGCCGCAGGCTGCTGCCCGGGATTAACGGAGAGAAATCAATGAGCGAAGGTCATTTCATCGGCCTGGGTGATAAAACCACCTGCGGCGGGAAAGTGCTGGAAGGTCATAGCGGAATCAACATGTTCGGCGTCATTCACTCTCGCCAAGGTGATCAGGTTTCTTGCGGGAAAGACGGGAAAATCTACCGGATCGTCGGTGGCATTTCCCATATGGTCAGCCATGGCAGGCTAATGGCCGGTACGTTGGACAGCTTCAGCAGTTGCCCTTGCAACGCTCGCTTGATCCCTTCGGTTCTTACCGCCATTTATCATAAAAACGACGCACCGCCTGTAGCACGAACTACTTCGGCTGGCGCTCCGCCATTGGCCCATGCCGTTCCAGCCCAAACGGGCCATTCGGGTCAAACCGGTTTTTCCCCTCCCATCGAACCTGCGCCGGCGCAAAAGAAGGCGGCGCCAGTCACCTGCCAACACCCCGATGTAATGGAACCGGTGGCCCGCTATATCGCCGAGGAAATGAACCGCAACATCACCCATCCCTCCGTCCTGAAAATGAAAGAACTCACAGGCTTTGACGCGGCAGCGGAACGGGAAAAGTTTGAAAAGCTTCCTTGGTATTTACGTCGTTCAACTCCGGATTTCCAAGCCATGGAGCTTGGTAACACGGTTGCTGCGATGGCGCTTTGGGCCGAGCGGGTTGGGCAAAACAGGCCGTGGGATCACAAGCCGACGATTGAGCAGCTGTTCGGCGCGAACTGGCATAAGCAAGGTCCGGTCGACTACTTCTACGACATCTGGTCGAACATCCATTACGGCTATGTGGGGCGCATAGGTGGTCTTTCCGAGGGCGTGCTTCTGGACGGCGCTGGGCTTGAGCAGATTGCTTCGGATTCGATTCGGAAGTTTCGGGAGTGGGAAACGCGCGAATGGCCGCACCGCTCAGCAGACATCGCTGGGTTGCGAGCGTGGGATGACGTCGGAGACCGAGTCGCTATCAGCATTGGAGTCAGCCTATGCGAGCAGCACCCAGACGGTGGGATTACCGCGAAGCTGCTCATGGACGAAGTTCTAGCATTACCACTTGTAAGCTGGGGAGGTGCGACCCGTGTCCACATCTGCGAATAAACCGAAGCGGTACGTTCGACGATGGGTGATGGCGGTGTTACTCGCACCCATACTCTTTTGGTATTTCGCCACACCCCAAGTGGGCTTCCATTTCTCTAGCAACGGGCAAGGGCGTCTCGGTTATATTTTAAATGTTCAGCACTCCATTTCGAAAGGCCAGATCTTCCCCGGTGAAGCTACTGGTGGCGTTGGGCACATCTTTCCCAACGGCGGATTTTTTATGGAGTTCGATTGGAACAACGATGGAAGATCGCACTGCATCATGGTCAAACCGAAGTGGCCCAAAGTCGATATTTACATCGGCCCAGATGGTGCTATCGATCGCAGCCGCACTGACGGTAGCGTTATTGAAAAGTGTGGGCCCCTACCGTAATGGAGAACCCAAAATTCTGGCCTTGTAAGGCCTGAAGCGCCGAGCGATTCGACTTGCATCCGCTGATGCCCAGTTAAACCGACGGCTTGGCAAATCAAGTCGTTGGACTAAAACTGCGCCACTGCTTTTAAAACGTCGACGTCAGCAGCCGTTAGGGCTGCCACGTTGAAGTTTGGGAAACGCCACATGACCAAATCTGCGAATAAACCGAAGCGGCACTTCTGGCGTTGGGTTCTAGCGCTATTACTGTCCCCTCTCGTCTTTTGGTATTTCGCCACCCCCCAAGTGAGCTTCCATTTCTCTGACAAGGGAGAGGGGCGTCTCGGTTATATCTTGAATGTTCGGGACGTTATCTACAAAGGCGAGATCCACCCCGGTGAAGCCACCGGTGGACCCGGGCATATCTTCCCGAGCGACGGATTTTTTATGATGTTCGAATGGAACAACGGTGGTAAGTGGCACTGCATCATGGCTAAACCGAAGTGGCCAAAAATCAATATCTACATCGGCCCAGATGGTGCCGTCGATCGCAGCCGCACTGATGCCAAGGTTATTGAAGAATGCGGGCCACTACCCTGACGGAACAACTCCACGCTCTGCCTTTTTGGGAAGCGTGAAGCTCCGAGTTACTCGACATCATAAACTCCGAAATTTGCAGACTTTAGTGCTGCCATGTTTTAAGGCTGGGAATTACAAACATGTCCACATTTGCGAATAAACCGAAGCGGCACTTCTGGCGCTGGGTGTTGATGCTTTTACTGGCTCCAATCGTCTTTTGGTATTTCGCCACACCGCAAGTGAACTTCTATTTTTCTGAAAAGGGGCAGGGGCGCCTCGGTTACATTTTGAATGTTCAGCACAGTATCTACAAAGGTGAAATCTACCCTGGCCAAGTCACAGGTGGTCCCGGTCACATCTTTCCGGACGACCATTTTTTTTTCGAGTTTTATTGGGTTAACGGCGGAAAGTGGCACTGCACCAGGGTCAAACCGAGGTGGCCTGATACAGACGTTTACATCGGCGCAGACGGCGCTATTGATCGCAGCCGCACTGACGTCGATGTCCTTGAAAAATGTTAACCACCACCATGATGGGACACCTCCACAGCTTGGCCTTTTGTGAGGCCTGAAAGCTGCGCTATTCGACTTGCATCCGCTAATACCCAATCAAGCCTGACTAATCCTTTCTAGCCGTTCGATGCGCGCTGCAAGAAAAGAGCGCCATCAACGCCGCCATTCCCGTGCAAAGTCGATGAATGCCCTGAGTGCCGGGGGCACATGTCGGCGGCTGGGGTAGTAGATGAAAAATCGACTGGGTAGTGCTTTGCAGTCCGAAAGCAGTTCTGTCAGTTGCCCGTTGGCGAGGTGTTCCCGGGCCATTTCCTCATAGACATAAGCGATGCCGGCGCCGTCTTTGGCGGCCTGAATCATCAGGCTGTCGTCTTCCAATACGAGGGCGCCGGTCACGGCCAGGCGCAGGGGCTGGCGACCGTCGAGGTACTCCCATTTGTATAGTTTTCCGCTCGGAAAGCGCCGGCCGATGCAGGTGTGGAGCAGCAGGTCATGAGGCGTTTTCGGCACACCGTTTTGCTTGAGATAACCCGGCGTCGCTACGGTGACAAATGTCTGAGGTGCGCCAATGGCCATGGCAATCATGTCGGCGGCCAGGCTTTCACCGAAGCGTACGCCCGCGTCGAAACCGCTGGCGACGATGTCGGTCAAGCTGTCGTCGGTTTGCAGTTCCACGGTGATACGCGGGTACGCCGCCGAGAAGGGCGCTAACAAAGGGCCAATCACCAAGCGCGCAGCCGGCCGCGACACGTTAAGGCGCAACGTGCCGGCGGGCACGGGTTGTTGCGAGGTCAATTCGTGCAAGGCGCCGGTCACTTGCGCCAGGGCTGGCACCAGCGTGGCCAATAATTGATGGCCCGCTTCGGTAGGCGTCACGCTGCGTGTGGTCCGGTTCAGCAGGCGCACGCCCAGGCGCTCTTCGAGGGTCCGCAGGGCATGGCTCAAGGCAGAGGGCGAGATGCCGCGTTCGTCAGCAGCTTTGCGAAAACTCGCATGGCGAGCGACGGCGGCAAAGGCGTCGAGGTCGGACAGGTCGGGGAGCGTTTTCATGAATTTTATTCAGTAGCTCAAGCAAGATTGCCCATCTTATCGAGGGTAGCGTTCGCTCCGATACTGCGGCCTCAACTGACCTGAGGTTTATATGCAGAAGCACCGTTTGGGCACATCCGACTTATTTATTTCGCCGATTGGCATGGGCACGTGGGCCATTGCCGGCCAAGGTTGGGAATTCAGCTGGGGCGCGCAGGACGACGGTGACAGCCTGGCAGCGTTGGAATACGCCGTTGATCAGGGTGTGAACTGGATTGATACGGCGGCGGTTTACGGGCTTGGGCATGCCGAAGTGCTAACGGGTAAATTGCTGCGCCAGGTGCCAGCGTCGCGTCGCCCCCTGGTGTTCACCAAGGGCAGCCTAGTGTGGAGCGCTACGACCGGTGCTATCTCTCACTCACTGGCCCCACACTCACTGCGCAAGGAAATCGAAGACAGCCTGCGCCGCTTGCAGGTAGACGCCATCGACCTCTACCAAATTCACTGGCCAGCGTTCCCGGCGACAGCCAATAGCGAGGGCATTGAGGAGGCGTTGGCCACCCTGGCCGAGGCCAAGGCAGCGGGAAAAATCAGAGCCATTGGCGTTTCGAATTTCGACGTCACGCAGCTCAAGCGCGCCCAAGCCGTCACCGACATCGCCTCGTTGCAACCGCCGTACTCGGCACTGATGCGCGACATCGAGGCCGAGGTGTTGCCTTACTGCGCTGCGTCGCAGCTCGGCGTTATCGCCTACTCCACGCTGCAATCGGGCCTGCTCAGCGGCAGCATGAACCGCGCGCGCATCGCCCAGCTTCCCGACGACGACTGGCGCAAAGCGCGCAGCGCGGATTTCCAGGAACCGCGCCTGAGCCAAAACCTGGCGCTGGTGCAGGTGATGGCCGACATCGGCGCACGGCACAACGTAAGCGCGGCGGCAGTTGCCATTGCTTGGGTGCTGCGAACGCCGGTGGTGACTGGCGCGATTGTGGGCGCACGTCGCCCCCAACAGGTGGACGGCTTGCTCGACGCCACGCGCATTCGGCTTAACGATGAAGAACTGGAGGCGATACGACCGTATTTGCCAGAAGGCACGGGAGTGAACGTACCGGGAAGGGTGGCGTGATTATTTTGCCGGTTGGCGGTGCTCCGCTTTGCCGGTAGGCGTAAACGGGGCCAGATTTGTAAACGACCCTGACTACTCAGGATCGTTAAAAAATCTGGCCCGTTTAACTCACGTTAACAATCCGCCACCCGCAGCAAACGCCGCGCCCTCGATGTGGTAGACGCTGGGTTCGTCAGAGAAATAATCCTCCAACCCCTGCATAAACAGCCGATGGTCTTCACTCGCCTCGAAGCCGGGCGTGTGGTCTTCGAGCGACGCCCATTGCACGATCAGGTTGAACACCGCCGGCTGTTCAATGCCTTGGGCAAGCATGTGGCCGCCGTAGCCCTTGGCGCGTGAGAGTAGCGGGGCGACGCTTGCAAATGCCCGTCGGAAACTGTCGATGCGGTCTGGGTGGACCGGCAGCAGAGCGATCTCGTAAATCATGGTGTACCTCCAGTAGGCGCAAGCGGGCTTAGGCAATGAGTGATGGCTCGACGGCAATCACGATTTTTCCCCGAAGACCGTTGTTCGGACTTTCCAAACGGGCATGGGCGGCACCGAGGTCGGCCAACGAATACACGGCGCCCACGTGAGGTCGCAGCTGACCGCGTTCAACCAGCGCGCTCAATTCGTCGAGCTTGCCGCGATTTTGTCGGGTGAAAACGAAGTGGTAGCTCGCGTTTTTGCCCCAGGCCTGAATCACGTTTTGCGGCTTGGCGATGTCGACAATCGACACCACACGGCCCAACTGGGCGAGCACGTCGGGGCTGCGCGTCAGCGTGTCGCCGCCGATGGTGTCGAACACGACGTCGACGCCGTGGCTCGCCGTTTCGCGGTTGATGGCGTCGACGTAATCTTCTTTCTCGTAATCGATAACCACATCGGCGCCCATGCTGAGCACGAACTCGGCGTTTTCCTCACGCGCAGTGGTGTACACCTTCGCGCCCATGGCTTTTGCCAGTTGAATGGCCACATGGCCGACACCGCCCGCGCCGCCGTGGATAAGCACGCTTTCGCCCACTCTCAGCGCTGCGCGCACCACTAAGGCTTCCCATGCCGTGCCGCCCACCAAGGTGAGACTGGCGGCTTCCAGATGGCTTAACGATGCTGGCTTCTTGCCGATGATGGCTTCGGCCGCCACGTGGTATTCGGCGTAACTGCCGGGGCCGTCAAAAATTTGCGGCGTGTACCAAACCTCATCGCCCGGCGAGAAGCTCGTCACGCCGGGACCCACTGCTTCGACAACGCCTGACACGTCGTGACCGGTTATGGCGGGCAGGGGCACCAGGTCGGCGTAGTCGCCACGGCGAACTTGGTAGTCCAAGGGATTGATGGAGGTGGCATGCACCCGCACCAGTACCTGTCCGGCGCCGGGCACGGGTTTGGGCACTTCGCTTAACTGGAACGATTGCGGGCCGCCGAAGGCGTTGAGCAACATTGCTTTCATGGTGAATCCTCGTATCTAGATAAAGGGATATCGAGGAATCTCGATATACGTGAGCAAAAAAATTAGAGACCTGTCCCTATGATCTGGGCCAGAGCAGTGATGTTCGCTTCATTGCGCTTGTAGTACGTCCACTGACCGATGCGCGTGGCGTCGACCAGACCGACTCGTTGCAACGTCGCCAAATAAGCCGACACCGTTGACTGCGAAAGGCCGATGCCTTCCTGAATGCTACTGACGCAAACGCCAACCGTGTGAACGTCGCCCTCATCTTGCGGAGGGAAATGTTTCTCCGGGTCCTTTAGGCCTTTCAAAATTTGAAGGCGTATGGGGTTGGAGAGGGCTTTGAAGATTTCGACGAGTTCCATGGGGAGAGGAGGATATCGAGATTATTAGATATGTCAATACGGTTGGGGTAATCGTTTTGGCGTGAGCTTTGTGGTCTTGGGGGAGGGGCGGGAATTTTTGTTGCCAGGGTTCGCCACCAAGGTGGCTCCAACAGAGCCGTTAGCCGTCTGTACGAAGGAGGCGAAACCGCCGTAGGCGTTAGCTTGCTAGCGAACCCCGCAAACTAAAAATCACCCCCCACGCACCCGCTCATCCCACGGCGTAGGCGAGGGAAACAGTTCTTCCAAAAAACCTACAAACGCCTTCACATTCGGACTGCCGCGCCGGCTCTCCGGCCATAAAGCGGTGATGAACGAACGGTCTACGGCGTGCTCGGGAAACAGCGGCGTCAGTTCACCGCGCGCTACATACGGCGCGGCGACATAGGTAGGCGAAATGCCAATGCCGCCGCCGGCCGCCACCACGGCGGCGACTGCATCGCTGGCATCGATGGTGATGCCCGATTCCGGCACCCATTCGCTGACGTTGCCCTCCACATTGAACGGCCAGCGCAACGCCAGGCCGGAACTCTGATAACGGAAGTTCACGCAGTCATGTTGTTCCAGTTCGCTCAGGTGCAGCGGTGTGCCGCGCCGGGCCAGATACTCGGGCGAAGCGAATGCGGCGATGCGATGGGGCGCCAATGTTTTCGAGATCAATCGAGAGTCCGCCAGGTTGCCGACGCGCACGGCCACGTCGATGCCTTGCTCGATGATGTCGGCGAGCGAGTCGCCCAGGCGCAGATCTATGGCGAGCTTGGGGTAGCGCTGGCGAAATCGTGGCAGGGCGGGGGCCAATATGTTTAAACCAATCGGTGGCGGTGCGGTGATTTTCAACGTGCCCGCAGGTTCGGCACGCGAGGCCACGGCGGCCTGATCGATGGCTTCCACTTCACGCAAAATGCGCAGGGCGCGCTCGTACAAATCGCGGCCTTCGGGTGTGAGCGTCAGCGAGCGGGTCGTGCGGCTAAACAACTTGAGCGCGAAGTGCTGCTCAAGGCGCTGCACGCTCTTGCTGATGGCCGAAGGCGACACGGACAAGTCCCGGGCGGCGGCGGTGTAACTGCCTAGCGACGCAGCGCGAGCAAACGCAATAAGACCGGTCAGGCGGTCCAAGCCTATTTGTTCCTTCATGGCATCAGTAAAGCGACTTGCAGCCTAATTATCAATCTTCGCGCTTACCTTTAGCCTTTCTCCCATCGACGCCATCCCGGCTTTCAAGGAGATAGACATGACCACAACCCCTGCTCTTAACAGCGCGATTCCCAGTAACCTGCACGGCCGCACCGTGGTGATTTTCGGCGGTACCTCTGGCATTGGTCTGGCCGCCGCCATTCAAGCCAAAGCCAGCGGCGCGCATGTAACCGTGATCGGCTCCAATGCCGCCCGTGCCGAACAGGCCGCCCGCGACAACGGCCTGGACGCCTGGCGCGCCGCCGATGTAACCGACAGCGCCGCCATTTACACCGCGCTGGCAGATATTCCCCACGTCGATCACCTGGTTCTGCTGGCCGGCACCTACGTGGTGGGCAACGTGCTGGACGCGGAAATCGGTCTGCTGCACCGCGCTTTTGACGAGCGCATGTGGGCGTCCGTGCATGCCATTCGCGCCCTGGGCGGGCGCCTGGCCAAAGACGGCTCCATCACCTTCATTTCCGGCATGTTGTCGGAACGCCCAACGGCCCATGGCAGTGCGGTGCTGGCGGCTGCGTCGGCGGCGATGGAAGCCTTGGCCCGAGGCCTGGCGTTGGAATTGGCACCGATTCGGGTGAACACCCTGTCGCCCGGTCCAATCGACACGCCCATCTTCAGCAAAGCGCTAGGCGAAGGCCGCGATGCGTTCGTGAGTGCTCTGGAACAAACGCTGCCGTTGCGCCGTCTCGGCACCGCCGAAGAGGCGGGTGCGGCCACGGTTTTCCTGATGACCAACGGCTTTATGAACGGCGCCACGCTGAACATCGATGGCGGCGCACGGTTGGTCTGAGGAAGCTAGCGGTGGGGGAGGCATTAGCGCGTCACAAGCAACCAGCTTCGCCAAGCTTTATGGCGGGGCTGGAGCGGCGTGCCAGGGCAAGCGCCGCCATTAAAAAACACATCGTTGCCTCCCATTCTTAGCGCGGCCCCTTGTTCTCCGACAAACAATTCCCCCCATCGACCACCAGCACCTCGCCGGTTATATAGCTCGACTCAGGCGAAGCCAGAAACGCCACTGCTGCAGCAACTTCTTCCGGCCTGCCGGCACGCCCAACTGGCACGTACTGCGAGGCAACCAATTCCTCAGCGGTGCTCGACTGGGTGGCAATCCATCCAGGCGCCACCGAGTTCACGGTGATGCCATACGGCGCCACTTCCAGCGCCAAGCTCATGTTCATGCCAACCATGCCGGCTTTCGCTGCTGCGTAGGCCGCCTCGCCAGGGTTGCTGACGCGGGTGCCTGTGGTGGAGCTGATTTGAACGATGCGCCCGTAACCTCGGCGCTTCATGCCCGGCAACACCGCGCGAGTCAGCAGAAACGCCGTGGTGAGGTTTCGCGCAATCGAGGTGTTCCAGGCCTCGAGGCTCATGTCGGCCAGGTCAGCGAATTCCTCGGCTTCGCCTTGAACGGCCATACCCGCGTTGTTCACCAGCACATCGACGCGTCCCCAAAGCGATTCAGCCCATGCCGCCAAGTCGGCGACCTGATCGGCTTGCGTGAGGTCGGCCGGGCGACCTTCTACCTCGTAGCCTTCACTGCGCAATTGCGCGACGCGGTCATGGATGCGCGCGCTGCTGCCGGTGACGATCAACTTCGCCCCCGCGTCGCCAAGGCGCTTGGCGATGGCAAAGCCAATGCCGTGCTCGCTGCCGGCGCCGCTGACCAGCGCAACTTGACCGCTGTGGTTGTTGTTCATGGTTTGCTCCCCATCATTTCCCTGGCTGCTTATGCCGCGCGTACAGCACATGGCCGCCAGTGCTCGTGCCACCGCGCGTTTGCAATTCGAAGGCGTGCGGATGGCCCTTGATCAAGTCGCTCAGCTTCTTGAAACCATGTGCGCGAGGGTCGAAGCCAGGCCTGAGTTTGGTGATGTTTGTGCCGAGTGCGCCGAGGTGCGCCCAGCCATCCTCGTCGGCGATGTCGTCCAGAATTTTGGCGATGAATTCTACGGGAGCTTTGGGCGGCTTCTTCGGTTGCGCCGGTGGGCTGGGTTTAGCGGGCGATACCGCTGGATTCTCAACGGCGGAGGTTTCGCTGACGACCACCAGGTCTTCACGGAGCAATTCGGTGTAGATGAATTTATCGCAGGCGGACACGAACGGCTGCGGTGTTTTGTCTTCACCAAAGCCGTAAACCGTTAGCCCTTCTTCGCGCAATCGAGAGGCCAGGCGCGTGAAGTCACTGTCGCTTGAAACCAGGCAGAAGCATCGAAGCGCCGGGTGTATAGCAAGTCCATGGCATCAATGATCAGCGAGCTATCCGTCGCGTTTTTGCCTTTGGTATAGGCGAACTGCTGAATGGGTTGAATGGAGTGGTCGAGCAAGACTTTTTTCCAGCCACCCAGCTGAGGACCAGTCCAGTCGCCGTAGATCCGTTTGACGTTGGCGACACCGTATTTGGCGATCTCCTCGAACAATCCTTCGACGATCGAAGCAGGCGCGTTGTCCGCATCGATCAAGACGGCGAGGTGTTTTTGGTTGCTGTTCGGCGAGTGGCTGGGCATGGTTCGTCCTTGAAGTGAGCAGCCAACATACCGAGAAATGCGCCGAGGTGGGACAGGTTTTTTTAAGCAAGCAGCGCGCGTAATGCGTCGTTACGCGGCCATGGCTGTTAAGCTCGCCGGCTTTTTTCAGGGAAGGGATTCCACATGGTTATGTTCTTGGTCTTGTCCGGGCTCGGACTCATCATCGCGATGCAGATCGCGATTGTCATCGTCGCGTCGAAACACTCGGTTCTGCACGCGTTGCTCTGCTTTGTTATCCCTTTTTATGTCTACGTGTATGGCAGGAAACAACCTGAGGCCAAGCCATTCATATGGCTGTGGTATCTGGGCGTGGCGCTGTTGGGGGGAAGCGCAATCGCAAACGCTTAATCGCCGGCCTTACAGACTCAGGTAACGGCCAATCAGCGCCAAGCCGCTGGCCAGTACCAACCAGGTCACCAATCGAATAAACGCCTCGCGCGATAGTCGCCGCGTGAGCTGCCGCCCCGCCCAAAGCCCTGCTGCCATCACCGGCAGCAACACCAATGCCAGTAGTAACAACGCGCTATCGGCATACACACCCGCCAGCAGAAACAACCCCAAGCGCACCACGGTGCTGCAACTGATCAGCGCACTCTGCGTGGCCCGCGCCTGTTCGCTGGAGTCGAGCCGCGCGTTCAAATACAGCGCATACAAAAAGCCGCCGCTGCCAAACAACGCGCCAAACAAACCGCCCACCGTGCCGGCTGGCAGCGCCCACCAAGGGCTGAGCTGGGCCGGTCGGGTTTTCACCGCCAAGCTGTACAGCGCGTAACCGCTGACAAATAGGCCCATCAGCAACAGCAACACATCCGCCTTGAGCCGCAATAAAAACACCACGCCCACCGTGCAGCCGACTGCCATGCACGGCAGCAATCGGAACAGTTCATTGCGCGCCACCGCCTTGCGCGCGGGCAGCCAGTTGCCGAAGGCGGCGACGAAGTCCAGCAGCACCAACAAGGGGATGATCCGCGACAGCGGCATAAAGTGAATCAGCACCGGCCCAGCCACCAACGCCGTGCCGAAACCGGCAATGCCAAACACCACGTAGGCCGCCGCAATGCCCAACACGATTAAAAGCCAGTCGATGGTGGAGAAGGGCAGGTGGGCGAGGACAGAGGCGAGCATGGAAAATCCGTTTTGAAAGGAGCAGGTGGCATAGGTTAGCGCTGAGGGGGTTGGGGCGAAATGGTGTGGCTGCATCGCCACCCGTCGCGAGCCTGGCCAATTTCCCTAAACCTCTGCGCCTCACCGTCTTTCTACACCTGATCTCTCGAACCAAAAGGTGAACGGTATGAAAGCGATCAGAATCTCCCAATTCGGTGGCTCGGATGTCATGTCTTTTGAAGACGTAGACATGCCGCAAGCCAAGGTCGGCGAGGTGTTGGTGCGCGTGGTGGTGGCGGGTACCAATCCCGTTGATTACAAGATTCGCCAAGGTGAATTTCCGGAAATTACCGAGAAGGATCTGCCGCTCGCGCTGGGGCGCGAAGTCACTGGAGTCGTCGAGCAACTGGGCGATGGTGTCACCGATTTCAACGTCGGCGACCGCGTATTTGGCATGCTCGGCGCCGACGGCAGCTTCGCCGAGTTCGCCGCAGTGGCGGCAAAAAATCTGGCGAAGATTCCCGCGTCGCTCAGTTGGGAAAAAGCCGCCGGCTTACCGCTGGCCGGCCACACTGCCTGGCAGGCGTTGGTCACCCACGGCAGCCTGGAGGCGGGGCAAAAAGTGTTGATCCACGGCGGCACGGGCGGGGTCGGGCATCTGGCGGTTCAGTTCGCCAAGATCAAGGGCGCGCAGGTGTATGCCACTGCTTCCACCGACAGCCTGACGTTTCTGAAATCCCTGGGCATGGACCGCGCCATCGATTACAAGAAGGAGCGTTTCGAAGACATCTGCAACGACTTCGATCTGGTTATCGACCTCATCGGCGGCGAAACCCAGGCCCGCTCCTGGCAAGTGCTGGGCGAGGGCGGGCGGCTGGTGTCGACCCTGCAAATGCCCGACGCCCATCACCCCGATGCGGCCGGTAAAACCGGCACGCGCTTCATGGCCGAGCCTAACGGCCTGGAGCTGACGCAGATTGCCGGGCTGGTGGAGGCCGATGACGTGTCGGTGGTTATCGCCAAGGTTTTTGACCTGCCGCAGGCGGCTGAGGCGCTGGATTACCTGGCTAATGAACATGTGCATGGGAAGGTGGTGTTGCGGGTGAGTGAAGGCAGCTGAGGGCTGCGCAGGTAACTGCAGTCAAATAAGCGGCTGCCGCTATTGGCGCTTTTTGCGGACCATTTCTGCGGGGTGGTCCGCTCCGCGCGCGGCGAGCACCGCCAAGCCCGACACGCCCCAAACCCTCTTCGCATTCAGGAAGGCCGGGGTTGCCGGGCTATCTGAATCCGCGCAATCGCTCAATTGCACGTTTCCTTACCGGATTCAGCCCATCCGCACGTCAATGTCCCTCGCGCCCGCGCGTTAAAGCCGATAGTAGAGGCGTGCATCCAGGCGCACGCTTGCTGCTAACCCGCTTATTAAGCGAGGCCGGCATGGTAGCCGGGGTAGCCATTAACGGGCTTTTACAGCGGAGAATTCTGATGGACCAGCACAGCACCTGCGCCTTTGACTCATGGATGGAATGCGCACAATATATGCGCATTGATGTCCTTGAGGATTTGCGAATGCCCACTGCCTACAACCTGAACGCACCCAAACGCGCTGCCAACCTCAGCATTAACAGCGATCTACTGAACAAGGCCAAGGAAATGAACATCAACATCTCAGCAACGTTGGAGCACGCGCTTGCCGAGGCGCTCAAAACGAAACAGCGTGAGCAATGGCTGGCAGAAAACCGCACTGCCATCGATGCCTATAACGAGCACGTGGAAGCACACGGTGTGTTCAGCGACGACGTGCGGAGTTTCTGATGCCGCAATTTGCCGTGCACAAAAACACCAATCCCACGACCAAGGCCGCCATCCCGTTTCTGCTCGACATTCAAAGCGACCTGATTGCCGAGCTTGGAACCCGCGTCGTGGTGCCGCTTTACACGGCCGCTGCCATGAAGGGCAAAGTGCTGAAAACCCTGACACCGACCTTTTTCATCGAGGGTAAGCCGTGTGTGATGGTGACGCCTCAGCTCGCGGGTATCGCCAGGAAACAGCTCGGCGCGCAGGTTGCCGATCTTTCGGCTCAGCGCGATGAAATAGTGGCTGCGCTCGATCTACTGATTACCGGCATTTAAATGACGCTTTGCTTTCTGGCGCGCCCAGCCACGTGCGAACCCCGACGGTCCGATCCCGCCAGGGCGGCGGGGGCGACCGTGCTGAAAATGCTCGCTCAGCGTGCCGAATTCACACGCCAGGTCCATTGCCCTAGCGGACTGTTCTCTGCGGCTAACACGAACACACCGTAGTCCTCGAGATAGTCGAAGCGTTGAGTCCATTCCATGCGTTTTGTTTTTATCTTTGTGCAGGTCAGCGGTTTAGCCGTGCCTTGCAGAGCCGCGTTTATCTGGCTGGCCGCGCGCGCCGAGCCGACTTGGCAGGTCACAGTGCTGGTGTGGGGCTTCGGGCCAGTGGCTTGCGTTAACGAGTAAGCGACCTCGCTGCCTTGCGGCAGGTTTTTCCAGTCACCTTTGAATTCCAAGCCGATAACCGGAGACTTGTCGCTGACTTGCTCACCGGTGCTGCGGTCGAACGAGCGACTGGCGAGGTCTATCAGTCCGCGAAAGGTCAGGCGCAGCTCTGTACCTAATGCTGTGTCATTGGGCTGCACCAGAAGCTGGCCGCTTTGGGGATCTTGAGTGAAGACGTCTTCACGATGGACGTCGGTAATCGTGTGCTTCGCCATCACGGTTGCATCGTATCGGTAGTCAACAGCCTGCAACCTCAAGCGCGGGGGCGGAAGCTGAAGGGCACTGATGGCGGCTAACACGGCAGGCGCTGCTACCGGGGTATCCAATTGGGGCATCAGTGGCGTACGTGCCGGCGGCTTGGGCAGCATTGCCCACTCGGCTGCCGGCTTACAGATCGAGTCGATCAGGCGCTGGTCATCTCGCCCCTGCGGTGCGATCAGCGGCGTGGCTTGGCCATAGAGCGTGCCGGTGAGCACTGCGCCATTTGCATCGGTTGAAAACTGGCTTAAGCGTTTGAACGTGCGTTGCGTGCAATCGACGGCTAAACGCTCATGCCGTTGGGCTACCAAGGTTCTTTCAGCCCCCATTTGATAGCGTGCCGGGTAGCGTGCGGTCCATAGCATCAGGCGCCCGTTTTCCGTCTTCGCGCTGTTGCGGTCGAGCAAGAGCCAGTCCTGGTTCTCGGCTGTATCCAATGCTCGCCAGTCTGGTGTCGCACGATAGTCACAGGCTGCACGACGTTGTTCACTGCGGTGCAGTAACTGAAGCTGAGCGTCGGGCAGGCGGGCAGAATCATCATCAGAAAAAGCGTGCATGTAACCACCGGATGTCAGGTAGTAAATGCTGGCGGTTGGCTCGCTACAGGAGGCATCGAAGCGCGCCAATGCAGCGTGTTCGCCGGAAGAGATTACGAGGTAGGTAACGCGATCGCCGCTTCGCATGATCGTGTCGGGGTTGGCCGCCGAGTTGATCACACTCTCGAAGACCGTGAGACCTGGTTGCTTCGCGGGTTTTGACGGTGCTGAGCTACAGGCCGCCAGAGCGAGCGATAGTGCAGCCAGAAGTGAAGAACGTGCGTCCATGCTGAAAATCTCTGGGTGAAAAAAAGCGCGATTGTATCGGCTAAGCAGCCTCCAACACAGGCGGTTTTCGCTAGTCTGCGACAGCCCGACCAACTCATAAAATCAGCGAGTCCACTACGCGCCCCGAGGTCCCCATGCGTCGCTTCATCGCTCACCTCAAACACTGGGCCCATCGCCTAAAAACCAACCTGGCTTTGCTCTGGCTGTGCTGCCGCGATAAGGCCATGCCGTGGTTGCCGAAGCTGGTCGCCTTGGCCACGCTCGCGTATGCGGCCAGCCCTATCGATTTGATTCCTGATTTCGTGCCGATCGTGGGTTATCTGGACGATCTTTTGTTGTTGCCGTTGGGTATCGCTCTCGCGCTACGCCTGACGCCGGCCGCCGTGCAAGAGCGTTGTCGGCCCGAGGCCGAGGCGATGGCGGGGCAGCGCTTGGCGCTGAAGGGGCGGTGGTTAATGGCGGGTTTGATTGTGCTGAGTTGGCTGGCGCTGTGCTTTTGGTTCTGGGGGTACGGCCGGCAGCTGTTCGTCAACTGAGCGCCCGATGGCGGCGCGCAAGTCCCGAGGGGAAATGCCGAAGCGCGCGCGAAAGCTCACGGCAAACCGGGACGCCGAGGCATAGCCGTTGCACGCGGCGATGTCGCTGACTTGCCGGGTGGTGGTTTGCAGTAAGTGCAGCGCCGTGCCCAGGCGAATTTCTTTGAGAATTTCGCGAAAGCTGCGCTGTTCGCTGTTCAGTTGCCGACGCAACGTCGAAGCGCCGAGGTGCAGCTTTCGCGCGGCGCTTTCTACGGTCCAGTCACTGCCAGGGGCGCTCATGATCAAGTGCTGCAAGCGCTCGCTCAGCGGGTCGTGGCGGTCTTCGAAAAGCGGGCCCGCGAGACCTGCCAGCCCCAGGCCGAGTAAAACCGCCTCGCCATACAGCGTGCGCAGGGCGTCCGGGGCGCCGGCGTTCACGGCCTGTAAAAGGTGATCCCAGGCTTGGCTGGTGTGGGCGTCGAGCGGCACGCTGAGGTCCTGGGCCGAGCCGCGATGGGCGTCCAGTTGCTGCCGGTAGCGCGCGTGAAAATCGCGCAATAGCTCGGTGGGGAAACTGATGGCATCGGCAATGTAGTGGCCGTGCTTGCCGGGAATATTGGTGACCGCCAGTTCATAACCTGCCGGCAACAGCACCAGATGCTGAGGCCCGCCGCGCATTTCTTTGCCGTCCCAGTGCAGCACTTTTTCGCCCTGTCGAACGCGGCACAAGGTGGTGACGAACACGGTGACTCGCTGCAACGCATGGTGCTGGCGAGCCTCGATTACGCAGGCAGATATTCGGCTTTCCTGGTGTTGAATGCCGGCAGAAGAGGGCATGGCAGTTAGCGTCCGTACACGGGGGTGAGCGTGGCCTTTTCCAGAACATTGGCGTTGAGCATGTAGCCCACGAGCGCGCCGCTGGCCTGGTTGTCGAGCGGCAGTTTATCCACTTTCAACGCCCACACGGTGAATTGGTAGCGATGGGGTTTGTCGCCCACCGGCGGGCACGCGCCACCGAACTGCGCGGTGCCGTAATCGCTGCGCCCTTGCATGGCGCCGGTCGGCAAGGTGCTGGCGTTGGCGGCGGCGGGTAACGCGTTGACAGAGGCGGGCAGGTTGAAGACGGTCCAGTGCCACCAGCCGCTGCCGGTGGGCGCGTCCGGGTCGTAAACGGTGACGGCGAAACTTTTCGTGCCCGCCGGGGCATGGCTCCACGACAGTGCGGGCGAGACGTTGCCGCCTTCACAACCAAACCCCCGGTACACCTGGCGCGTATCCAGGCTGCGGTTGTCGGCAATGTCCGGGCTGCTCAGGATCAAGCCCTGGGCATGGGCAAGGCTGGCGGCGGTCAACGCGATTGCGCCGATCAATACACGACTGTTCATAAGCTCACTCGGGGTCGTTGGATGAGGCTTGATGTTAATAATCGCGCCGAACCTGCACTGTGCCGAAACGCTCGGCGCCTGTGCGCAAACGCTCGCTGTGAGTGCGCACGGTGGCGACGCTACAATACCGGCCCATCGGTTTTCCCTTGCCGCCTCCGGAGCCCAGCCGTCCATGTTCACTCTCGTACACCTGAACACCCCGCCGCCCGAGTCGCTGAAAAGCCAAGTGCTGCAAATGGTGGTCGACTACTTCACCGATATCAGTCCGGTGCCGCTAACGCCCGACAATCCGCTGTTTCAGCTGTACCAGTACGTGATCGGCTTTGAGGTGCACTTGTATCTGCAGGCCATGAGCGACACGCAACCGGGCGCGCCGCAGTTGCTGTTGGCGCTGGATGACGAAGATCCGTCGCAGGTGTTGGGCTTTGCCCTTTACCTGCCCAGTCACGACGATGCCCAAGCCTGCACACTGGCCTACACGGCGGTGCAAGCCAGCCATCGTCGGCGCGGAATAGCGCGGGCCATGCTGAAGAAAATCATCGAGCAACGCCCGCACCTGGAGTTGGCGTGCGTGGCGAGCCAGGTGCCCACCTTCGAGGCACTGGGCCTTCGCGTGCTGGCAGCGCAGGGCCCGCAGGTGCTGCTCAACACACGCGCCCAGCGCTCAAGCGGCCTGGTGGCGGTGCAAGATCAGGCGCCGATTTATCAGTCCAAAGAAGTGCGGCAGATTCACACGTATCTGCTTAAACAACACGGCGAGGCGGCCATGCGCGATGCGGAGTACGAGCGCGACCGCTTGCTCGATCAGCTCGCCGACCAGGCCCAGGTACTACTCAAAGAACGCTTCCCCACGCTTCACTGAGCGGGTTCGCGGTAAGTTCACTGACCAACCGGCTGTTGGTCGGAAGTGTCGAACCAGCGCTCCGGGCTGCTGCTCGTACGTACACAACGTCGTCGCTCGCGGCTTTTTCATGCACAAGCGCGAACAACGCTGACGACGTCTTTACGAACGGCTGCCGGAGTTTCGCCATGTGTAAATGTATTGTTCAACACGCTTCATCCACGGATTTTTCTGAGTTATTTGCACATACCGAAACTCGCCTGGTCAGCGGCGAATCCAGGGCCATGGGCAGCCGGCATTCGGCGGCTACGTTCGCGACATCCGAGCAGAAAAAAAGCGTGATCAAACCCAATATGCCGGTCAGCGTTTTGCGCCAGCGTGACGGCCAGATCGAAAGCGTGAAAGTGCGCTGGGGTTGGTCGCCGGTATGGGCCATGGGCACGATGCCGCCGCGTACCCAGATGCCGTTGCACCTGGTGATGCGCTCGAAAGTGTTCGACCGCGTGCGCAGCAATGGCCGCGTGTTGGTTCCGGTGGACGGTTGGTACGACCTGCCCGCCGACGCGCCGCTCGATCAGCCGCTGCGCCTGAGCTACACCACCTCGCGCCGCTCCACGCCATTATTCCTCGCCGGCCTTGCGCAAATCAGCGAGAAGCCCAGCGGCTGTGATGGCATGGCGTTTATGACCTGCAGCCACAATGATTACTCCCAGCGGCTGCTGGCCTTCACCGCCGAACATGCCATGCAGTGGCTGGACCCGGATCTGCAATGGGAGCAGGCGCAACATATGGCCTTGCACCTGGCCGTCGATGAGCCGCAACTGGAGCACGTTCTTACCTCACCTCGGCAGCTTCAGGCGCGGCGCTAAAGGCGCGCCCAGGGTGGGTCGGCCTCGGCCCCATCGCGACTGAAGTCGCTCCTACAGTGACCACCGTTACCGCCTTTGTAGGAGCGCCTTCAGCCGCGATGCTGTTTGCGTACCACCGGTCAACCGAGCTTCTGCCAAAACGCTTCAGCCGACGGGCTGATGGGCGCCACGGGCCGGGTGATGTGGATCTCCAGCGGAATATCCCAGCGCTCATCCAGTGCACGCTTCAAACGCGCGTCGACGATTTCCTGCTCCGTCAGGCTTTTGGGCAGCCAGGCAATCCCTTTGTTTTCCAGCGCCATGGACATCAGCACCGCTGCCAACGGGCTGCTGAACAGCGGTTCCAACGGCGGCGATTCCTCGCCAAGTAACCGATGACTGACGATGCGCCCCAGGCCTGATTCTTCGGTGTAGGCGAGGTAGGGCAGTGCGTTGGTGTTGTCGCCAAATTCGGCCGACGCGCCCATCAGTGGCATCAACACGTCATGGCCGATGACCTTGCTGACGAACTGCTCCGGCGCTAGCAGCGGCGGCACATCGGGGTGGCGGTGGCAGAGCAGAAATTGCACCTGGCCGTGAACCAGCATGTGCTCGCACACCGCCATGCTGCCTGAGTCCAGACGCACCGCTTCAATGGGCGCGCCTTTGTCGGCGCTGCGAATCCAGCGTGGAAAGAAGGTAAACGACAGCGAATGGGTGGCGGCGAACAGCAGGGTTTTTGCGGCTTTACCGGCGACTTCCTGGGCCTCGGCGCGAATGCGGTACAGCCGGCTGGCGGCGTCCTGGGCGCTGGCCAGAATGTGCTTGCCTGCCTCGGTCAGCGTGGCGCCATGGGGCGTACGAATAAACAGTTCCACGCCCATCCAGGTTTCCAATGAGCGCACCCGTCGACTGAATGCCGGTTGCGTAATGTGCCGCGCTTCGGCGGCGCGCACGAAGCTGCCGTAGGTGGCCAGCGCAGCGAAATCTTCGAGCCAGACGAGTTCCATCGAGGCAATGCCGTTTGTGCATGGGGTGCCGCATTAATAGCATTGGGCGCGCTGCGGAGCCAAGTTTACGGTGACCTCCTCAACAACAAGAGGAGCGCGCCATGCGTATCGTCGACATCCGCGAAAAAACCGTTTCCATTGCCTCGCCCATTGCCAACGCCTACATCGACTTTTCCAAAATGACCTGTTCGGTCGTGGCGGTGGTCACCGATGTGATCCGCGACGGCAAGCCGGTAATCGGTTACGGCTTCAACTCCAACGGCCGCTACGGTCAGGGCGCGCTGATGCGTGACCGCTTCCTGGCGCGCATCACCGAGGCCGACCCGGAGTCGCTGATCGACAAGGAACACAACAACCTCGACCCGTTCGCCATCTGGAAAACCCTGATGACCAACGAGAAGCCCGGCGGCCACGGCGAGCGCTCGGTGGCGGTGGGCACCATCGACATGGCGGTATGGGATGCGGTGGCGAAAATTGAAGGCAAGCCCTTGTACCGCCTGCTGGCCGACCGTTACCGCAATGGCCAGGCCGACGACAAGGTCTGGGTGTACGCGGCCGGCGGTTACTACTACCCCGGCAAAGACGACACCAAGCTGCAAGACGAAATGCGCAGCTACTTGGACCGCGGCTACAACGTGGTGAAGATGAAAATCGGCGCGGTGCCGTTGGCCGAAGACATTCGCCGTATCGAGTCGGTCATCAAAGTCGTGGGCGACGGCAGCCGCTTGGCCGTGGATGCCAATGGCCGCTTCGACCAACGCACGGCAATTGCCTACGCCGAGGCGCTCAAGCCGTACAACCTGTTCTGGTACGAAGAAGCCGGCGACCCGCTGGACTACGCCCTGCAAGCCGAGCTGGCCAATCACTACGAATTGCCGATGGCCACCGGCGAAAACCTGTTCTCTCACCAGGACGCGCGCAACCTGCTGCGCCACGGCGGCATGCGCGCCGACCGCGATTACGTTCAGTTCGACTGCGCGCTGTCGTACGGTCTGGTGGAATACATGCGCACGCTCAAAGTCATGGAAGAACTGGGCTGGTCGTCGCGCCGCGTGGTGCCCCATGGCGGCCACCAGATGTCGCTGAACATCGCCGCCGGCTTGCACCTGGGCGGCAACGAATCCTATCCGGATGTGTTCCAGCCGTTCGGCGGTTTTGCTGACGGCATTCAGGTGCAAGACGGTTACGTCGGCCTGCCGGATATTCCGGGCGTGGGCTTTGAAGCCAAGTCGGCGCTGTACGCCGTGATGCGCGAACTGGGCGAGGGCTGATTGAGCATTTCCACTGCCTCGCCACGTGCGGGGCAGTGGCGTTTTTAGCGCGCCGCAAAGGCGCCCGGTCACACCCACCGAACACAACAATAAAACGAGGTGCATATGCAAACGTCCAGAACGCGCTGGTATGGCCAGCTGTATGTTCAGGTCTTGATCGGTATCGCCATCGGCGCGGTACTGGGTTACGTCGAACCGCAATTCGCAGCCCGCCTGCAACCCTTGGCCGACGGCTTTATCAAGCTGATCAAAATGCTCCTGGCGCCGATCATTTTCGGCACCGTGGTGGTCGGCATCTCCAAAATGGGCAGCATCAAGGAAGTGGGGCGCATCGGCGTCAAGGCGCTTATCTATTTTGAAATTCTGTCGACCATTGCACTGGTCATCGGCCTAGTGGTGGTCAACGTGCTCAAGCCCGGCGTGGGCATGAACATCAACACCGAATCGCTCGACGGCAGCGCCATCGGCAAGTACACCCAAGTCGCAAGCGAGCAGGGCGGCGCGGTGGATTTCTTTCTCAACATTATTCCGCACACCTTTATCGACGCCTTCGCCAAAGGCTCGATGCTGCAGGTGATTCTGATCTCAGTGCTGATGGGCGTGGCGCTGGTGCAGATGGGCGAGGTGAGCAAACCGCTGATCAACACCATCGACCTGTTCCTGCAAGGGCTGTTCAAGATCGTCGCCATGGTCATGCGCCTGGCGCCGCTGGGTGCCGGTGCCGGCATGGCGTTCACCATCGGCAAATACGGCATTGGCACTTTGCTGTCGCTGGGCCAATTGCTGGTCGCGCTGTACCTGACCACGCTGGTGTTTATCGTCGTGGTGCTGGGCACGGTGGCGAGGTGGTCCGGGCTGCCGTTACTGCAGTTTTTGCGTTACTTCAAAGATGAAATTCTGGTCACCCTCGGCACCTGTTCAACCGAAGCCGTGCTGCCGCGCATGATGGTCAAACTGGAAAAGCTGGGCTGCAGGAAATCAGTGGTGGGCATGGTGCTGCCGACCGGCTACACCTTCAACGCGGACGGCACCTGCATCTACCTGACCATGGCGGCCATCTTCGTGGCGCAGGCCACCAACACGCCGCTAACCATGTGGGACCAAATGGTGTTGCTGGGCGTATTGCTGCTGACCTCCAAAGGTTCGGCCGGGGTGGCCGGCGCCGGCTTTGTGACCTTGGCCGCGACGCTGACCACCATCCACTCCATTCCACTGGTAGGGCTGGTGCTGCTGCTGGGCATCGACCGCTTCCTCAACGAAGCGCGGGCGGTGACCAACCTGATCGGCAACGGCATCGGCACCATCGCCATCGCCAAATGGGACAACGCCTTCGACCTGGCCACCGCCCAGCGTGAAGTGGCGGCGCACAAGCAGGAGTCGGCTCGGGCCAAGGAAATGACTGCCAAACCGTTGTAGTAGCCAGCTTGCTGGCGAATCCTGCCGACACCTGCGGAGCGGCGTCGGCAGGGGTTCGCGAGCAAGCTCGCTCCTACAAAAGCGCGGTGCTTGTGCCTTAGCGGTTACGCCCCAGCGCCTCATGGCTGCTGACCCAATCGCCAGCCAGAATTGCCGAGGTCAATGACACATCGCCAGCCAGCACCACGGCGGCGATGATTTCCGCCAGCTTGTCGGCTTTGCCGGCGCCGTAGCAGTCGAGCATTTGCAGGCACTCGCGCTGGGTTGGCAGGCTGGTGCCGCCGCCATGGGTGGCGCAAATGACGGCGGGCAGGGTGACCGACCAGTAGTAATCGCCGTTATCCAACAGTTGGCCGTAGGTGATGCCGCCATGGGATTCAGCCACGTTGGCGGCGTCTTGCCCGGTGGCGATAAACAGCGCCGCCAGGCCGTTGGCCGAATGCGCACCGCTGTACGCGGCACCGGCTTGAATGGCGCCCACTGCGGCAATTTGTCGGTAGCGGTAGAGGTTGGCCGGGTCGACGCGCAGCAGCTCATGGGCCACTTCGCGCTTGAGGGTGAACTCGGCGATCACCCGTTTGCCTCGGGTCTGAATCATGTTCATCGCCGAGTGTTTTTTGTCGGTGTCGATGGCGCCGGAAAGAATGTAGCGCGGCTTAAGCGGATGGTTAGCCTTGATCCATTCGCAGGCAGCGTAGGTCGCCTTGCTGGTCATGTTCTGCCCGGCGGCATCGCCGGTGGTGTAGCAAAAACGGGTGTAGAGCATGTTCGCCACCGGGTACTGCTCGATCTCGAACAGCTTGCCGCTGCGGGTGGTGGTTTCGGTGACGGCCTTGATAGTTTCGAACTCGCTCACCAGCCAGGCGCCAAACTCGCGGGCTTGCAGGGCGTCGTTGAACATAAACACCGGGGCGCGTTGCATGGAGTGTTTGACCACCGTGGTTTTCACCCCACCCGAGGCGCTGATGGCGCGCATGCCACGGCTGTAGCTGGCCAGCAGCGTGCCTTCGGTGGTGGCCATGGGAATGTAGAAATCGCCACGGGCGTGTTCGCCCTCAATGCGCAGCGGGCCCGCCAGGCCCAGCGGCATTTGCACCACGCCGATAAAGTTCTCGATGTTGCCGCGCGTGACTTCCGGGTCGATGGCGTATTGGCCGACGGTGTCGAGTGCGGCACCGGTTTGCGCCTTGATGAACTCGCGGCGCACGGTGGCCTGCTCGGTGGAGTAATCGTTGTCGGGGTGACGGGGAATCGGAACGCCTCTGGACATCATGCTCTCCTGCATAGTCGTGCTCACTGCACGGTCGGTCGAATCAGCCTAGGTGAAAATCCGTGCTCCGCAGTGTGCCGAACGGCCAGCGCACCGGCTTGCCCGACCGCGCCAAACAGGTGATCCAGCGCGTCAATCTGCACAGCGCCCGGCGCTCGGTTTTCCGAACGCGGTCTGATGGATGTATTCGGAAAACCGTACATTTTGCGTAAGGTATTTCCCGTGTATTTCTAAAACATCCTTAATAATCAGTAATTTAAGCTGTGGCGATGACCTTGGCACAAGACATGCTCTATCCCCAATGACTGCTCGTTACGCCAACCCCTTCAACGGTGGCGAGCCGGCAACGCACAAAAGGGCCAGCGAACTGGCTCCATAAAAAAAACAACATTGAGGAAATTTGATGCGCATCGTCCCCCATCTCCTGGGCGCAGCCATGGCCGCCGCTCTGCTTGCTCCCCACGCCGTTGCTGCCGAACTGACCGGCACCCTGAAAAAAATCAAAGAGTCCGGCGTGATCACCCTCGGTCACCGTGACGCCTCCATCCCGTTCTCCTACATCGCCGACGCCAGCGGCAAGCCGATGGGCTACTCCCACGACCTGCAACT
Source organism: Pseudomonas sp. AC229 (assembly GCF_979254655.1). Taxonomy (NCBI): domain Bacteria; kingdom Pseudomonadati; phylum Pseudomonadota; class Gammaproteobacteria; order Pseudomonadales; family Pseudomonadaceae; genus Pseudomonas; species Pseudomonas sp. AC229. Next base: position 278,007 of record NZ_CEEDHK010000007.1, read on the forward strand.
GAAAATTGTCGAAGCGCTGAAAAAAGACCTCGACATGCCCGACCTCAAGGTCAAGTACAACCTGGTGACGTCGCAAACCCGTATTCCGCTGGTGCAGAACGGCACCGTCGACGTGGAATGCGGTTCCACCACCAACAACGTGGAACGCCAGCAGCAAGTCGATTTCTCCGTGGGCATTTTCGAAATCGGCACGCGTCTGCTGTCGAAGAAAGACTCGGTGTACAAAGACTTCGCCGACCTCAAAGGCAAGAACGTGGTGACCACCGCCGGCACCACGTCCGAGCGCATTCTCAAGTCCATGAACGCCGACAAGCAGATGGGCATGAACGTGATCTCGGCCAAAGACCACGGTGAGTCGTTCCAGATGCTGGAGTCGGGTCGCGCCGTGGCGTTCATGATGGATGACGCCTTGCTGGCCGGCGAAGCAGCCAAAGCCAAGCGCGCCGATGACTGGGCTGTTACCGGCACGCCGCAGTCGTATGAAATTTATGGCTGCATGGTGCGCAAGGGCGATGAACCCTTCAAAAAGGCCGTCGATGACGCCATCGTCGGCGTGTACAAGTCGGGCGAAATCAATGCCATTTTCGAAAAATGGTTTATGAAGCCCATCCCGCCAAAAGGCCTGAACCTGAACTTCCCGATGAGCGAAGAACTCAAGGCCCTGATCGCCAACCCGACCGACAAAGCGGCTGACGACAAAAAATCCTGATCCCTCACTGACCGTGCCTGCCGAGCGCCCTGTGCGCTCGGCAGAACGCTGCGTGCTGCGCGCCGTTGCGCTGAGCGTGATGAGCGTTGTCGCGGGCGGGCCTGTGTCTATTGAACGATCTGAGGGGAGACCCGAATGAATTACAAATGGGACTGGAATGTGTTCTTCAGGTCCACCGGCGTGGGCAGCGAGACCTATCTCGACTGGTTCATTTCCGGGCTGGGCTGGACCATCGCCATTGCCGTCGTGGCCTGGATTGTTGCGCTGCTGTTGGGTTCGGTGCTGGGCATTATGCGCACCGTGCCAAACCGGCTGGTGGCCGGCATCGCCACCTGTTACGTCGAGCTGTTTCGCAACGTGCCGCTGCTGGTGCAACTGTTTATCTGGTACTTCCTGGTGCCCGATCTGCTGCCGCAAAACTTGCAGGACTGGTACAAGCAAGACTTGAATCCCACCACCTCGGCCTACCTGAGCGTGGTCGTTTGCCTGGGCCTGTTCACCGCCGCGCGGGTGTGCGAGCAAGTGCGCACCGGCATTCAGGCGCTGCCCCGTGGCCAGGAATCCGCCGCCCGAGCCATGGGCTTCAGCCTCGCGCAAATCTACTGGAACGTGCTGCTGCCGCAGGCTTATCGCATCATCATTCCGCCGCTTACTTCCGAGTTCTTGAACGTGTTCAAAAACTCCTCGGTCGCGTCCTTGATCGGCCTAATGGAATTGCTCGCGCAGACCAAACAGACCGCCGAGTTTTCCGCCAACCTGTTTGAGGCGTTTACCCTCGCCACGCTGATCTACTTCACCCTGAACATGAGCTTGATGTTGCTGATGCGCGTGGTGGAGAAAAAAGTCGCGGTACCGGGCCTGATTTCCGTAGGGGGTAAGTGATGGAACTCGACTTCTCGGGCATCGTTCCGGCCTTGCCGGGCTTGTGGAACGGCATGATTCTGACCCTGCAATTGATGGCGCTGGGCGTAGTCGGCGGCATTATTCTGGGCACCGTGTTGGCGCTGATGCGCCTGTCGCACAACAAGCTGCTGGCCAATTTGGCGGGCGCCTACGTCAACTACTTCCGCTCCATTCCGCTGCTGCTGGTCATCACCTGGTTCTACTTGGCAGTGCCGTTCGTGCTGCGCTGGATCACGGGCGAAGACACGCCCATCGGTGCGTTCGCTTCGTGCATCGTCGCCTTCATGATGTTTGAAGCGGCGTATTTCTGCGAAATCGTCCGCGCCGGCGTGCAGTCGATTCCCAAGGGCCAGATGGGCGCCGCGCAAGCGCTGGGCATGAGCTACGGCCAAGTGATGCGCCTGATCATTCTGCCCCAGGCCTTTCGCAAGATGACCCCGCTGCTGTTGCAGCAAAGCATCATCCTGTTCCAGGACACCTCGCTGGTATACGCCGTCGGCCTGGTCGACTTCCTTAACGCCTCGCGCGCCAGTGGCGACATCATCGGACGTTCGAATGAGTTCCTGATTTTCGCCGGGGTTACCTATTTCACCATCAGCTTTGCCGCCTCGCTGCTGGTCAAGCGTCTGCAAAAGAGGTTCGCCGTATGATCTCCATCAAGAACGTCAACAAGTGGTATGGCGACTTCCAGGTGCTGACTGATTGCAGCACCGAAGTCCAGAAAGGCGAAGTGATCGTGGTGTGCGGGCCGTCGGGCTCGGGTAAGTCCACCTTGATCAAGTGCGTCAACGCGCTGGAGCCGTTCCAAAAAGGCGACATCGTCGTTGACGGCACCTCCATTGCCGACCCGAAAACCAACTTGCCGAAACTGCGCTCGCGCGTGGGCATGGTGTTCCAGCATTTCGAGTTGTTCCCGCACCTGACCATCACCGAAAACCTGACTATCGCGCAGATCAAAGTGCTGGGCCGCAGCAAGGAAGAAGCCACCGCCAAAGGCCTGCAATTGCTTGAGCGGGTTGGCCTGTCGGCGCACGCCCACAAGCATCCGGGCCAGCTCTCCGGCGGTCAGCAGCAACGCGTGGCAATTGCCCGAGCGTTGGCCATGGACCCCATCGTCATGCTGTTCGACGAACCAACGTCGGCGCTCGACCCGGAAATGGTCAACGAAGTGCTCGACGTCATGGTGCAACTGGCCCAGGAAGGCATGACCATGATGTGCGTAACCCACGAAATGGGCTTCGCCCGCAAAGTGGCCGACCGCGTGATCTTCATGGACGCCGGCAAAATCATCGAAGACTGCAAGAAGGAAGAGTTCTTCGGCGACATCAGCCAGCGTGCGGAACGGACGCAGCACTTTTTGAACAAGATTTTGCAGCACTGAGGCTATCTGCGGGCTGGCCGATAATCGCGACACCCGCTTGCTACGCGTTGATGCAAGCAGAGCAGCGGAGAAGCCCCTGCACCGCTCTGCTTTTCCCACAGTAAGAGGCGTAGCGAGCGGACGTCAGCCGTACCCGGCCAGCGCGCAGGAACCGCAGCGTACTCAAGTACGTGAGGATTCCGAGCACTGCCCGGGTGCGGATGGCGTTCGCGCAGTAGCCGTAGCTAGGTGCACCAAAAGGTTATGTGATGAAATGCGACTCTTCTCTCCATCGCGCCGTGTCGCCATCACTCGCCGTGAAACCCCGCCTGATCCGCCACCTGTTCCTCCCACCGTTGGTCATCGCCCTGATGATCGGCCTGGGCTTTGTCGGCTTCTGGGCCAGTGAACACGTTGGTATTCGCAGCCTCAGCGAAAACGGCCAGCGGCAGCTGGAACTGCATGCCCGCGCCGTTGAAAGCGAGATCAGCAAGTACACCTATTTGCCCAGCCTGTTGGAGCTTGAGTCCAGCGTCTCCGAGCTGCTGGCCGATCCCACGCCAGAGCATCGGCAAACCGTCAACGATTACCTCGAAGGCCTGAACCGCCGCAGCCGCAGCCGCGCCATTTACGTGATGGACACCACTGGCCGCGTCATGGCCACCAGCAACTGGCGCGATGTCGACAGCTACCTGGGCGAAGACCTGTCGTTCCGTGCCTATTTCCAAAGCGCCATTCGCAGCCAGCCGGGGCGTTTCTACGGCATCGGCAGCACCAACGGCGAACCCGGTTATTACTTGGCCCATGGCCTGGAAGAACACGGCAAAGTCATTGGCGTAGCCGTGGTGAAAGTGCGCCTGGAACCGCTGGAAGAACGTTGGCAGCGGGCGCGGCTGGAAGCGTTTGTGAGCGATGAAAACGGCATCATCATCTTGTCTAGCGATCCGGCGCGGCGCTTGAAATCGGTGGTGCCGCTGAGTGACGAGACCAAGGAAAAACTCGCCCGCAGCCTGCAGTACTACTGGTTTCCGCTTAACGAGCTGCAACCGCTGGACCGCGAAACGCTGGCCGAAGGCGAAGAGAAACTCACCTTTCCCGCCAACACCGAAGTGGCGGGAGACGACGGCAATATCAGCTACCTGGCGCAAACCCGGCCGCTCAGTGACACGCCGTGGAACTTCACCTTGCTCACGCCCCTGCAGGACCTGCGCCGACAAGCCATCAATCAGGGCATTCTGCTGGCCGTGGGCTTTGCCTTTGTGGCGTTTCTGCTGATTGCCTGGAACGAGCGGCGCAAGGTCATCGCCACCCGGCTTGCCGCCCGCGAAGCCTTGCAGGAAGCCAACAACCAACTGGAGCGTCGGATTACCGAACGCACCGCCGACCTGCGCGCCAGCAACGAGCGGCTCAAGGGCCAGATACGCGAACGGCGCCAGGCCGAAGAAACGCTGCGGCGCTATCAAGACGAACTGGTGCAGGCCGGCAAGCTCGCTGCCATCGGGCAGATGTCCACCAGCATCGCCCACGAACTGAACCAGCCGCTGGCGGCGCTGCGCACGTTGTCCGGCAACACCGTGCGTTTTCTTCAGCGCGGGCAGTTGGACGTGGCCAGCACCAACCTCACCACCATCAACGAACTGATCGACCGCATGGGCCGCATCACCGCCAGCCTGCGTTCGTTCGCCCGACGCGGCGACGACAAAGGCCAGGCCTCCCTTGGCAAGGCCGTGGACGCCGCACTGCAATTGCTCAGTGGCCGCTTGGACGACATGCGCCTGACCGTGCACCGCGACTTCGCTGATGTGCAGTTGCTCATCAACCAGACGCGCCTGGAACAGATTCTGGTCAACCTCATCGGCAACGCCCTCGACGCCATGCAGGCGCAGCCGCAGCCCGAGCTGTGGCTTGAAGGCGAAGCGCAGGAAGGCAAATACCTGCTTCGCGTGCGCGACAACGGCCATGGCATCGATGCCGAAGCGCGTAAGCATCTGTTCGAGCCGTTCTTCACCACCAAGCCCGGCGAGCAAGGCCTGGGCCTTGGCCTTACGCTGTCGGCCAGCCTGGCCGCCGCAACCGGCGGGCACCTGGGCGTCGAACACCCGGACGATGGTGGCACCACATTCGTTCTCAGCTTAGCGTTAGCGAGCCCCCACCTTGGCGAGCCTCTATGAACCCTGAACTTAGCGTGCTGATTGTTGAAGACGACCCCCACGTACTGCTCGGCTGCCAGCAAGCGCTGGCGCTGGAAGACATTCCCTGCACCGGTGTTGGCAGTGCCGAGGAAGCGCTGGAGCAGGTGGGTGACAACTTTGCCGGCATCGTTATCAGCGACATTCGTTTGCCGGGCATCGACGGTCTGCAACTGCTGACCCAACTCAAAGCCCGCGACCGCAGCTTGCCGGTGGTGTTGATCACCGGTCATGGCGACATTTCCATGGCCGTCGACGCCATGCAGAAGGGCGCCTATGACTTCATGGAAAAGCCGTTTTCGCCCGAGCGCCTGGTGGACGTGGTGCGCCGCGCCTTGGAGCAACGCAGCCTGGCGCGCGAAGTGTCGTCGCTGCGCCGGCAACTGGCCGAACGCAATTCACTGGAAGGGCGCATTATCGGGCGCTCGCCAGCCATGCAGCAGCTGCGCGAACTGATCGCCAATGTTGCCGACACCTCCGCCAACGTCCTCATCGAAGGCGAGACCGGCACGGGCAAAGAACTGGTCGCACGTTGCCTGCACGACTTCAGCCGCCGCCACAGCAAGCAATTCGTTGCGCTGAACTGCGGCGGGCTGCCGGAGAACCTGTTCGAAAGCGAAATTTTCGGCCATGAAGCCAACGCCTTCACCGGCGCTGGCAAACGCCGCATCGGCAAAATCGAACACGCCGACGGCGGCACCCTATTCCTCGACGAAGTGGAAAGCATGCCGCTGCCGTTGCAAATAAAACTGCTGCGGGTGTTGCAGGAACGCACCCTCGAACGACTGGGCTCGAACCAGAGCGTGGCGGTGGACTGCCGGGTGATTGCCGCGACCAAATCGGACCTCGACGAATCGAGCAAAGCCGGCGAGTTCCGCAGCGACTTGTACTACCGCCTCAACGTGGTGACGCTGGAACTGCCGCCGCTGCGCGAGCGCCGCGAAGACATCCTGCAACTGTTCGAGCATTTTTTGCAGCAGTCGTCCCTGCGCTTTGATCGCGCGGTGCCAGAGCTGGATAACCAGACGCTGTCCCACCTCATGAGCCACGACTGGCCCGGCAACGTACGCGAACTGCGCAACGTCGCCGAGCGCTTTGCCCTGGGTTTGCCAGCGTTCAAAAAAACGGGAGCGGGGAGCGCGCAGCCGTTGGCGTTTTCTGAAGCGGTGGAGGCGTTTGAGCGCAATTTGTTAAGCGATGCGTTGCAGCGCAGCGGGGGGAATTTGAGTCAGGCGAGTTTGGAGCTGGGGATGGCTAAGACGACGTTGTTCGATAAGGTTCGGAAGTATGGGTTGGGGCAGTGAGGGTTTGCGGGGGTTGGGTTTAGACGCTCGTGAGGCTTGAAATTCTGGATTCCGAATGTTGCGCCTTACGCGTTTCCCTGACAGACCCTGGATTCCCGCGTGCGCGAGGATGACCGAGGTTTTTGGCGCGATTGTGTGGGAAAACACACGTCTGCAAGCAATTCCCCGTCATCCTCGCGAACGCGGGGATCCAGAGTGTTGCGACTTACGCGTTCTCCTGACAGACCCTGGATCCCCGCCTGCGCGGGGATGACGGAGGTTTTTAGCGCGACACCGTCATTCCCGCGGAGGCGGGAATCCAGAATGTTGCGACTTACGCGTTCTCCTGACAGAGCGTAAATCCCCGCCTGAGCGGGGATGACGATGGTCGCGCCCTCACTTCCCAAACCGCTCCACCAACTCCCCCGCAAACGCCTTCAACCCGGCAAACTCCTTAAAATCTGGCGAATAATCCATCCGCTTCGGCCACTGCTCTGCCGCCACCTTGTGCCAATACAAAATCGCGTCATGCCCGGCCACGGAGTCGGGCATCTGCCTGCGCGTGTATTCCCACGGCTCGCCGTTGGCCCAGCGCCATTCGCGCTTGACGTCGTCCGGTTCGTCGTCGGTGGAGACCATCACCAGCTGGCCGTTATCAAAGGTGTAGAAATAGCGCAGGTAGGTTTCATCGTCCGTGCCGCTCAGCCAAATGGTGCACACCTCGCCGTTTGGCTTGCTGGTCACCCGTATTTCCACTTCGTGCCGGTAAGGCCAGCCCAACGAGACGGGCAGGGTGGCGAGCAGGTCGCGGCTGAGGTACTGCTGGTTATCGGGCAGACGGCACAGGGTGGTGTGGTCGCCGCGTGCAGGGTTCCATTGCCAGCCGTGGTCGCGCGTGGGGATGGCGGTGAATACGTTGAGCATTTCGCTGCTGAACATCTGCTGGTCATCACCGAAATGGCCGCGCACCCGTTGCATCACAGTGGCCTGGTTGGCCCACGTCGTTTCGTCGCCCACATGCAGCCCGCATTGCGCGGTGGCCGGATGGGCCTTGGCGCCGCGTGAATAGCGGAACACCATGCCCGCGGCCAGCACTTCGCCGGCTTCGACTTCTTCATCCCAGCACGACAGCCGCACGTCCAAACGCTCCATCGGGCAGCCTTTGGCACAGGTGGTGTATTCCATCACCACGTCCTCGATACCAAAGACGCCGCCTTTGTCCTCAACCACGGGGGGGAAATCCAGGTTTAGCGTGCGCGCATCGGCTGCACGCATTTGCGCGGCCGGCAGTGTTCTGGACACGCTTCTGTCGTACGTACGGGTGCAGCGTCGCAATGTCCACCCCGAGTTGAAGGCGCCTGAACTTTTGCAGTTATCGCTCGACGTGGTGGTTTCAGTGGTATTCGGCGCGCCTCGTTCCAAGGGCGCGTAACTCACCCACACCTTTATCCGCCACTGGCCGACAGGCACGGCGTTGGGGTCCAGGGTGCGCAACGTGATGCGGTGGTTTTCGGCTGCTACCGGCGTGGCTGCGTGCAGTGCCGGGGCGCTGAGGGCTATGACCGTGAGCAGCGTCAGGCGCAGCAGGCCAAGGGACTTCAAGGACGAGCGCTGCGCGCGTCGCGTTTCTGCAGAATCTGCGAGGCTTCCGTGAACGCCGCCTGGAAGGTTTCACCGCCCACCCATTCCACCGCCGCGTCTTCGTCGTCGTTGTGGAACAGGCCGCGATACACGATCAGCAAGCCCATCATGAAATCCGTTGCTGGCTCTTCAGCTTCCTCGGCCACCACCAGTTCAAGCACGGGGTACTGCAGGAATACCAGGCACATCGCCAACAAGCTGATGCCCTCGGCGGCGCGCATGGTCTGGAACAGGTCATCGAACAGCGCCGGGTCGAAACCGTTTTCTTCGATGTCTTTGAAGTCAAACGTGCTCAGGTCGATTTCCACATCATCGAACGGCTCGTTGATTGCCGGATTGGCCAGCAGCGGATGCACCACGGAGGGTTTGCCCTTGCCCGAGCGATTCTGTTTGGCCTTGGCTTTGGCCCGCTGGGCACGTTTTTGTTGTTTGTCGGCTGAGGCCATGGGGGCGAGTTCCTTTGGGGCAGCCAGTACCTGGCGCACGTTAATCATGCCGGGCAGTGTAATTAATCTTGGCGGCGCACGGCGGTCATGGGCGACAAAATTAAACGCTTGGCGCCGGCGTCTGCTTCCTGCCAGCAGCTTTCACCGGCCACACCTGCGCCAGCCCAAATACCACCTCCATCACGGTAAAACCCAGCACCAGAAAGCTCGCGCCATGCGCCACGGCAACCACCTGCCACACGGTAAACAACAGCCGCGCCAGTGCGTCATACAGGCCGACGCGGCGGCTGGGGTTTCGCAGGCGCCACAGCGACCACACCACCACCACGCTGCCGAGCAGATTGGCCAGCAACATGGCGTCGCCAGCCAGCGTCGGGGTGGGGCGCGTTAGTGCCAGTGCCTGTGATAACGCGGCGAACACGTCAAACAGCCAGGCGGCCGTCCACGGCGTCACAAACGCCAGCATCACGATCAGGTCGTAGCCGGCGCTGGCGCGCACGATGTTCAGATTGTTCTTTACGCTAATCATGGCCTTCCCTCACAGTTCGAGCCCGCAGGCTAAAGCCTGGTCCTAGGTCCAGAGTCAATACGGGCACGCGCGATGAGAATTGGAGAAGTGGCAACACGCACCGGGGTGTCGGTGGATGCGTTGCGGTTTTATGAAGACAAAGGCCTGATCAAGCCCCAGCGAGGCGCCAACGGCTACCGCTTTTATCCCGAGCAAACGCTGGAGCTGGTGGGCTATATCAAGCTGGCCCAGCAGCTCGGTTTTTCCCTGAAAGAGATCGGCGAAAACCTGCCGCTGTTATGGAACAGCGAGTCGGCATCGGCGCCGCTGTTGGCCGACTTGTTCCGCGAGAAAATCGCCTTGCTTGATGAGCGCATCGCCCAAATGCACGCCTTGCGCAGTCTGCTGGCCGACCGCGCTGCCCAGGTTTGCCCGCTGCTCACGAAGGCGTGAACGCTTTAAGCGGTTGACTTCATTCGGGTTTCGACGTGTGATCACAAAATTCCGTAACCTTTTCCAACGGCGACGGTCGGAGCCTCAACGCCTCCCGATTTATTCCTTTTTCCTGTGCCCGTAGTGGCAGCTTCAGGTGTGCAGTCGTCCATGAACATCTCTTCGTCTCATCCGCCAGCAACCATCGACGAGCCGGCATCGGCACTTGATCCGCTAGAGCGTTTGCAATTGGCCCTGGATGCGGGGGCAATTGTTGGAACGTGGGTGTGGGACATTCCCAACGACCAGATCAATGCCGATGAACGCTTCGCCCGTACTTTTGGTATTCCTTTAGAACAGTGCGCCAGTGGCCTGTCGTTGGATCAGGCGTTTGCCTCGATCCACCCCCACGACAGTGCCCGCGTTGAAAGCACCATCACCGACGCCATGGCGCGTGGCGGGCCCTACCGGTGCGAATACCGCGTGATGCACAGCGACGGCTCGTACCGCTGGGTGGAAGCCAGCGGCCACGCCCAGTTGGATGCCTTCGGCAATGCAGTGCGCTTTCCCGGTGTGCTGATCGATATCGAACCGCGCCGCCGCGCCGAGGCCGAGCGCGATCGGGTGTCGAGCCTGCTGGAAGTGTTTGCCGCCGCCGTTCCCGGCGTGGTGTACGCCAAAGACCTCGACGGCCGAATGCTGGTGGCCAACCAGGGCACGACCGAACTGATCGGCAAGCCGCCGGCTTATTACCTGGGGAAAACCGACCTCGAGTTTCTCGAAGACAAAGAACAGGCCCGCCAGGTTATGGAGAACGACCGGCGGATTATGCGCAGCGGCAAAGCTGAGCAAATTGAAGAATATGTCGACATGCCGGACGGCTCTAAAACCGTGTGGCTGTCGGTCAAGGCGCCGTTGCTAAACGAGATCGGTGAGGTGATCGGTTTGATCGGCTCGTCCATTGATGTCACCGCGCGCAAGAACGCCGAAGCCGCTATTCAAGAGCTTAACCGCACCCTGGAACAGCGCGTCGCCGAAGCGGTGAGCGAACGGGAAATCGCCGAAGCCGCGTTGCGCCAGTCGCAAAAAATGGAAGCAGTGGGCCAGCTCACCGGCGGCATCGCCCATGACTTCAACAACCTGCTGGCCGGTATCAGCGGCAGCCTGGAACTGATGAAAATGCGCGTGGCCCAAGGCCGCGTCGCCGACATGGAGCGCTATATCGCCATCGCCCAGGGCGCCACCCAACGGGCAGCCGCCTTGACCCATCGCTTGCTGGCGTTCTCGCGCCGGCAAACCCTGGCGCCGGTTTCAACCGATGTGAACGGTTTGATTGGTGGCATGGAAGAGCTGATCCGCCGCTCCGTGGGCCCCGAAATTGATGTGAAGGTGCGCTTGGCACCGGACCTGTGGGCGGCGCTGGTGGACCCGGCTCAGGTGGAAAACTCGCTGCTCAACCTGTGCCTCAACGCACGCGACGCCATGCCGGATGGCGGCAGCATCGCCATCGAAACCCACAACTGCCTGCTCAAGTCGGGGCCAGAGCTGGACCCCGGCTTAGCCGAAGGTGAGTACCTGGCCATTTGCGTCAAAGACACCGGCGTGGGCATGCACGAGGACGTGCTGGCGCGCGCCTTCGAACCATTTTTCACCACCAAAACCACCGGCGAAGGCTCCGGGCTTGGCTTGTCGATGATCTACGGTTTCGCCCAGCAATCGGGCGGGCAGATCCGGGTGGATTCAACGGTTGGGCAGGGCACCACCGTGCGCTTGTACCTGCCCCATCATGTCGGCGCGGCCGCTGTGCCCGAAGCGCCGTCGACCTTGTTGCAGCCCGGGCAGGTGGCGCCGGGCAAATCGATTCTGGTGGTCGAGGACGAATCCTCCATCCGCCTGCTGGTCACCGAACTGCTCACCGGCCTTGGCTACGACGTCATCGAAGCGACCGACAGCAACGCCGGCTTGAACCTGCTCAATTCCGATGCGCGTATCGACCTGCTAATCACCGACGTCGGCCTGCCTGGCGCCGTGAACGGCCGGCAGATGGCGGATATGGCCAGGCGCAATCGGCCGGGTTTGCCGGTGTTGTTTATGACCGGCTACGCCGAAAGCCATGTGCTGGACGAATGTCATCTACAGGCGAGCACTGAAGTGCTGACCAAACCGTTTGCGCTGGAAACGCTGCTGTCGTGTGTCAAGGCGTTGGTGCGGTCGTCGGCTGAGCGCGGCGCTTAAGCGCTGTCTCGGCCTGGCGAAACAGCTGTGGCCATGCCTGCTGCCAGCAACAGTGATGGTCGAAACCCGGCTCAACCTGCACGGTGTCGGGCGCAATAACGGCCGCGAATTGCTGCGTCAAAACAGGCGGCACGATGTCATCTTTGTCACCTGCGAAGTGCACTTGCGGCAGGCTGCGCAACGCGTCTGGGTTGTCCATCGGATCTAACGATTCGCGCAGCGGACTGATGCGATGAAAACGCGTCCATGCCCGGTGGTCGATGTTGCCGGCTACGGTGATCCAGCCGACCACATCGGTACGTCGCTCGGCCAGCAATGCGGTGACAGCCGCGCCGCCTGAATACCCCACTAACACCACGCCCTGCGTGCCGGCTTGCTCAATCAGCACGTCCAGCGCGTGGTTCATGCTGTCGATAATCGGCGGGGCGAAGCGCTGGCTAGTCCATAAGATCGGGGCGCAGCGCGCGTCCTTTACGTACTGGCAGGGGCGGCCAAGGTAGGCGGCATTACCGCCCGGTTGCGCCACGGCCAATTGCAGTGCGACTGGCGTTATCGGCGTGGGGTCGGCGGAGGGCAGGCTGGCGGTCAGCCAAGCCAGACCATCACCTTCGATATACACCGTGAGCGGCTGGCCGGCTTGCAGGTCTGGTTTTATCCAGGCCATCACATCGAGCCCGCCAGGAATTTGCAGGGGTTGCCAGTGCTGTGCGGCGGCCAGGGCTTGTGCGTTCTTCACGCGCGACTCGTGGCTCGGCACGCTGCTGCACGCGCCAAGCACTGTCAGGCACAGCACCGTGAACAGTCGAGCGACGCCACGCGCTCGAGGCATCACGGTGTGCTCGGCGTTACCGACTAGAACAACCAACTCACCTTCACCGACGCGGTCTGGTTGTCGAAGTCTTCACGCACTTCAGCGTCGTAACGCACGCTCAGTTCAACCGTGTCGGTCACCTGGCCGATCACGCCCAAACCGCCACGGGTGATCCAAGGGTTCGGGTCGATACCGCGCGTGGAAAAGCGGGCCGACGGCGCGCCGGCGAAGGCCGAGGTGATGCTGGCCTGGTCGTTGATCAGGTCGTAGCCCACGCCCAGGTTGGCTTCCACTTTAGTGCGTGTGGCGACGGCATAGGCCAGCTTGCCATCGACACCGAGCACGAAAGCTTCGCTGCTGTTGCTGTCGACGTCGAGGTTGAGCGCGCCGGCGCCGTCTTCTTTGTACGAGTCGGTGTTGAGGTAGGTGTAATCGGCGCGTACCGACGGGGTGAACACGGTGGCGTCGGACAGCGGCAAGTCGTGGGCCAGTTCGGCGCCGAGGTGGCCGCTCCAGCTGTCGAAATCCGACTTGGCTTTGCGGTCCAGGTCGCCGAAGTTGATGGTGCGCTCGCCGTCGGTCTTATAGAAACCGGCGTCGGCTTGCAGGTTGATGCTGGTGCGGTCGTCGAGGTCGTAGCCGCCGTAGAACACGGCGTTGTAGCCATCGACATCGGCGCTCTGGTGCGCGGCATTGCTGGTGACGTCGATGGTGGAATAGGCGAACGCGGCGCCCAGGCGGACGTTGTCTTTGTGGCCGTCCATACCCACGATCAAGCCGTGGGAGCGGGCATCGAAGCCGAACACGCCGTCGTGGTCATCCTGGTTGGCCCATGAGCCGAACGGTTTCAGCCACACCACTTCATTGCCGAGAAACCCGTCACCGGACGACAAGCCCGTGTCGCCTTGCTGACGCGAGCCGATCACGCTGTTGACGCCGTTGAGGCTGCTCAGAATCGCCTGCGAACCGGCGGCTGCGCTCAGCGGCACGGTTTGCGTGATGGCGTCGGACACTTCTTCAGCGCTGCCCAACGAGCCGAGCGCGGTGATCACGGTTTGCATATCGCCGGTGGCGCCATTGGCGATCAACTGGCTGAACACCGCCGCTGCGCCTTCGGCCGATTTGTTGTCGGTGCTGATCACCGCGTCTTCGGTGGTGTTGCCGGTGTCGCCGAGAATGCGCAGGTCGATGGCATTGCCACGTTGTTCGGCGCCGAGGTCAAACAGAAAGCTGTTGTCGGTGACAGTCAGGGTGCCCGCCGTCAGGGTGCCGCCTGCGGTGATCACATCGGCCATCACTGTGCCGACGGCAATCACTGGTGCGCCGACCACGTTCACATTGATGGCGCCGCTGGCAGTCAGGTTGACATTGCCGCTGGCTGCCAGCTTGCCGTAGCTGTTGGCGCTGGCCAGACCGGTACGCAACACGCCACCTGTGGCCTGCACGTAGTCGCCGGTGAGGCTGAGGGTATCGCCGGCGACAATGGCCAGCGTGCCGGCGTTGGTCAACGTGGTGCTGCCTATTTGCATGCCGCTGCGGGCATTGAGCTGGCTGCCGGCGCGGATGTTGAGCTGATCCAGCGTGAGGAAGTCGCCTTGCGCAGTAAAGGTGTTGAGGTTAACGCCGGTGCCGATGTTGAGAATGCTGCCGGCCCCGCCCACCACGTTGCCCGTGACCGTGCCGCCACTCAGCAGGTCGAGCTGGTTGATGCCCAGCAACACGTCACCATTGAGCGCGCCGCTGTTGCTGACGACGAAGGCGTTGGCGCTGTTGGCCAGATCGAGCGCTTTGCTGGCGGTAATGGTGCCGCTGTTGTTGAGGGCGGTGAGGGTCGAACCGCTCGTCACGCTCACACCCACCAGGTTTGCGGTGATGTTGGCGTTGCTGTTGTTAACGATGTTGCGGATGCTCGAGACGCTTTCAAGGCTGATCGCCGTGTCGGCATCGACGCCACCAATGGAGCCGCTGTTGATCACATCCTGAGTGATCGTTGCGTTATCGAGTCGCAGCGCCATTAGGCCGGCGTTGGCAAAGATGTTGCCGGTGTTGCGGATGTTGCCGTTTATGGTCGAGCCGATGACATGCAAACCGCTGCCGTTTTCGCCGCTTATAGCGCCGATATAGCCTTCGTTGAACACGTCGCCGTTGAGGGTCGCAGTGTTCTGAATCATCAGTGCATTTTGGCCTTGGCCGCTGAGCAATTCACCGCTGGCGCCGTTGTGAATGTCGCCGGTTACGGTTGAAACATTTACGTGCAATGCGTGGGTGAAATGCGAGGTGACCGTGCCGGTGTTTTCGATATTGCCGGCGTTCGCCGTGGCAAAAAGGAAGATGCTCTCCTGGCCCGTTTCGAGGGTGCCAGAGTTCTTGATCGTGGCGACCGAAGCGTCGTTATCCAGGCGGATGGCCGAGACGTTCGAGAGAATCAGCCCGCGGTTTTCCAGGCTGCCGGTGATCGTCCCGCCCGATGCCCATAGGCCGTAATCACCCATTAGGCTGCCAGTATTGGCGTTCAGAATGCCGCCAGCGCCGACCGAGGCGTTGTTTACATGAATACCTTCGGACGCATTGATGTGGCCCAGGTTTCGAATGCCGTCTTGCACCGTGGAGCCTTGAACACTAATGCCAATACCTTCGGCCGCATTGCCGCCGCCACCGCTGATCGAAGCGCCAGTGGAGTTCTGTATGGCCCCAGTGACCAAGCTTGTGGACACATCAATGGCATTGCCCTTGACTGCGGAAATGTCTTTGTTGTTGATAAGGCTGCCCAACAACGTGCCGTTATCCAGGCTGATGGCTTGGGAACTGGCGGAATTACCGGTGGCGGCAATGGTTTTATTGTTGGTGATATCGCCGTTTACCGTGCCTTGTACCAGCAGTGCAGTATCGGTGGACTCGATGCGGCCGTTGTTAAGCACTTGACCGCTGCTGCCGACGTTAGAGATGACGAGCGCCGGGGTTGAAGCCGTGACGATCTCGCCGCTGCCGGTCACCTCGACGCTCTCGCCGCTGCCCACCGTGCACGTGCTATCAACCGAAAGATTATCCACCAACAGTTGCCCGCCGCTGGGCGACGGACAAGCCACGGCCCATGCGCCGCTCGATGCGCTTAACGCGGCGGCAGTGACCAACAGAGCAAGGGATTTCTTTGGGAAAGCGAACGGAGTGGCCATAAACGTCCTTGAGAGGCGCAACTCCATTTAAGGATGCGCTAGAGGGAAAAGCTGGTCCTGTTCTGGCGTGGTCATGGCAAAACCACACCGACCGCTTCCCTCCCTACAGGCTCGCGCTGACCGCAGAGTAGCTAAATGTTCCGCCATCTAATACGTTTTTTTCGGTGGCTTACCGCAGCGGCGTGCGGCCCGGCTTAAAACCTGTAAACAAGCTTCAGTTTGCCCATCAATTCCAGCGCATTCGCCAGCCCCAGGCCGTTCATGGGCAGGCAGGCGAAGGCCTGGTATTCGTCGAGATGGGTGCCGAGGGCCAGCAGTTTCAGGTCGTGGGCATCGAGCTGGGCGTTGAAGTAGTGGAGCAGGGCGCGTTCCCAGTCGTTGGCGCGGTTGATGGCGGCGATCTGTTTGCTATCCGGTGGGGTTATTTCGATGCCCAACTCGCGCAGCGGGGCGAGGGCGTTGACGGCGGCGATGCCGTAAGTCGCCCATTCTTTCCATTCGAATTCGGCCAACTGGTTGCTCTGGGCAAGCGCGGCGGCGAGCCGGCTCCAGGCCCAGTCCCAGGCGCCGCTTGCTGGCGATAACTGTTCTACCAGCGCCTGGGCGCGGTCTTCGTCGAACAGGGTGAAGAACAGGTCGGCGAGGGTGTCGGCTGGGTCGAACGGTTCTGTTGGCGTTTCGGGATCGAGGTCCTGGCTCAGGCGCTGCCACAGGGCGGCCAGTTCCTCCCAGTCGTCCTCGTCCATGTCGTCGTCAATCACTTGCGCTTTGTGGCCGCGGTGGTAGTTGTCCAGCCGGGTCATCTGTACGCGCAGCGCGCCGTCGGCGACGTCGACGGCGTAGCTGCGGTTGTCCATGAAATTGGTCTGGAACACGATGCGCTCAGGGTAGATGTCGTGAACGATGCTTTCTTCGGCGTCGAAATACGCAGCGCCCTCGGTGTTGCCGTGGGCGGTGACGATGCGTTGAAAGGCGGACAGATCGACTGGATTCATGGCGTTAACGGGTCCGGAAGAGGGCGGCAATGGCTAAGACGTTCAAGGTAGCGCAACAGTTCGCGTGGCCCCATCAAGTAATTTTAGGCCCGGCCGATAGCCGTAAACCCACCCAGCACTCGCGGAAATCGGCACATGCTAAAAACTATCCAGGCGCGTTACACGGCCACGCTCGTCCTCTTTGTTTTGTTGATCGGCGCACTCACAGCCGTGGGTATCAACCTATGGATCAAGCCGGACCTCACCACCATTGACCAGCGCCAGTTGGTCGATCAGGCCGCGCAGATTGGCGATGTGATCAAAACCGAGCTGGCCCGCGTCCAGGCCCAGCAACGGGTAATCACCGAAACCGTGCCGCAACTGGATAACGAAAGCATCGACCGCCTGCTGCCCAATCTGGTCAACCAGTACGGCGAAGCCAAAGTGTTTGGCGGCGGCATCTGGCCGCTGCCCAACAAGCGCGAAGAAGGGCGGGCCAAATACAGCACGTTCTACCACCGCGACAGCAGCGGCAAACTCATCGTCAACACCCACTGGAACTCGCCCGAGTCGCTCAATTACTTCGAGCAGCCGTGGTTTTTGGGTGGCCTGAAAGCCCCGGCCGGCCAGTGCAACTGGGCCAACGCCTACCGCGACGACGCCAGCCCCGAGCCGCGCACCAACTGCGCCATGGCCATCAGCAAAAACGGCGCGGCGTTCGGTGTATCGACCATCGACGTGACCCTGGGCTTTTTCAACGACCTGGTGGCGCAGAAAGAGCGCGAAATTCAGGCGCTGATCATGATTGTCGAGAAAGACGGCAAGGTGCTTAGCAACCAGCCGGAGATCTCCGGCAACAACGTGCTGAAAAACGTCTCCGACCTGGCCCAGCAATACCCGTTTGCGGCGGCCGTGCAACGCGCGCTTCAAGGCAATTCCTCTAACGGCGTGAGCCAGAGCAACTACGAGGAAACCAGCGGCGACGACTTCAGCCTGTTCCTGCAACCCATCGAAGGCACGCCGTGGTCGCTGGCCGTGGCGCAGAAAACCAGCCTGTTGACCGAGCAGAGCAGCAAAGTGCTGACCACCCTTGCGGCGCTGCAAATTCCGATGGTGATCGTGCTGCTGCTGGTCACCGTGTTCGCCCTCAGCCAGTTGATGAACCGCCTGAATGTGCTGCGTGCCAATATCGACAAACTGTCGGCTGGCGATGCCGACCTGACCCAGCGCATCGTCATTCGTGCCGAAGACGAAGTGGGCGCGGTGGGCCATTCGGTGAACCGCTTTATCGTCTATCTGCAGAAGATGGTCGGCGAGGTGTCGGAGTCGTCTTCGGTCATCGCCCAAGGCATCGAGCAGTTGCGTGGCCAGTCCCGTGGCACCAACCAGATTTTGATTCGTCACGCTAGCGAGACTGATCAGGCTGTAACCGCCATCACCGAAATGAGCTCCACGGCTGACGAAGTGGCCCGCAGCGCTGCACAAACGGCTGCGATGACCCAAACCGCCAACGAAAACGCCCGTCACTCGAAAGTGGTGGTGGACGATGCCTCCAACAGCGTGCGCGAACTGATCAGCGAAGTGGAACTGGCGACTGCCAAGGTTCGCTCCATGGAACAGGACGCCGAGCGCATCAACTCGGTGCTGGGCGTGATCGGTGAAATTGCCGGGCAAACCAACCTGCTGGCGCTTAACGCCGCCATCGAAGCCGCCCGAGCCGGCGAGCAGGGCCGAGGCTTTGCCGTGGTGGCTGACGAAGTACGCGCGCTGGCTGGCCGCACGCAAACCAGCACCTCGGAAATCAACGAAATGCTCGCCCGCCTGCAGCAAGGCGTGGGCGCTGCCGTGGTGGCGATGGAGAAAACCAAACAAAGCTGCCAGGCCACCGTCGACAAGACCTCGAAGGTGAACGAGGGCTTGGACGTAATGGCCGAGTCGGTGGTGCGCATCAACGACCTGAGCACGCAGATCGCCACGGCCGCCGAAGAGCAGAGCGCGGTGAGCGACGAGATCAACCGCAACATGGTGGCGGTGCGGCATATCGTCGAAGAACTGGTGGCCGGTGGCACCGAAAGCGAGCGCAGCACGGCGGCGCTGGCGGCATCGAACGACAAGCTGATTGCGGTGGTGCGGCGCTTCAAGGTGTAACGCCCGACCCTCTCCCCCAGCCCCTCTCCCGCAAGCGGGCGAGGGGAGACCAGCGGGATCGCCTGACTCTCAAACGTCGCTATCCGTCCCCTCTCCGCGTGCGGGAGAGGGCTAGGGAGAGGGCAAGCAGCGCGCACGGCCTTTCCCTCACCCCCAGCCCCTCTCCCGCGAGCGGGCGAGGGGAGACCAGCGGGATCGCCTGACTCTCAAACGTCGCAATCCGTCCCCTCTCCCGCGTGCGGGAGAGGGCTAGGGAGAGGGCAAGCAGCGCGCACGACTAGCCTGCCATTCCCCCAACCGCTACAAACTCGCCAAATACTGCTTGGGCGTCATCCCCGTGCGTTCTTTGAAGCAGCGGTAAAACGTCGACAGCGAGTTGAATCCCGCCGCATACGCCACCTCATCAACACGCGCCGTTGCGTTGTCGGCGTGCACCCGTCCCAGCACTTCATCCAGCCGCAATTGGTTGAGAAACGCGTAAAAACTTTGCCCACGCACCTGGTTGAGAAAAAACGAAATCTGGTTGCGCGTATAGCCGGTGGCCGCTGCCACCTGGGGCAGGTCCAGCGTCGGGTTCAAGTACGGTTTGCTCTGGCGGAAATACTCTTGCAGGTCATTGGCCAGCGCGCCCACCTGCCGGGCCGACAAGCCCAGGCGACTGACTGGGTCGCTGCCTTCGCGAACCGGCGGTTTGCTGGCGACGTTACTGATCAGCACGGCGTATTCGTTGACCTTGAAAATCAACCCATCGCGCACCGACAGCGCCTCGATGGCATTCAGCGACACCAGACCATCGCTGCCATTGAGCGTGACCTGGTATTGCAGTACCGCCGTGTCGCCATCGATGAGTAAGCGTTCGGTGTACCGCTGCAATTCCTGCGCGCCAACCGGCATGCTGGCGGCCAGATAAGCGCGCAAGTCGGCGTGGGCGATTCGCCGGTTTTGCAGTTTGTCGTGGTAGTCGATGGCCGGGTCGTACAGCGCCATCAGGGCATCCAGGTCGCGGTTCTGCCAGGCGCGGTGGTAGGCCAGAATTACCGCGTGCGTGGCCGCGCCAGCGGGGTCGGGTTGGAACACGAGACTGGTGGGCAAATCCGGGACGTTCACTGCAAGCTCCAGCACACAAATTAAACCGCCGCACCAGTGGCCCGGCACGCCAGAGCCCGAGTATTCCAGAACAGCCGGTTTTCCGCCCGTGCCCGCTGGGAAGCATGGTGGCGGGTCTTTGCTTTAGAACGTGCACATCTTTTCGCGATGGAGCACAACCATGTCCGTCCTTTCTCCCCGCCAGGCGCTGGCTGAAGCCTGCCCACAGCCGTTTTGGCAAGACACCTGCCAGCGTGCCGCCATGGCACCGCCGCTTACGGCCGACATGCAGGCCGACCTGGTGATCGTCGGCGGCGGGTTTCTCGGTTTATGGTCGGCTTTGCAGGCCCTTGAACGTTGGCCGAACGCCAGCGTGGTGGTGATCGAAGCCGGCAGATGCGGCGCCGAGGCCAGTGGCCGCAACGGCGGCTTTTGCGCGCCGAGCATTTCCCATGGTGTGTCCAACGCCTTGCGTCGCTGGCCAAACGAAGCCGAACAGTTGATTCGCATCGGCCGCGACAACCTGACGGCGTACGCCGAAGACGTGCAACGTTTTGGCTTGGACGTGGAGTTCGAGCTGGCCGGCAAACTCAACGTCGCCAGCCAGCCGTGGCAAGTTGAAGGCTTGCGTTCGATGCAGCGCAATTACCAGCGATTTGGTGTGGCGTGTGAATTTCTTGAAGGCGATGCGCTGCGCGAAAAGCTCAATTCGCCGGCCTATGTCGCCGGTGTGTTCGAGCCCAATTACGCCTTGATCAATCCGGCCAAAATGGTCGCCGAGTTAAGGCGCGTTTGCCTGGCGCGCGGCGTGGCGCTGTTTGAGCACTCACCCGTGACCGGGTTGCGCACCGACGGTCATCAGCAGCGCGTACAAACCCGGTTGGGCTCGGTGCGCGCCGGCAAGGTGGTGCTGGCCACCAATATCGCGCCGCCGTTGTTGGGCAAGCTCAAATCGGCGGTGGTGCCGATCTACGATTACTCGCTGGTCACCGAACCGCTGAGCGATGACCAACTGGCCGCCATCGGCTGGCGCGAGCGCTACGGCATTGCCGACAGCGGCAACCAATTCCACTACCTGCGCAAAACCGCCGACAACCGCATGCTGTGGGCCGGTTACGACGCCATCTACCACTTCGGCAGCCGCCGCGATGAGGCGCTTACCCAACGCCCGGAAAGCTTCGAGCGCCTGGCTGAACAGTTTCAGGCCACGTTTCCGGCGCTGGCGGATGTGAAGTTCACCCATGCGTGGGGCGGCATCATCGACACCTCGGCGCGCACCACGTTGTTCTGCGGCACCGCCGCCAACGGCCAGGTTGCCTACGCCCAGGGCTTTACCGGCCAGGGCGTATCGGCCACACGCTTCGCGGCGCTGACGGTGCTGGACCTGCTCGAAGGCCTGCGGAACGAGCGCACGCAGCTGGCCATGACCGCCACCGCGCCGTTTCCGTTTCCGCCCGAACCGTTGCGCTACGCCGGCATTCGCCTGGCCCAGCGCGCGCTGGCCCATGAAGACCGCACCGGCGAGCGCAGCCTGTTGCTCAAGGGCTTCGATGCCCTGGGCGTCGGCTTTGATTCCTGACTTTCTCTAACCCACGGAAGCGACCATGACTACGCCTGCCCCCCAACACGTTATCGACTTCGCCAACCCGCAACTGGCGCCCGTCGAGTTCATCACCGACGATCCCAAAGCCGTCGACACGCCGTATACCGCGCGCAGTTGGCGGCACTTTGTGGAGCCGAGCAAGAAAGCCACCGGCGGCATCTGGGAAGCGCCGCCGCACCTGGAACGCTGTGAATGTGACTACGACGAACTGTGCCATTTGCTTGAAGGCCAGGTGCGCCTGACCGACAGCGCAGGCGTGAGCCAGCAGTTCACCGCCGGCGATACCTTTGTGGTGGCGGCGGGGTTCAAAGGCACTTGGGAAAACCTCACCAAAGTGCGCAAGGTGTTCATGATTTTGCGGGGATGAAGCATGGCTCTGTTTTTGTAGGAGCGACCTTGGTCGCGAACCCTGGAAACGACAATCTCGGAACCGGGGTTTTCAGGCTTCGCCAGCAAGCTGGCTCCTACAGAGGTATCGATCTTCAGCCCACTCGCTCAATCAACTCCAGCTCACGCACCAACCAATCGGCAAACGCCTTGGCCAGGTCGTTGGCGCCGCGCGGCGGCATGATGATGAAGTACGGATGGGGCGCCGGAAATTCGATGTCGAACAGGCGAATCAGCGTGCCCTGGGCCAGTTGTTCGCCGGCCAGAATATGGTCGCTGATGGTGATACCACCGCCGGCAATCGCCGCAGCAATGGTCAGTGAGGCATCGGGCAGGTAGATGTTCTGCCGGCCGCGCAAGCTGGGAATGCCGGCGGCGAGGAAGTAGCGGCTCCAGTCGTAACCATCGTCTTCGTGCAGCAATACCTGGCGCGCCAGGTCGCGGGGTTTGCGCAGGGGTTCGCTGCCGTTGAGCAGGCGCGGGCTGCACACCGGGAAGTACAGAATGTCGCCCAATGCGGCAATGCGCTGGCCTTCCACTTCGCTGTCGCCGAAGGAGATCACCATGTCCACGTCCTGATTGGCCTGGTCAATGGAGAGCAAATGCAAAGACACCTCGGGGTAGTCGCGCAAAAAGCGCTCAAGCATGCCGGAGATGCGCGCCAGCAAGGCCGGTGCGCAGGCGATGCGCAAATCGCCGGCCGGCGTGGCGGTGGGCAGGGCGGTGTGAATATCACGCAGTTGCTCAAACGCTCCGTTCACCAGTTGGCTGAGTTTTCGTCCCGCCGAAGTCAGGTGAACGCCCTTGGCGTGGCGCTCGACCAGCGCCACTTGCAACTCTTCCTCAAGCTTCTTTATCTGATGGCTGACGGCGCTATGGGTGACGTGCAGCTCCAGCGCCGCCGCGCCCGTGCTGCCTTGGCGAACCAATGCCTCAAAAGCGCGCAAGGCAATGAGAGACGGCAGCCGGCGTGTCGCTTTTAGGGGCATTTTCTAGCACTTTTGGTTAGTTAAATTCACATGAACGCTAGAAAACAAATCATTTGATGTCAATTTAATTTGCCCTGACGATAGGGTCACAAGAAGGCGCTTCGAGCGCCGCGAGCGAGAGGTAAGGTGCATGGCTGTTTCCCCTGAACATTTCGTCGACCTGCAACAGCTGGGCAAAACCTACGGCGAAACCCGCGCCCTGAGCGACTTGACGCTGCACATCAAACGCGGCGAATTCCTCACCTTGCTCGGCCCCTCCGGTTCAGGAAAAAGCACCACGCTGATGATGCTCGCCGGCTTCGAGCAGCCGAGTGAAGGCCGCATTCTGTGCAACGGCCAGGACATCACCGGGCTGCCCGCCGACCAGCGCAATTTCGGCGTGGTGTTTCAGGGCTACGCGCTGTTTCCGCACATGACCGTCGAGCAGAACATCGCCTACCCCTTGAAGGTGCGCAAAGTGCCCACCGCGCAAATCAACGAGCGCGTCGGCCGCATGCTCGAACGGGTAGGGCTGGAGGGCAAAGGCCAGCGCCAGATCAAACAACTTTCCGGTGGCCAGCAACAGCGCGTGGCCCTGGCTCGCGCCCTGGTTTTCGAGCCGCCGCTGTTGCTACTCGATGAACCGTTGTCCGCCCTCGACCGCCGCCTGCGCCAAGAGATGCAAGGCGAGCTGGCGCGCATGCACAAAGAATTCGGCACCACCTTTGTATTTGTTACCCACGACCAGGAAGAAGCCCTGGCATTGTCCGACCGCGTGGCCGTGTTCAACCACGGGCGCCTGGAACAATTGGGTACGCCGCAAGAAGTGTACGAGCGCCCGGCCAGTCGTTTTGTCGCCAACTTTCTTGGCGATACCAACTTGCTCAAGGTCGGCAACGTCAGCCGGCGCGACGACATGCTGGTGTGCAGTTACCACGACCGCCCACTCTGGGTGACCCAAGGCATTCAACAGCCGCTGCCGCCGGCCAGCAGCGACACCTGGCTGGCGATTCGCCCGGAACACTTGGAGCTGCAACCCTTCATCCAGGCCGGCAACGGCAACGGTCTGGTGGCGCAGATGGAGCATCTGACCTACCTCGGCACCCACGTGAACGTGGACTTGCGCACGCCCGACGCTCAGCCCATCGCGCTGCGCATTCCGGTCAGCCACCCATTACTGAACAGCCTCGAACCGGGCAAGCCTTACTGGTGCACGTGGTCGCGCCAGCATGGACATCTGATTTCTGCGTAACCGCACACCGCACAACAACAGCTGCTTTCTATCAACAACAGTTTGCTCACCTGCCGCCACTCTCGAAGGGGAACCTGGGATGAAAGACAAACAGCGCTTTATCGACGACGCCGTAGAAATTGCTCAGCAGCGTGTGGAGGCGGGCAGCCTCAGCCGTCGCAGCTTCAACCAGATGCTCATGGTGCTGGCCGCCGCAGCGGGCATGGGCCCGATGCGCGGCGCCTTTGCCGACGGCGGCTCGCTGGTGGTGGCCAACTGGGGCGGCGACGCGGTGCCGGCCTTTGAGAAAAGCTTCAGCGGTTTCAATGCCGACAGCGGCTTGAAGCTGATGATCGACGGCAGCGGTCCCACCGAAGGCGCGGTGAAAACCCAAGTGAACAGCGGCGCAGTGCGCTGGGATGTGTGCGACGGCGAAATGTATTCGTCGTATCGGCTGGGCAAAGAGGGCGTGCTGACGCCGCTGGATTACAGCGTGATCGACAAGTCGCTGATCGGCTACGGCGACATTCACGAGTTCGGCCTGGCCAATTACACCTACAGCTATGTAATCGGTTTCGACGCGAAGAAATTCGGCAAGAACCCGCCGAAGAGCTGGGCCGATTTCTGGGACGTTAAGAAATTCCCCGGCAAGCGCACCTTGTACAAATGGATGAGCGCCAACCTCGAATGCGCCTTGCTTGCCGACGGCGTGCCGGCCGATCAGTTGTACCCGCTGGATGTTGACCGCGCCCTGCGCAAAATCGAGGAGCTGATGCCGCACGTGGTCACCCATTGGTCCACCGGCGCCGAGTCGCAGCAATTGCTGCGTGACGGCGAAGTGAGCATGGGCCAGATGTGGCACACCCGCGCCGAGCTGGTGAAGCAAGACACCGGCGGCGCCATCGACTGGACCTTCGATAACGCCATCGTCGCGCCGTCGGTGTGGTTCGTGCCCAAGGGCAACCCGGCCGGCGCCGCCAACGCCATGAAATTCATCGCCTACGCCTTGCGCCCGGAAGTGCAGGCGCGGCTGATGGAGGTCTACAACATGGGCCCGGTGGACGCCAAGGCGAACAGCCTGTTGTCGGCCGAATTGCAGCGCATCAACCCCACCGCACCGGCCAACCTGAGCAAGCAGGTGTCGATGAACAACCTCTGGTACGCCGACCACTACAGCGAAACCCTCGACCGTTACCTGGCGCTGATTGGTGGTTGATATGCACGGCACAACCGCCCCCAAAAGCAGCCAGGGCACGCTGCGCATTTATGCGCTGCTGATACTGCCGTTGCCGCTGCTGATCGTGCTTGGCTACCTGCTGCCGACCCTCGGCGTGCTCGGCTGGAGCGTGAGCTTGCCGAAAGTCGGGTTGCAGAACTACGCCACCGTGCTCGACAGCGCGGCGATTCAGACGGTGATCTGGCGCACCTTGCGCATCTGTCTGCTGACGACGGTAATCAGCGTGGCAATTGCCTACCTGATTGCCTTTCGCTGGCGCTTCGCCTCGGCACGGGGGCGGCTGCTGATCGAGCTGTTCGTGCTGCTGCCGTTCTGGTTGTCGATGCTGATTCGCGCCTTCGCCTGGCTGGTGCTGCTGCGCAACGATGGCCTGGTGAACCAGAGCCTGCTGACGCTCGGTCTGGTAGACGAACCGCTGGCGCTGGTGCGCAACGAGTTGGGAGCGTTGATTGGCATGGTGCATTTCATGGTGCCGTACGCCGTGCTGCCGTTGTTGTCGTCGATGCGACAGGTGGACGACAGCCTGCTCAGGGCATCGAGCAGCCTGGGCGCCGGGCGCTGGCAGACGTTGCGGGACGTGTTCGTGCCGCTGACCGTGCCCGGCGTGGCGGCGGCGTCGGCCACGGTGTTTGTGTTCAGCCTCGGTTGCTTCGTCACGCCCGCACTGCTGGGCGGCGGCAAGGCGGCGATGCTGGCCGAAAGCATTTACATCCAGATGTTCCAACTCTCCAACTGGGGCTTGGGCGCGGCATTGAGCATTGTGCTGATGGCGATGGTGGCGGTGTGCGCCGTGGTGTTCGGCAAGTTGGTGGGTTTTGCACGGTTTACGGGGAGAAGCGCATGAACAGCGGGCGCGTAATTAGCGGCGCAGCGACGCCGATGCTGGCGGTTCCACGGGCGGTGAAACCGCGCCTCAACCTGGCGCGCGGGCTGTCGATTGTCGCCATGTTGCTGGCTGCGCTGTTCTTGCTGCTGCCGATTCTGGTGATTGTGCCGCTGTCGTTTGGCGACCAGCGCTACCTGGCGTTTCCCGACGGCGCCTGGTCGCTGCGCCATTACCTGACGCTGCTCGACACCGCCTGGCTCAGCTCGATTCTGCAAAGCCTGGGGCTGGCGATTGCGGTCGGTGTGGTGAGCACCGTGCTGTCGTTTCTGTTCGCCACGGGCATCTGGCTGGAGCCGCGGTATCGCGTGCTGCTCAGCGCGGTGGTGCTGCTGCCCATGATCGTGCCGCAGGTGGTGTCGGCCATGTCGATCTACTACCTCGGCGCCAAGGTGAAGCAACTCGACTCGCTGATCGGCGTCGGCTACGGCCATTTGTTGATGGCCCTGCCGTACTCGCTGATCGCCATGCTGGTGGCCTACAGCCGGCTCGACACCAGCCTGTACAAAGCCTCGCGCTCCCTCGGCGCCGGGCTGGGTACGACCATGCGCCATGTGCTGATGCCCAACGTGCGCGGCGGTCTGGCGGGCAGCTTCTTCATGGCGTTCATCATGTCGTGGGAAGAAGTGGTGGTGACCTTGTTCACCAGCGGCCTGCACGTAATCACCGTGCCCAAACGCATTTGGGACGGCCTGCGCTACAACCTCGACCCGGCCATTGCCGCGCTGTCCACGGTCATGGTGCTGATCACCCTGGTGGTCTTGCTGGTGCGCCTGTACCGCCACGACCACACCGCCTCACCGGGTCGCTAGCCGGCCCAGGCTCCACGTCGAGCCATTCAGACAACCCAAACAAACGAGCACCTTTTCCCTAAGGAGGGATTCGCCATGATGACTGCTTTTCCACTGCGCACTTACCGCCAACGTATGGAGGCGGTAAAACGCCGCATGAGCGAGCGCGGGCTCGACGCGCTGGTGATCAACTACCCCGACAACATCAACTACCTCACCGGTTTCGACAGCCTGGGTTTCCTCTGGTATCAGGCGCTGATCATCTCGCCAAAACTGGCCAACCCGATCTTCCTGACCCGCACCAGTGAAGAGCCGTGCACCTTTGAGCTGTCGTGCCTGGAAGAAGGCATTTTTTACGACATCGCCAAGCAAGACCCGCTGCGTATCGTCGCCGACTCGCTGGAAGAACTGGGCCTGAGCCAGGGCCGCATCGGCCTGGAAATGCAGGCCTCGACTTTTAGCGCGTTGCAATACACCACGCTGCTCGGCCATATGCCCCACGCCCATTTTGAAGACGCCTCCGTGGTGGTGGCCGAAGAGCGGCTGATCAAAACCGCCGAAGAAATCGAGTACCAGCGCACCGCCGCGCGCATGGCCGACCAAGGCATGCGGGCGGCGTTTGAAGCGCTGCGCCCGGGCATGTCGGAAGTGCAGATTTCCGGCATCGTCGCCAAAGCCCTGGGCGATGCCGGCAGCGAATACGCCGCCATCAGCCCGATGTGTGCCACCGGCCGACGCAGCACCATGACCCACGCCATGCCGCACCGCCTGACGATCAGCCCCGGCGACGTGGTGATTCTGGAACACGCCGGCGTGTGCAACCGCTACCACGCGATCCTCATGCGCAGCGCCGTGATCGGCAAACCCACGGCGCGGGTGCGCGAAGTGTCGAACCTGCTCACCGAAGCCTTCAACGCCGCCATCGACATCGCCAAGCCCGGCACGCCGGTGGGCGAGGCCAACCGCGTGTGCAACGAAATTCTCGACCGCATCGACCTCTCGCGCACCCGCGTGCATCGCATCGGATACAGCCTGGGCCTGGCTTACCCGCCAACCTGGCTGGAAGCGATGATGGTCGACGAGGCCGACGACCACGTGTTTCAGCCCAATATGTCGTTTTCCATCGAACCCAACCTGTCGCTCTACAACGAAGGCTTTGGCCTGAAACTCGGCGACACGGTGTTGTGCGGCAAAGACGGCTCGCAAAGCCTGTCGGAAATTGCGCCTGAACTGCATGTGATCGACTGAGGAGCCTGGCATGACTGCATCCATGGACGTGTTCTGGCACGACGACGTGCTGCGCCACGACACCGGTTTCGGGGTGTTCGAGGCGCCGCCCAGCGCGTTGCTGGACCACCAGACCCAACACCCAGAAAGCAGCCCGCGCCTGGTCAACATGCGCGCGGTGCTGCGCAACGGCCCGGTGGCCAAACAGCTGACCTGGCACGCCGGCCGCCACGCCAGCGAAGAGGAACTGCTGCGCTTTCACACCGCCGCGTACCTGCGTGACATCCAGAGCGCCGACGCCGACGGCCGGCGCTTCAGCAGCACCACGTTGATGAACACCGGTAGCCTGGCCGGCTTGCTGGCGGCGGCGGGCACCAGCATTGCCGCGCTGGAACGCACCCTCGCCAGTTGCCGCCCGGCCATGGCGCTGGTGCGCCCGCCAGGCCACCACGCCGCACCGGCCATGGCCGACGGCTACTGCTTCTTCAACAACGTGGCGGTCGCCGCCCAGGCCGCGCGGGCAGCCGGCGCCGAGCGGGTGGCGATCATCGACTGGGACGTGCACCACGGCAACGGCACCCAGGCCGGGTTCTACGCCGACCCCAACGTGCTCACCGTTTCCCTGCACATGGACCACGGCGCCTGGGGCCCTAGCCATCCGCAAACCGGTGGCGTGGACGAGCGCGGCGAAGGCTCAGGCGAGGGCAGCAACCTCAACATTCCGTTGCCCATGGGCGCCGGCGATGCCAGCTATGCGGCGGCGTTCGAGCGCTTTGTCGAACCCACCGTGCGCGCGTTTGCGCCGCAGCTGCTGATCATCGCCAACGGCCTCGACGCCTCGCAATTCGACCCCAACGGCCGCCAGTTGCTGACCATGAAAGGCTTCAACCACCTGGCCCAGCGTGCGCGGGTGCTGGCCGATGAACTCTGCGGCGGACGTTTGTTGGTAGTTCAAGAGGGCGGCTACAACCCGGCCTACAGCGCTTACTGCCTGCATGCTGCCAGCGAAGGGTTTCTTGGCCAGCCCAGCAGCCTGCCGGACCCGCTGGCCTATATGCCGGAATTCGAGGCGCGCAGTGGGGCGGATATTCAGGCCTTGGCCGTGGCATTGAACGGGGCAGGGTGGCACTTTCCTTTGTAGCGACAACGACAACGGCTCGGCGGGGCGTTGCCTGCCGAGCCGTTTAACCCGGCAACACCAGCGAGAGGTCCGGGTAGCGCCCACAGATAAAGTCCACAAACGCGCGCACCTTTGGCGCCGCCAGCCGCCGTGACGTGTGCAGCACCCATAACTCGGCGTCGGCGCGCGACACAATTCCCCACTGCACCAACTCACCGCGCGCCAACTGCTCCCACGCAATGGACTGCGGAATCAACGCCGCGCCAGCGCCGGCAATCGCCGCGTCGCGGATCATCAGAAACGAAGAAAACTTCAGCCGTGGAATCGGCTCCAGCCGTAAGCGGCCATCGTCGAGATTCCACTGCGTCGGCTGAAAATTGCTGAACACCACACTGGCAACCGGCTGCACCGCGCCGGGCGCGGGCATGGCAATGTGCGGCGCCGCCACCACCACCAGTCGATCCTTGGCAAAACAGCGGCCGACCAGGTTGCTGTCCGGGCTAGGGTTGATGCGGATGGCGACATCAAACTGCTCCTCGACAAGGTCGACCAGGCGGTCTTCGGCCACCACGTCCAGCGTGATTTCCGGATAAGCCGCGCAGAACTCCGCGCCAATGCGGCCCATCGCCAACTGCGAAAACAGTGCCGGCGCCGCCACGCGCAAGCGTCCACGGGGCGCCGACAAACCTTCGCGCGCCGCCGTCATCGCCTCGGCCACTTCCCCCAGCGGACCCTCGGTTCGCGCCATCAGCAACTCGCCGGCCTCGGTCAGCTTCAACCCGCGCGCGCTGCGCTCCACCAGGCGAACGCCCAGTTGCTCTTCCAACTCGGCAATGCGCCGCGACAACGTGGCTTTGCTGCGCCCACTGGCGCGGCTGGCCTTGCCCAAGCCTTCGTTGCTGGCGACGAGGGCGAAATCGATAAGCGCATTAAGGTCCATGGCTGTTCCAGAATTGAAACGGGGAGTCTCGATGGTGGCGTCTTCGTTTTGATTTCGCAACGACCTACTGTGGCGCCAACGCAGCAAGGTCAGCCGATGTTGCTCGCGTACCCCTTCACTCAAGCGGAGATAGACCATGAGCATTCTCATCACTGGCGCCACTGGCACCGTCGGTTCCCTGATCATCCAGCGCCTCAGCGATGCGGGCGCCGAGGTTCACGCCCTGGTTCGCCAAGCCGGCAAAGGTCAATTCCCAGCGGGCGTGAAAGAAGTCGTCGGCGACCTCACCGACGTCGCTTCCATGCGCGCCGCCCTGGTCTCGGTGCGCACCTTGTTCCTGCTTAATGCCGTCACGCCGGACGAAGTGACCCAAGCCCTGATTACCCTGAACCTGGCCAAGGAAGCGGGCATCGAACGCATCGTTTACCTGTCGGTCATCCACGCCGACCGCTTCACCGAGGTGCCGCACTTCACCGGCAAACACACCGTGGAGCGCATGATTGAAAGCCACAACCTGGCCGCCACCGTTCTGCGCCCGGCGTACTTCATGCAAAACGAATACACCGTGCAGCAAGCCATCGAACACTACGCCGTGTACCCCATGCCCATCGGTGCGGCAGGCGTGGCCATGATCGACGCCCGTGACATTTCCGACATCGCCGTCGCCGAACTGGTGCGCCGCGACCGCGCCGCCACTGCGCTCGAAAGCCTGACGCTCGAACTGGTCGGACCGCAGGCATTTACCGGCAACGAAGTGGCCGCCATCTGGAGCAACGCCCTCGGCCGCCCGATCGCCTACGGCGGCGACGACGTAGCCGCCTTCGAACAGCAGATGGGCGCCTTTATGCCCGGCTGGCTGGCCTACGACCTGCGGCTGATGATGGCCGCCATCCAGACCCATGGCATGCAAGCGGCGCCGGGTGCTTTGGAACGCCTGGAAAGCATCCTCGGACGACCGCTGCGCCGCTACGAAAGCTTCGTTGGCGAAGTGGTTGCCGCAAGCCGAGGCTGAATAGCGGGGCAGGGAAGACACGCCAGAATTCGCGCCGAAAACGTAGAGCAGTTAACCCCGCGCTCTTTCAACCAACCGCCGTTTTCCACCATCATGCAAGCCCGCCGCGCACCCGCGCGGCGCGCCTGTTTCTCCCGTTGCAAGGATGCCCACATGAAAGATTGGCCAGACCGTCGCCTCACCGATTTGCTCGGTGTGCAGCACCCCATCATTCAAGCGCCCATGCTCGGCGCTGGCGCGGCTTTGATGGCCGGCGCCGCCCAAGCCGGCGCCTTGGGTTCGCTGGCCTGCGCGACCTTGACGCTCGCGCAAGTCGAGAGCGAAGTAGCCGCCTTTCGCGCTGCTATCGACGCACCGCTGAACCTCAACTTCTTCTGCCACCAACCCGCCCCGATAGACGACGCCGGCCAGGCCCGTTGGAAAGCGCTGCTGGCCGACTACTACCGCGAAGTGGGCGCCGACTTCGACGCCCCCACGCCCGTCTCAAGCCGCGCCCCGTTCGACGAAGCGAGCTGCGCCCTGGTGGAAAAACTGCGCCCTGAAGTCGTCAGCTTCCACTTCGGCCTGCCCGCCGAACCGTTGCTAAACCGCGTAAAAGCCACCGGCGCTAAAGTGCTGGCCTCTGCCACCACGGTTGAAGAAGCCCAATGGCTGAACGCCCACGGCTGCGACGCCATCATCGCCATGGGCTATGAAGCCGGCGGCCATCGCGGCATGTTCCTGCACACCGAACTGACCACCCAAATCGGCACCTTCGCACTGGTGCCGCAAATCGTCGACGCCGTCACCGTGCCCGTCATCGCCGCCGGCGGCATCGCCGATGCGCGCGGCATCAACGCCGCCTTCGCCCTGGGCGCCGCTGGCGTACAAATCGGCACCGCCTACCTCTTTTGCGACGAAGCCAATCTCACCCCACCGCACCACACCGCCTTGCGCAACGCGAGCGCTAGCGACACCGCGCTCACCACCCTATTCACCGGCCGCCCGGCGCGCGGCATCGTCAACCGCCTGATGCGCGAACTGGGGCCGCTAAATTCCAATGCACCCGCGTTTCCCACAGCAGGTGGCGCGTTGGTGCCGTTGCGGGCCAAGTGCGAAGCGCAAGGGGTCGGGGACTTCAGCAACTTATGGGCCGGGCAAGCGTTCGCCTTGAGTGCGGGGAGAAGAGGGCAGGTCACGGCGTTTGAGTTTACGGAGGGGGTGGTACGAGGCTGCTTGACCACGTCGGGCTGAAGCCCGTGTATCAGTCAATTCGCCGCAGTAATGGCAATTGAATATAACGGGCGGTTAAGCGAGCATCGCCCGCGCTGCACCGATAAAACCCATGACAACAGGACGTCTTCATGCACCCTATGAAAACGCTTCTCGCCTTCAGCGCACTGGCCCTGGCCGGCTGCGCCAGCGGTCCTACCGTGCCGCCGCCCACGTTCCCGGGCATTGAACAGTCAGACAAAATCACCATCGAAGACCTGCGCCCCAAGACCGAGTCTGAGAAAGAATTTTCAGCCTGATGATCACCAGCGACGCCTACGCCATCTACCGCGTTGCCGACGACGCGACCAAACCGACCGGCCCGCGCCTTCTGGCGCACCGCGCGTACGAATCGTTCCCGGAATTGGCCAACCAGCCCACCATCAAAGTGCTGCACTTCGTCACCTACGCCAACCTGCAATCGCAACTGCGTAAAACCTCGATCGTCGCCGGCCTTACCGGCCCGATTGGTGTGGCAGTGATGGGCACGCCTGACTACCCGTCAAGCCAAGTGGTCACGACGCCGGTAGACAGCGGGCAATTGGAAAAAACCGCTGGCGACGAGGAATACACCCGCGCCTACTTCACCGAGCAAGAAAACCCCAGCAAGTCGCCGGTGAACGTCATCTACATCGACACCGAAATGCTCGGCAAACGC
>NZ_CEEDHK010000008.1:0-250723 GCF_979254655.1 Pseudomonas sp. AC229
GGCAGGGTGGGTGCTGGTGGGGTGTTGCTGGAGCAGCAGCGGGTTGATGCGGCAAAAAGCAGCCCTCACCCCCAGCCCCTCTCCCGCGAGCGGGAGAGGGGAGCCAGAACGCGGTGTGCTTTAGTCCCCTCTCCCCAGCGGGGAGACGGTTAGGGAGAGGGGAGCTAAAACGCGGTCTGCTTTTAGTCCCCTCGCCCCAGCGGGGAGAGGGTTAGGGAGAGGGGAGCCAAAACGCGGTCTGCTTTTAGTCCCCTCTCCCCTCGAGGAGAGGGCTAGGGTGAGGGGGCTGCGGTCGCGACCGGTGTCAGAAGTCATAACTCACACTGGTGTAATAGAACGCCCCCTGACCGCCTTCCGGCGAGGTGATGCTGTATTTGGCCACGCCGTACAATTGCGGCCCTTCGAGCTTGTCCGGGTGACTGTCGAACAGGTTGATGGCGCCCACCGACACCTTCAGACCCTGCTGGAAGCGGTACGACACATCCAGGTCGGTCACCCATTGCGCGCTGAAGGTTTGGTCCAGCGCCGGGTTGCTGGCGTTCAGCGCCTTCCACTCGCCATACCGGCGCTCGGCCAGGCTGATGCCCCAGCCGTCGTATTGCCAGTTGGCACCCAGGGTCAGCTTGGTTTCCGGCGTGCCTTCTTCGATCAAGCCCTGGGTGGTGCGGCCGACGATCTGCTCGCCACGAATCCGCCCGACGTCGCGCAGTTGGGTGATGTCGGTGTGGTTTTTACTGAAGCCCAGGCTCAAATCCAGGTTGCCGAACTGTTGCAAGTCCCAGCGGTAATTACCCGTCAGCTCCACACCGCGTGTGCGCGTGTCGGCCACGTTGGTGAAGAACGCGGCGCTTTGAATGTTGGCGTACGGCGTGCCGGCAAAAATCGGCCCGACCACGCTGGCCGGCAACTGGTCCGACAAGGTGATGCGGTTTTCGATGTCGATGCGATAGGCGTCTAGCGTCACCGACGCATTGGGCAACGGGCGCCACACCAAGCCCAGGGAATAGTTGGTCGACTCTTCCGGCTTCAACGCCGCGCCGCCCAGTGCTGCCGCTTCCGGGCTGTCGGCGCGCAGGGTGCGTTGCTGCACTTCCACCCAGTTGCCGCTGCCGCTCGGCTGCTCGACCACCTGCACGCTGAACGACGAATAACCGCTCTGCACCAACGACGGCGCGCGGTAGCCAGTGCTGGCGGTGGCCCGTGCAGCCAACTCGGGGGTGAAGTCGTAGCGCAACGACAGCTTGCCGTTGGTGGTGTCGCCAAAGTCGTCGTAGTGCTCGGTGCGTGCAGCCAACCCGGCTTGGAATTTCTCGCTCAACTGCGCTTCGGCGTCGATATACGCGCCAAGCACGCGGCGGTCGAGCGACACGGCGTCCACCTGGGTGATGCCGGAAAAGTAGCCGGGCAGGCGACGACTGGTGATGGGGTCGATGGTGTTCAGCAGCGGGCCGGACCGCCAGCCAGCCGGGTCGCCTTCGTTAAGCTCGTAGCTTTCTTTGCGCCAGGCCAGCCCCGCCGACAAGGTCAGGGGTTTGAACAGCAGGTCGGTGGGGAATTCACGCACCCAGTCGAGGGTCAGGTTGGTTTGGTCGGCCTGGCGCTCGCCGGTGTAAATCTTCGACGGGCTGGCCGCGCCCCAGCTCGGGTTGATGGCGTTGCGGTCGGTAGAGTCCACCGTGTTGTTGCCGTAGTTGGCCGCCAGGTCGAACTTGCCGAGCAGCGACGATTCATAGCGTAGGCCGCCCGTGAGCGCGTAATCCTCCAGGGTGTAGCGGGTAATCGGCACGCGGCCGGTGGGGTAACGCTGCGAGGCCACGCTGCCGTAGTTGCTGAACAGCACGCTCTGCGGATCGAAAAAGCCCTCGGCGTCGGTGTTTTTGTGGGCGTAGGTGGCGAAGCCATAGGCGCTCAGCCCCTCGCCCAGGCCTAGCTCACTGTTGAGTAAAAAGTTGTACTGATCCGACACATTGCCCGAGCCCCAGCGCCAGGTGCGGTTGGCGTCGTTTTGCTCGCGCGGCGTATTGACGCTCGGTGAGCTGGTGTAGAACTTGCGGTTGTCGGGATTGGTGTCGCTGGCGGGGTCTTGGCTGCCAGCATCGAAGCTGGCCGTGACAAAACCATCGTTGGGCAGGGCGAAGCCTTTCCAGCCGCTGAGCTTGCGTTGAAGGCCGTCGCCTTTGTCATAGCCGCCGAAACGGTAACCGGCGCTGCCGCCTTCATCCTTCTCTTTGAGCACGATATTGATCACCCCGGCGATGGCATCCGAACCGTACTGGGCAGCGGCGCCGTCGCGCAGAATTTCCACACGCGCAATGGCGGCCAGGGGAATCAAGCTCAAATCCACCGCCGCTGCGCCACGGCCGTTGACCAAGCCTTGGCGGGTGATATTGGCGCTGCTGTGGCGGCGCTTGCCGTTGACCAATACCAACACCTGATCCGAGGCCAACCCGCGCAGCGACGCGCCTTGGGCAATAGACCCGGCAAACGCGCCCTGGGGCGCTTGCGGAAAGCTGAACGAGGGCGACAGTGCCGTGAGCGCGCCAGACAAATCTTGCGCGCCGGTTTCCTGCAGTTTTTCCGCGCTGATCACATCAACCGGCGCCGCGCTTTCCAACGCCGTGACATCGCTGCGACGGGTGCCAACCACCACCACCGTGTCGAGCTGCGGTGCGCTATCGGCAGTGGTTTTTTGCGGGGCTGCGAAGGTCGATTGAGCGGTTGCGGACAGCGCGGCGATGATGGCCGTGGTGAGTAGATTTAGACGAAACATCCTGGTGATCCCTATGAGTAATACGTGGGGGGTGAACGCTCATGGGTTGTCCCTTTGCTTGTGCGTGGGGTGGGCAGAGCAATGGTTGTGCCAGGGTTTTTATGCGTTTTATATCAATGGGTTGATGGCGGTAGTTAAGGTGGTTTAGATCAATGTGTTGGTGAAGCAGCAGGCGATACGCATCACGTTGCTTGTGTAGGAGCCAGCTTGCTGGCTCCTACAAAAAGCAGCCGTATCCGCTAAACCCGCGCCAAAAAAAACGGAGCACCGAGGTGCTCCGTTTTCATTGCCTGAACCCCTCATCAGAATCGGCTGGTCACGCTGACGCCGACGGTGCGTGGGTCGCCGTAGGTGATCACGTACTGCCCGCTGCCAACCGCACCGTTGGGGCGACCATGCACTTGGTAGCGACGGTCGGTGAGGTTGTTTACAAAGCCGGTGACGCTGAGTTTCTCGTCGTGGTTGAACCAGCTCAGGCGCGCGTTGGCCAGGGTGTAATGGTCCTGGCTGAGGGTGTCTTCATCCTGGCGGTCCGCGAGGAAATACTCTTTGCCGCGGTAGCTGGCATCCGCCCCGGCGACCAACTTGCCGGCGCCACCCAAGGGAATGGTGTAGTCGGCGCCCAGCGAGATCACCTGCTCGGGCGAGCGCACGAAGCGGTTGCCGCTGTAGTCGCCGGTCACCGCGCCGGTGGTGGGGTTTACGTTTTTGAAGTCGGTGTACTCGGTGTCCAGGTGCGACAGCGCTGCGCGCAGGTGCAGGTAGTCGGTGGCTTGGGCTTCCAGTTCCAGTTCTGCACCTTTCACCGTGCCTTCCGCGCCGTTGGTAAGGGCGGTGGTGAGTACGTTGTTACTCACGGTCAGCAGGTTCACCTGAATGTCGGTGTAGTCGTAGTAGAACGCCGTGGCGTTGGCGATGATCCGTCCGCCAAGCCATTCGGATTTCAGGCCCAGCTCATAGGAATCCAGTTCCTCCGGATCAACCGTGGTCAACCCCGACAAGCCGCCCGACAGCCCGGTGTTGAAGCCACCCGAGCGGAAGCCGTGGGCGTAGCGGAAGAACACGCGCACGTTGTCGTTGATGCGGTATTCCGGCGTTACGTCGTAGGTCCAGGCTTCCCAGTCTTCGCCTTTTTTAAGATTGCCGTTGTTGTCGGCACCCAACACCGGTACGCGCACGCCAGACACGCTGCGCAGTTGGGTCAGGTTGAGGTCGATGTCTTTGTATTCCTTGGTCCAGCGCAGGCCGCCGGTAACGGTGAAATTGTCGGTGAAGTCGTAGGTCAGGTTGCCGAACAGCGCGTAGCTGTCGTTGGTGTGGTCGTAGTTGAGGTCGCGGTAAACCGTGCCGGTCTGGTTGCTGGCACCGCCGTTGGCAGCACGGCCGGGCTCGACGTTACGCACGGCCGAGCTGTCCAGGTCTTCATGGAAGACGTGGGCGCCGGCCAGCCAGCGCAGGGTTTCTTGCTGTGGCGAGGCGAGGCGGATTTCCTGGCTGTATTGCTTGTATTCGTTGTCGGTGTCGGTGCGGCCGGTGACTTCGTAAGGGGTGTAGTCGGCGTCGATCAGCGACTGGTTGCGCAGGTAGTCGTAGGCGGTGATGGAGGTCAGTTTGTAGTCACCGATGTCCCAGTTCAGGGTCAACGAGGTGCCGTCGTGGTCGAGTTTGTAGTCTTCGTTGACGTTCAACTCAATCTTGCGGCCGTCGGGGCGCTGGTAATTCGTCGGCGGGTAGTAGGTGCCGACCGGCAGCGAGCCGCTGCTGCCATCGCCTTTAAACTGGCGGCCATGCACTTTCCACAGCGCTTCGAAGTTGTCGCCGAACTGCCCCAGCAATTGAGCGCGGAACGCCTTCTTGTTGACGTCGCCGTAACTTTGGTTGGCGGTTTCATTGCGGGTGTAACCGTCACGTTCTTCCGAATAGATCGACACCCGGCCGGCCAGCTTGTCGTCGACCAGCGCGCCGCCGATGGCGCCGTTGACGATGCGTTCGCTCTTGGTGCCGACGCCAACGGTGCCGTAGCCGTCGGTTTCAAAGGTGGGTTTTTTCGAGATCACATTCACGGCACCCGCCGTGGTGTTTTTGCCATACAGCGTGCCTTGCGGGCCGCGCAGAATTTCGATGCGTTCCAGGTCGAACAACGGTCCGCCACCAGCGATGGGGGCGTTCAGGTACACGTCGTCGGCATAGATGCCGACCGGGTACACCGTTGCCGCCCCGGTATCACCAGTGCCCAAGCCCCGGATATACCAACGTGGCCGCCCATCACCATCGGGATTTTTCGCGGCAGCGTTAGGTACAAAAGTGGTGATGTCGCCCATGGACCGTACGCCATCGGCGGTGATGCTGGTGCCATTGATGGCCGACACGGCCACGGGCACTTCTTGCAGGGTTTCCTCTTTGTGCTGAGCGGTCACGGTCACGGTTTTTAGTGTCGGCGTGGTGTCGGTTCCAGCGGTGCTTGGCGTTGGCTCGGCGGCCAATAATTGGCCACTGGCAGTAGCGCTACTAAGCACAAACGCCAGCCATATGCCTTTGGTAATTGGGTTGATCGCTAACATATTCCCTCCCGGTCGAATGAAGTAAGGCGTTGCACTCTGCTGTTGTTGAGTGGTGCTTTGCCTGAACCCATAAATAAGGTGTGGAAGGGTGATAGCAGGGACTGTGCCAGTTCCCTTTGTGGATATTTTTATAGGCGCGTTAATTTCCTAACATTTTGATAAATAACGTTTTTTCTGAATAGATTGAGTAGGAGTTTTAAACAAAAAAAGCCCCCGGTTAAATGCTCGACGAACATTTAAGCCGGGGGCCAACAGTTGCCTGTAAACCCGGCAGCACAACCTGCTGCCGGGGTGCTTCTGGAGAAGCAATAAATCGCCGGTGCTGCCTCAGCAGCAGCGCTTAAATAGCCCTGCGAGTTGTCGCGCCAATGACATGTTCCAGCACCCGCGTATCGATCCAGTCACGTACGTCGAAACGGCGCGGAATGAAGTCCCAGCGGTGCAGAAAGTCGGTGAAGTCTTGCAGGCAATGAATCGAGCGTTCATCGAAGTTGGTGCGCAGGCGTCGATGGGCGTCTTCGCCGTAAGCGGCCGCCACCCAGTATTCGCTGGTGTTCAATTCACGGGCGAGAAAACGCCGGGTTTCTTCGGGGTTGGCCCAGGCCCATTGTTCGGTGCGCAGCACGGTGTCGACGATGCGCACCGAGGCATCGAAGTGTTCTTCCAGCAGGTTGACGTCCACGGTAAGGGTGCGCGGCGTGCCGTTGTTGGCGCGAATCAGCGGGTCGGGGTGCGAGCCGGTGTCGACCACCACGCGCAAGCCAAACTCGTTGGCGAGCTGAACGGCATGGGCGCCTTTGAGGAAAATGGCGTCGATGTCGCCGCGCAGCAGGCCGATCAGTTCGTTGTTGCGGCGGCTGTGGCGGCCGTTGTTCAGCGTGACTTCCGAGCCGTACAGGTGGTGCTTCTGTTCGTCGCTGTAGGTGCCGCCGTAGGGGTAGTCGACCAGCTCGACATCGCGTACTTCCAGGCCTTCGAGCTTCAGTGCGTTTTCCAGACCACGCAGGGCTTGGGCGCGGGTGAAGTCGATTTGCACGTTGGCCCATTTCGGCAGCCCGAAGCGGCGGTTTTTCAGGTCGCGCACGGTGCGCACGCCGCTGTCTTCGGTGGTCAGAATCAGCTGCACTTCATCGCTCCACGACAAGCCCAGCACGCGGGTTTCGACCCCGGCGGCGTAGGCCCAGATGGCGGGAATATTGCCGCCGTGGCGCACCGAGTTTTGCAAGTGGTGGTCGTAGTGCGCTTCGCGAACTTCACGCTCGCTGGATTCACGCAGCGATTGAATGTTGGTGCCGAACGGGCGGAAGGCTTCGGCCAGCCGACCCGATTGCACGGCAATGCCCAAGCCGGTGGGCACGGGGCTGTGGGTGTACCACAGGGTTTCTAGTGAGCTCATGGCCACTCCAGTTGAGCCCGACCGATCAGCCTGCAAGGGCCGCGTTGGCGCTGCGCAGGGTGGCTAGCGGTCGGGTATCGATCCAGTCGCGAACGTCGAACGGCTGGGGGATGAAATTCCAGCGGTGCAGGAACGCGGTGAAGTCTTGCAAGGCGGTAATGGCGCTTTCATCGAGGGCCGTGGCCAGGCGTAAATGGGCGTCTTCGCCGTAGGCCACGCGCACCCAGTATTCGCTGCTGTTGGTTTCGCGGGCCAGGTAGCGGCGGGTGTCGTCCGGGTGTTGCGCGGCCCACTGCTCGGCACGCAGCACCGAGTCGAGAATGCCCACGGCCACGTCGTAGTGCTGGTCGAGCAAATGCTGGTCAACGCTCAAGGTGCGCGGCGTGCCGTTGTTGCAACGAATCAGCGGCTCGGGGTGTGAGCCGGTGTCGATCACGGTGTACAGGTTGAGGTCGTGGGCGAGCTGGGCGGCGCTGGAACCTTTGAGGAAAATGGCGTCTACCTCACCGCGCAGCAACCCCAGCAGCTCGGCATTGCGGCCGTCGGCGCGGTGGCTGTTGGCTGAGGCGGAGAAGGGCGTGCCGGCAATTTCCTGAACCGGGTTGTCGCTAAAGGTGCCGCCGTAGCGGTAGTCCACCAACTGCACGTCGCGCACGTCCAAGCCTTCAAGCTTCAACGCGTTTTCCAGGCCGCGCAGGGCTTGGGCGCGGGTGAAGTCGATCTGCGCGTTGCGCCAGTCCGGCAGGCCGAAGGTGCGGCCCTTGAGGTCTTTGACGGTTTTGATGCCGCTGTCGGGGCGCGTCAGAATCAACTGCACTTCATCGGCCCACGACAGCCCGATCACCCGCGTTTGCCGACCCTGGGCGCGGGCCCAAATGGCCGGAATATTGCCGCCGTGGCGCACCGAGTTTTGCAGCGTGTGGTCGAAGTGCGACTCGCGCACCGCCTGGTTGGCCGACTCCCGCAGCGACTGCACGCGAGTGCCCAGGGCGCCAACGGTTTCGTCCAGCCAGCCTTTTTGCACGGCAATGCCCAGCCCAGTGGGCACCGGGCAGCGCGTGTACCAGAGCGTGTCGAGCGGTTGGCTCACGGGGCGTTCCTCATGGAGGGCCATCAGGCGCGCACCTGCACATTTTCATCTGTGCGGCTGGCGGCGGCCGGACGCTGATGCACCAGCGGCAGCACCTCCTGACCAATGCGCAGCGCCTCTTCCAAATGCGGGTTGCCGGCGAGAATGAAGGTGGAGAAACCGGCGTCGCGGTACTCCACCAAACGCTCGGCAATGTTCTCGTGGCTGCCGACCAACCCCACGGTCGGGCCGGGCTTGGCCTTGGCAAAACCGGCCCACAGGTTCGGCCCCAGAATCAGGTCTTCGAAGCGGTCGACGTTCTGGTGGTAGGCGGTCTGGCGCGCTGCGCCCACCGAGTCGGAGCCGCTGGTGAAGTTCTTGATCAGCGCGCTGGTTTTGCTCGACAGGCGCTCGTACTGGGCCTTGAGATCACGCCAGGCGGCTTCTTCGGTTTCGCGGGCAAACAGGTCAACGCGCAGGCCGAAGCGCACGGTGCGCCCTTGTTTATCCGCCAGCTCGCGCACACGCTCGATATGCGGTTTGAGTTTGTCTACCGGCTCGGCCCAGTTCAGGTACACGTCAGCGTGTTTGGCTGCCACATCCAGCGCCGCGTCGGAGAAGCCGGAAAAGTACACGCCCGGCTTGCGCTCGTTATGCAGGCCGGGCGGCAGCGAGCCGTTGTCGAGTTTGTAGATGTCGCCGTCGTAGGAGAATTTGTCGTTCTCCCAGAGGCCTTGAATGATGTCCAGGAACTCGCCCGTGCGCTTGTAGCGCAGGTCATGTTCGAGGAAGTCGCCATTGGCGCGTTGGCTGGCCGGGTTGCCGCCGGTGATGATGTTCCAGTCCAGGCGGCCACGGCTGAGGTTTTGCAGAATCGCG
Organism: Pseudomonas sp. AC229; assembly: GCF_979254655.1. NCBI lineage: Bacteria > Pseudomonadati > Pseudomonadota > Gammaproteobacteria > Pseudomonadales > Pseudomonadaceae > Pseudomonas > Pseudomonas sp. AC229. Next base: position 8,676 of record NZ_CEEDHK010000008.1, read on the forward strand.
GCCTGTTGAGCGGCGTAGGCGGGCAGCGTCCAGGTGGCCTGGAAGGCGATCAGAAACTTGATCCGGCGCGTCTCGCGGGCCAACGCGGCGGCCACGATCCATGGCTCGGGGCCGGTGGGCAGTAGCGCGCCCTCAAAGCCGGCCAGCTCGGCGGCTTTGGCCACCTGGGCGATGTAATCGATATAGGTGAAATCATCCGGCTCGCCGTTAGGCAAACGGCCGGGCGCGATATTGCCGGGGCGATGGCTGTGGGCGCCGCGGTTGTGGTTATCGGTGCTCAGCTGCGGGCCATCGGTGCCCAGTGGCAAGCGCCAGAAGAATTCAGTGCTCATGTGCTGCTCCAAGAATGTTCGCAAGGACGTCGTGCCAGCACGATTGCAACGCCCATGCCACGCCCGTCGAACAGCCGGCAGGCCCCGTGCGCTCAGGCGCTAGGGGCAATCCAAGGTGAGGCGAGGGCGGTGGTTGCTGGTGGAGCAGCAGTCGAGCAGCACTGGCGTGTCTGACAGGCAACAGCGCAGCGGGGCGATGGGCTGGCAGGCCTGTAAAACCAGGGTTTTGGCCGCTGGCACAAGTTCTGCTCTGTGGGTGGTACGGCCACAGTTTGCGTGGCGTTATCGACAGGAATCGACCATGAGCCAACCTTCACTCAATGCCGGGCAGCTGGACTTCGTTGCCCAGGCCAAACGCGACTTTTCCAAAGCTTTTCGCGTGCTCCAGGAAACCCGCACGCTGACCGCCACCAACACCTTGCAAGCCTACGTGCGCTTGCCCGACACCGACCTCGTCGTCGCCTTGCGCGCGCCGAGCCCGTGGGCGGACGAACAGAAAATCGGCGTGTCGGTCGTCAGCTACGACGGTGTGGTCTATCTCGACGAATCGCTACCCGCCGGCGCGCCCCTGAGCGACAGCAAAGAAGCCGGCAGCGGCAAGCGCTACGGCCAGGTACTGCGCGAGCGCGCCGACGTAAATGTGGTGGCGCATGTGCACACGCCGTACCTCGGCGGCTGGGCCGGTGCGCACCGCGTATTACCCCTGCGCTACGCCGCCTCGCAGCGCGTCACCCTGGCGCGTGAACTGCCGCTGTACCTGGACCGCACGCAGATTGAATCGGACTTTATCGTCGAAACCCTGAATCGCGACCCCAACATTCCGGCATTGCTGGAAGCCAACGGCGGGGCCACGTTCTGGGGTGAAAGCGTTATTCAGGTCGCCAAGCTGATTCTGCTGATCGAAGAGGGCGCCTACTTCCAGGCCCTGGCCGAAAACCTCGGCGGCTCGCAAGAATTCGGGCCGGGCGTGCTCGAACAACAATGGAAAATGACCGGGCTGTGGCCGCAAGGGAAAAAGCTGCTGGAACAGGTGGCTTGAGGGGGAGGTGTGATTGCAGGAAATCGCGCTTTTGATTTTGGGACAAGGCCATACGTAACGCGGTCGCGCTAAAAACCTCTGTCATCCTCGCGCACGCGGGGATCCAGAGTTTTGAGCCGTATGCATATGGCTCGGGCGGCGGTATTCATTACCGCGTGCGCTGAACGTTTTGTTTCGCGCCTTACGCGCGAGTTTCTTTTGTCAGTCGACACAAAAGAAACCAAAAAGTCTTGCCCCTACCTTGGCCTTCCGCTGCGCTCCAGGTCCCCTCCCTCCGTCGCCGCTCCGGGGGCCGGCGAGACGGGCCATCCTTGGCCCGACACGCCTTTCGCGGCTCCCGGCCGCTCAACCCCCTGCGCGTCGACTCCACTCGGCCTGCGATGAATGGGGCGGGTAGATCACAAGCCAGATCACAAGCGGTAGATCACAAGCGGTAGAGCAAGATCAAAAGCATTGCGGCTGAAGCCGCTGGATGCCGTCGCACCGCACATCGTGTACGGCTTGAGATTCTGGATCCCGAATTGTCGGACCACCGCCTGCGCGAGGATGACGGATGTTTTTGGCAGGCTCGCGTCATGCTGGGCCTGCCCCTCATCGTTTCCAGGGAGTCGCGGCAAAACCTTATTTCGCCCCCTCCACCTGCTTGGCATTCAAAATCGCCGTGTACTCACCCGGATCAACCCCGTTCAGGTAGTAATTCCCCACATGGTGCAAACGCCAGCGAATCGGGTCGTGCGTCGTGTGCACACGTGCATTGCGCCAGAACCGGTCGAGGTTCCATTTGCTTAGCGATGAACTGGCCCCGAGCAAGGAAAAGATATCGCTGGAAATACGCAACGAAGCGCTGTCCGAATGCGCCCGTGCGGTGGCCACCGACAGAATCAGTTCGTCTTGCAGTTCTTTATTCTCCGGGTCCTGCTCGTGCAGGTCGAACACCCGCGCGGCGTCGCGCAGTAGCGACTCGGCTGCCCGCAGCGCCACGGCAAATTCGCCGATCTGTTTGATGATGTGCGGCTCTTCGTTGGCGCGTTCAACGCCGCTCTCCACCCACGGGCGGGCGTGGTGGTTGAGGTAGTGCACGGCCGCGTCCAGGGCGCCAGCGGCGATGCCGGTGTCGATGGCGGCGTGGAGAATTTGCGGGAAAGTCAGGCCGGTGCGTTTCATCGGGCCTTGGCGGTAGACGAGGTAGGCTTCGTCGAGCTCGATGTTGTCGAAAATCACCGTGCCGCTGACTGAGTTTTTCTGTCCGTAGGCGTCCCAGTCGTCCACCAGCGTCAGGCCCGGTGTGTTGCGGTTCAGCAGCACGCCCACGCCGCCGTCGTCGGAAGCGGCGGTGAGGGAAATCCATTCGGCCAGGTATGAGCCGGTGGAGTAGAACTTGCTGCCGTTGAGCACCAGCGTGCCGTCGGCGCGCCGTTCCACGCGGGTTTTCAGGGCGAATTTATTCTTGCCGCCGACTTCTGCCAGGGCGTTGCCGAAGCGTTTGCCGGCCAGCACGTCGGCGATCAGACGGTCACGCACCGCGTCGCTGTAGCCGCTGAAGATGCCGCGCAGCATGACGTTATGAATTTGCAGCAACTGCCCGACGCCGCCGTCGGCGACCGAGATGATGCGCACGGTTTCGACGATGGTTTGGACCGACGCGCCCAGGCCGCCAAATTGCTTGGGCACGCCGATAGCGGTCAGGCCGCTGCTGGACAACAAGTCGGCCTGACGACGCGGTAACTGGCCGTTCTGGCTGCTGTCCGCGGCGATGGCGGCGATTTCCTTGGCGATTTCCTTGGCCACGGCAATGGCCTGCTCCTCACTGATCAACACTGCACTCGCCTCGGGGGACGCGAACGCGCGCTCGGCCTCGCTCATAACTCACCTCATGGTTGGTCGATGCCGAATGCGGCACCGCTGTTGGCAGGGCTAGAGCAGGTTCTATGCCATGGCCCGCCGATGCAGGCGGCGGTGGTTGTGAGCAGCGCCTGGTGCTGCCCACGCAGCAGGCCGGCGCGGGCGGTTGTCTGTGCAGCAGCAGGCGCTGTTGTCGATGCAGCAGCGCCAACCGCGCATGGCCCGTGGTGCGCGGCGCACAGCGTTGGCATGGGCGCTGCACTGAAGCCTGCACACCCCATGTCAGGAGCTACCCATGTCCATTGCCGCACTGGCCGCCACACCGGCGCTTGAGAAAATCTGGTTCACCCGTTGCCCGGTGCCGACCGCATCGGGCATCGCCTACAAGCTGGGCTGGCTCAGCGAGGAATTTGCCGCTGACGGCTTGGCCGTCGATACCTTGCAGGAGGCTCGCCAGCTGGGCCGTCATCATTACGATCACGACCTGCCCGGCCTGTTTCGCGAAGGCGGCAACGTACCGGCCTTGGCAGCACGCGCCGCCGGGGCGCCGAGTCGGCTGATCGGCCTGACCTGGATCGAGGAATGGCAAACCATTCTGGTCCGCCCCGACTCGGGCATTCGCAGCCCCGCCGACCTCAAGGGCAAGCGCCTGGCATTGCCCGCCTGGGCCGACAGCCGCGCCGGCAGCATCGCCCGGGCCATGAGCCTGCACGGTTACAAAGGCGCCTTGGCATTGGCCGGCCTGGGCTTTGATGACGTGACGCTGGTGGACGTGGCGCTAACCCCGCAGGAAGGTGCGCCCACGTCGAATGAAAACCTGCAACGGCTGTGGTCGGGGCTCGATCATTTGGTACAGGGCAATGTCGACGCCGTGTATGTGAAGGGCGCCTCGGCGGCCGATGCCGCACGGCGCCTGGGGCTGGTGGTGGGCATTGATCTGGACGTGATCGCGCAGCCGCGCCAACGCATCAACAACGGCACGCCGCGGCCGATCACCGTGCACCAGGACCTGCTCGACTCGCACTTTGATGTCGTGGTGCGCTTTCTCGCGCAAACCCTGCGCGCCGCCGATTGGGCCCGCGATAACCGCGAGGCGCTGTTGGACATTTTGCAGGCGGAAACCAAGGCCGGGCGCGAAGGCGTGGCGCAGGCCTATCGTGGCGATTTCCATCGCTCGCTGGCGCCGAGTCTGTCGGCTGAGCGGGTGGAGTTTCTGCGCATTCAGAAAACCTTTCTGAACCTGCATGGATTTCTGGAAGGGGATTTTGATATTGCCCAGTGGGTGGATGAGCGGCCGCTGTTGGCGGCGCGCGAGTTGTTGAGTTCACGGGTGTAGATCGTCGTTGGGGCTGGCCCTCACCCCCAGCCCCTCTCCCCGGTGGGGAGAGGGGAGTTTAAACGCGGTCTGCCTTTAGTCCCCTCAAGCCCGCTTAACCCGCGCCAACGCCCGCCGCTGCGCTTCTTCACGCACGACCGGAATAATCCAGCGGCCGTAATCCACGGTGTCGTAAAGCGGGTCGTAGCCACGATTGAGAAAGGTGGTCACGCCCAGATCCACATAGTCGAGCAGCGCCTCGGCCACGGTTTCCGGAGTGCCGACCAGGGCCGTGGTATCGCCATAGGCGCCGACGGCGGTGGCGGTCGGCATCCACAGCGCGCGGTCGTGGCGATCGCCCGCAGCGGCGGCGGCCAATAGGCGCTCGGAGCCGGTGCCTTTCAGGCGTTTGGTCCACGGGCTGGATTCGGCGAACTGCGGGTTCTGTTTGATCTGCGCCAAAATCTGGTTGGCGCGCTCCCAGGCCAGTTCTTCGGTGGCCCCCAGAATCAACCGTACCGACAAACTCACCCGAGGCGAGGCCACGCCGGTGTTCTGGGCGGCGGCACGCAGCTTGGCGATTTGTTCGGCCACGCCGGTCAGCGGCTCGCCCCACAAGGCGTACAAATCGGCGTGTTTCACTGCGATCTGGTAGGCGATATCGGACGAGCCGCCAAACGAAATCGGAATGACGCCGGCCGGTTTCACCGGGGAAAACGCGCCCTTGATCTGGAAGTATTGGCCGTCGAAATCGAACGGCTCCTCGCTGGCCCAGGTGCGCCGCACGATCTCCAGATACTCGTCGGTGCGCTTGTAGCGCTCGGTTTTATCCAGCAGAAAATCGCCTTCACCCGGCTCGGCAGTAATGCCGGTAATGGCGTGCAAACGAATGCGCCCCCCGCCAGTGGTGTGGTCGAGGGTGGCGAATGCTCGGGCCGCCACGGTGGGTGAGGTGAGGGCCGGACGATGGGCGACCATAAAGCCCAGGCGCTCGGTTTGCGCGGCAGCGAAGGCGGCGATTTGCAAGCTGTCGGCGCCGCCGGGGCCGCTGGCGATCAGCACCCGATCAAACCCCGCGTTTTCGTGGGCGCGGGCGTGGTGGCGCAGGTAGTTGAGGTCAAAGCCGGCGCTGCGTACGCCTTTGGTTTCGGACCATTGGCTGGGGAACACCATGCCGACGAATTCAATGGACATTACAAACACTCCTTGTGGGTTACAGGCTCAGGCGCCATTGACCGAATGCAGTGTCACCGGCTCGTTGGCGCCACGGCTGAGCGCGGCACGCTCGTTGCGAAAGTGCGGCAGGATGTGCTCGCCCAACCGGTAGGTTTCTTCCAGGTGCGGGTAGCCGGCGAGGAAGAACAAGTCGATGCCAACGGCGTTGTACTCGCGGATGCGCGCCACCACGTTTTCGTAACTGCCCACCAGCGCCACGCCGGGCGGCAAGCCGATGTAGCCAAAGCCAGACCAGACGTTGGGGTAGATGAAAAAGTCGTCGTAGGCCTGGGTTTCGCCTTTCTCGGCGTACTCGTGCTCAAAGCTCAACTTGCGCGCAGAGCGCAGGCCGGAGTGGGCGGCTATGGCCTTCACCACGCCTTTGGCCAAGCCTTCGTCGAAGAAGCGTTTGGCCTCGGCGCGGGCTTCGTCTTCGGTGGGGCGGGTGATCACGTCGATAGACAGGCCGAAGCGAATGGCGTCGTTGCCGTACTGCTTGGCGCGGGCGCGCACGTCTTCGATCAGCGCACGAATGTCTTCCGGGCGCTCGGCGCGCATCAGGTAGTAATCGGCGTGTTTGGCTGCCAACTCGCGAGCGGCTTCGGAGGAGCCTGCGGTGCAAATCAACGGCAGCTCGGCCTTCTTCTGCGGGCCGCGCATGCCACCGCCTTCGGCTTGGTAGTACTTGCCCTGGTAGTGAAAGTTTTCGTTGTGCCAATAGCCTTTGACCACATCGAGAAATTCGCTGGCGCGCAGGTAACGGTCGTCGTGTTCGGTGAAGTCGCCGACCTGGCGCTGAATCACTTCCGAACCGCCGTTGATGATGTTCCACACCAGGCGGTTGCGCGATGCGCGCTGGTACGTGGCAGCCATTTGCGCGGCGGCAAAGGGCGAGAAGTGGTACGGCTGGAAGGCGGTGACGAACTTGAGCTTGCGGGTTTCACGGACCAGCAACGAGCACACGGTCCACGGCTCTTCGCCGCCGGGCGCATTGACCATCAGCACGCCGCCGAAGCGATTGATTTCCGCCGCTTTGGCGATTTGCGCGAGGTAGTCGATGTAGGTGAAGTCGTCTTCGACATCGAAGGCTGATACCGCGCCGGTGCTGGCTGGGTTGTTGGACCAGTCGCCACGGTTGCGTGGGTCACCGGGCAGGAACTGGGTTTCGCCGTGTAACGGCAGGCGGGTGAAAAATTCGATGCTCATGGGTGGGCCTCATGGGGTGGGCATCGACCTGGAGTGTCGATGGCGTAAGGCGGTTGAGCAGGTTTCGCGCCAGGTGCCTGAAATGCCCGTGCGGCGGGGGTTGCGCGGGTTTTGGCGTGGCGGGGTGCTGGACGGCGGACAGGGGGGTGTTGCTGGGGAAGCAGTGGGGCAGCAGGGGGTGCGTGAGATCAAGAGCATCGCGGCTAAAGCTCCTACAAGGTCGCGCAAGCTGTGGGAGCGGCTTTAGCTACAACATCTGTCATCCCCGTGCAGGCGGTGGTCCGACAATTCGGGATCCAGAATCTGGAATCGAACACGGTGATTCACCTTTGGCTGAAAAACATTGCGGCTAAAGCCGCTGTCGTTCTTGTAGGAGCCAGCTTGCTGGCGAACCGTGGAAACGACGATCCCGGCATTGGGGTTTGCAGGGTTCGCCAGCAAGCTGGCTCCTACGAGCGATTTCTTCAATGCCGAGTTTTTATTGCGGCGTCGGATCACAGATCGGTGTGATTTTCTCGCCATTGAGCACTTTGCGAGCAAACGGTATGGAGTCTTTAAGCGAGGCGTTTACCGTGCCGCTGTGTTCAAGCCCGGCATATACGTGGGCTTCGATGATGCTACCCGCCGCGCACGCGTCTTTGGACAATGCGCTTTGGCTCGCGGCCGTGGTGCTGGGGTCGGTTTGGCCGGCGCCGATGAAGATCGGTTGCGGTGCTTTCAACGTGGGGAAGTCGATGGCTTGCACCCAGGGTTTGAGTTTCGCTGCCGCTTGTGGGCTTGGTTTTTTCTGCGTGTTGGCCGGCGTGCGGCCGGTGAACACGGTGTCGCCTTCCAGGGCGAACAGGCAACTGGTGCGCGCTTGTTCCACCAGCGGCAGTGCGTCGTCGGTGAAGTAGTCGGCCGGGCTGATGCTGGGGTCGTATTGCTGCTGTGCCAGCTGGGTGTAGAAGCTGTAGGCGATGGTTTCGTCGACTTTGTTGGGGTCTTTGGCGGGGCGGTTTTTACTGTCGGTGATTTTGTAGATCACGCCGGTGGCAACCGTGCCTTTTACGCCGAGGTCGGGGGTGTACGCCGGGGCGTAGGTGGCGGCGGCGAACGCGCCAGCCCCGCCTTGGGATTGGCCGACGATCAGCACTTTGTTGGCCAGGCCTTGCGTGCCGTTCACCACCGCTTTGGCGGCGTCGAGAATGCCGTAGGCAGCGGCGCGGCTGTTGAGCAGCGGATGGCCGCCCGGCACGCCCAAGCCTTGGTAGTCGGTGGCCACCACGGCGTAGCCTTCTTTCAGCCAGGCGTTGAGGTAGTTGACGTCGCGGATCGAGCGGCCTTGCCAGGAGGGCGCGCAAACATCCGCTACACCCACGGTGCCGTGGCCCCACGACACCACCGGCCAACCGCCAGCCGGAGCTTTGCCTTTGGGCAGGAATAGCGCACCCGAGACCACGATCGGCGTTTTGCCGTCGATGCCGTCGGTGGAGGTGTACAGCACGCGTTGCTGGCTGGCGGCGCCAGCGAGGCTCAAGGTGGCGTCCAACGGTTCGCTGCGCAGCAGTTTGCCAGGCGTGGCCGGAATGGCTTTTTCCCAGGTGTAGAACGGCGACACACGGCCATCGCCTTGCAGTGGGTTGGGGGTCGGGGCATGGGTTTCAGCCAGGACGGTGAACGACAATGCGCTAAGTGCAAGGGCGAACGGGGCCCCTGCGCGCGCGAGTGGGCGTGGCAGTTTCATAAGAGTTTCCTGTTTTCGAAGGGGAAAAGCGCAGCACACCACGCCAGGCACAGGTAGTGCCCGCCGTGGCCAGCCGGGTTACGGGTTGCTGCTGACTTGGGCTTTCAGGCTCGGCCAGTAGTCTTCCAGGTGCAGGTCGATAAGGGCCTGGTTGGTGAAGTGGGTGTCGAACGATTTGCTCAGGTCCACTTCCTCGCGGATCAGTTTGTTCTCGTAGGCGTAGTGCGCCAGCGCTTGGTAATGGGCGCTGAGTTGCGCGTTGCTGCGCGGTGCCCAGCGTTCCTTCCACGGCACCGGGTCGCCTTGATCGTCGCGGCGCAGCACGCTTTCGGCGGTGCCGGCACGCGATGACAGTGCGTAGTAGGCGTCGCGGTTTTGCTCCTGGGAAATCCACCAGGCGGCTTTGATCCAGGCGGTGGCCAGCAGTTGGGTGACGTCGGGGTAGCGCTGGATAAAATCGTCGGTGCCCCACAGGTCCGAGACCAGGCGCCACGAATTGTCGCCCTGCTTGGTCGACCAAATGATTTTGCCGACGCCTTTGTCCTCCAGCGCGTAGGCCTCGCTGAGCAGAACCGCTGCATCGACCTTGCCGGCCGACACGGCGGCGGCACCTACTTGCGGGTTGAGGTTGGCGATTTTGAAGTCGTTCAGGCCGAGGTGTTTGCTGGCCAGAAAGTTGGTGAAGGCAAACTCCCAGGGCCGGCCACGGTGCAGGGCAACGCGTTTGCCTTTGAGGTCTTCGATGCTCGTTGCGGTGGAGTTGGCCGGCACCACCAGGTACACGTTATTGCCGCTGCCGCCGGGCACGATCAGTTTGCCCGGCACACCGCCTGCGCCGCCGATGACCGAGGGCAGATCGCCGCGTACCGCGAAGTCGATGCTGTTGTTGGTGAAACCTTCGTTGATTTGCGGACCGGCGCCGGCGTGGGGCAGGGCGATCCAGTCGAGTTTGATGCCCTGCTTGGCCAGTTCCTGTTCCAGCCAACCGTCTTCGATCACCCGGCCGGCGATGCCGCCGAAGGTCGGCTTGCCGCCTTGGGTAAACGCCACGATGGCGATTTTTACCGAGCTGGGTGTGTCCGCCGCCACGGCGCCCAGGCTAAACGCCAGGGTGGCCAGCGCCGCGAGGCCGTTACGCCAAAGTCTGTTCATGTCGCTCTCCTGTGGGCGGAACATCCGCGCTTTATTGGCAGAGAGCAGTTTGCATGCCAGGCGCTGCAAGCCCCGCAATACCTGGCCTAGAGCGCAAGAGCGAGGGTTGCAGCGGCGTTTGATGCTGATGCGCCCGCAACGATTGCTGCCCCGTTGCTGCTGGAGCAGCAGGGCGAACGCATAGATGCAAAAAGAATATATAAATATGAATTAATAATTTTTTTATCTATGCCGCCTTCGTGCATGATTGCCGCCAGCGCCCTTTGCCTGACAGGTATGTCCTATGTCCTTGCTCACCCATCCCAATGCCCGCGAACTGACCAAATCGGTCCGTGCCACCGTGCTGGTGTTCAAAGACCCGCGCTCGCAAGAACTGCTCAGCCGCATCGAACGTCTGGCGCCGAGTGAAGCCAATGCCTTGATCATTGGCGAGACCGGCACCGGCAAAGAACTGGTGGCGCGGCATATCCATAACCTCAGCAACCGCAGCAAGGAACCTTTTGTGGCGGTGAACTGCGGTGCCTTCGCTGAAACCCTGGTGGAAAGCGAACTGTTCGGCCATGAGAAAGGCGCGTTCACCGGCGCCACCAGCAGCAAGGCTGGCTGGTTCGAAGCGGCGAAGGGCGGCACGCTGTTTCTCGATGAGATCGGCGACCTGCCACTGAATATGCAGGTGAAATTACTGCGCGTATTGCAGGAGCGTGAAGTGGTGCGCTTGGGCTCGCGCACCCCGATTCCCATCAACGTGCGGCTGGTGGCGGCCACCAACGTCAACCTCGCCGATGCGGTGGTGGCCGGGCATTTCCGGGAAGATTTGTTCTACCGCCTTCACGTCGCCACCATCCGCCTGCCGCCGCTGCGCGAACGCCCCGGCGACATCATGCCGTTGGCCGAATTTTTCATGGAAGAACACTGCCAGCGCCTGGGCTACAAGCGCGCCAGCCTGAGCGAAGAGGCTGAACGCAAGCTGCTCAATCACAGCTGGCCGGGCAATATCCGTGAGTTGGAAAACGCCATTCACCACGCGTTGCTGGTATGCCGCAACGAGCGCGTGCAGCCCAATGATTTGCACTTGGTGGACATGCGCTCTGCTGGCATTCGCCACGAGGCAGCGCCCGCGGCTGCGCTCAACCAAAGCCCGGCGCCGCTGGCCGCTGGACCGGCGGATCTGGAAGCCGCATTGATCGAACTGTTTGAGCAAAACCTGCCGGACTTGTACGAGCACATCGAAGAAACTGTGTTCCGCACCGCCTACCGCTTTTGCCATGGCAACCAGCTACAAACCGGGCGGCTGCTGAACATCAGCCGCAATATCGTGCGCGCCCGGTTGGAGAAAATCGGCGAGATCGCGCCTTCGGCACCGCGTTTGGGAAGCTTGGGTTAACTGGCGCAGCGGATTGGGGCAGGCATTGGCGAGTCGGCGAGTGCCTGCTGCGCTTCTAGCTGGGCGCGTTGCGCGCCGGCTCGCCAGATTTTGAACAGGTCATGCTCGGTGAGCATCACCAGTTCGTCGCCCTTGTAGCCCAGGGTATTGATGCAGTCTTGGTCAAAGTGCTGACGTTCTGTTTCGTCTCGGTACGCGGGAAGCGGTCGAGCAGTAAAGCGTACGGCGTGACTGAGCCATTCCTTGATTCGTTTCACTTCGCCGTCCTTGCTTGCCCGTATGAGATGGCGGCAAGAATATGGCATAGCGCCACTAGTGTGCACGCGCTATCTGTAGGGCGTTTGTGCCAATTGCGGGCTGAAGACTGAGGGCCGACGAGTCGAGTAGCATGACGCGCTCTGATTTGACGCCGCTTGAGGTCCGCTATGCCGCTGCACATCCAAACGCCTTTGTTGCAATCGCGCCCACTGAGCGTGCTCTCCGATAAAACCGTGTGGCTCAAGCTGGAGGCCGCGCAGCCGGTGGGCTCGTTCAAAATTCGCGGCATTGGTGCGGTGTGTGAAACCTACGCAAAACAAGGCAAGCGCCGCTTTGTTTCGTCATCGGGCGGCAACGCCGGCATCGCGGCGGCCTATGCCGGGCGTCAGCTGAATATTCCCGTCACCGTGGTGGTCCCCGAAACCACCACCGCCCGCGCCAAGGCGTTGATCGAGCAAGAAGGCGCCGAGGTCATCGTGCATGGCGCCTCATGGATGGAGGCCAACGCCCTGGCGCAGTCGCTGCTGGATGAGCACAGCGCGTTTATTCACCCGTTCGACAACGCTGAAATGTGGGCAGGCCATGGCAGTTTGATCGATGAAGTGGTGGCAGCCGGAGTCGACTTCGACGCCGTTGTCGTCGCCGTGGGCGGCGGTGGTTTGCTCTCGGGGGTGGTGGCGGGTTTGCAGCGCAACGGGCGCAGTCATGTGCCGGTGGTGGCGGTGGAAACCCTCGGCGCGGATTCCCTGGCGCAGTCGGTCGCCGCTGGCCGGCGCGTTGAATTGCCGGCCATCACTAGCATCGCCACGTCGCTGGGCGCCAAAGCGGTGTGTGAAAACGCGTTTGCCATTACCGGCCGCCACGACATTCGCTGCGCCACGGTGACCGACGCGCAAGCGTTGAGCGCCTGCGAGCAGTTTCTGCATGATCATCGCGTGTTGGTCGAACCGGCTTGCGGTGCCGCCTTGGCTACGTTGTACAACGTGCCAGGGCACGACGCGTTGGCTGATTTTCAGCGGCCATTGGTGGTCGTTTGTGGCGGGGCAACGGCCACACTCGAGCAGATTCAGCAGTGGCGGAGAACGCTCGCCTGATTGCACGGGCACGCCCAAGCGGCGGGGCTTTTACGGCGTTTAACCGGCCGCCGACGCTCCGCTGTTTGCCATCAAACTGCTATGAAATATCGATCTTTTTCGCCACACCGTAGTCTGAGTTGTTAAGCCGCTTGATGCCGTGACGGGCATCCAGCACTCACTCATGACTTTAAAAGGTGACCTCAATTGGCCGAGAAGCCCCATGCCTCTTCGCACATTGCCGCACTGAAAAAATCCGCCACCGGCATTGCCGGTTTCGATGAAATTACCCTGGGCGGTCTGCCGCAGGGCCGGCCGAGCCTGGTGTGCGGTTTTGCCGGCTGCGGCAAGACGCTGTTCGCCATGAGCTTTCTGGTGAACGGCGCGCTGCAGTTCGGCGAGCCCGGTGTGTTCATGAGTTTTGAAGAACGCACGCAAGACCTGATGGAAAACGTCGGCTCGCTGGACTACGACCTGCAAGGGTTGGTGGACCAGAAGTTGATGGTCATCGATCACGTGTACGTCGACAGCAGCGAGATCGAGGAAACCGGCGAATACGACCTCGAAGGCCTGTTTGTGCGCCTGGGCTATGCCATCGACAGCATCGGCGCCAAGCGCGTGGTGCTCGACACCATCGAGGCGTTGTTTAGCAGTTTCAAAGACACCGCGGTGCTGCGCGCCGAGCTGCGCCGGTTGTTTTATTGGCTCAAAGAGCGCGGCGTGACGGCGGTGGTGACCGGCGAACGCGGTGATGGTCTGCTGACCCGTTATGGCATCGAGGAATACGTGTCCGATTGCGTAATTCTGCTCGATAACCGCGTGGCCGATCAGATCACCACGCGCCGTCTGCGGGTCATCAAGTACCGTGGTTCTTCCCACGGCACCAATGAATACCCGTTCTTTATCGACGAGCACGGCCTGACGGTGATGCCCATTACCGCCGCCGGCCTTGATCACGACGCACCCGAAGACATCGTGCCGACCGGCATCGAAGGCTTGAACCAGATGCTTGATCGCGGCGGTTATTACCGTGGCTCCAGCGTGCTGGTGACAGGCTTGGCCGGTACCGGCAAAACCACCTTTGCCGCGAGCTTTATTCACGCCAGTTGCCTGCGCGGTGAACGCTGCTTGCTGTTCTCCTTTGAAGAAGCGGAAAGCCAACTGCTGCGCAACCTCAGCTCGGTGAACTTGCAGCTGAAAAGCTACATCGATGAAGGCCTGCTGCGCGTGGAGTCGACCCGGCCAAGTCTGTTCGGCCTGGAAGTTCACTTGGCGCGCATGTACCGGGAAATCATTGAGTTCAAACCGCAGACCGTGGTGGTTGATCCGATTTCCGCGTTCCACGGCCCGCAATCGGAGGTGCACGCCACGCTGTTGCGCCTGGTCGATCTGCTCAAGCAGCGCAACATCACCACCGTGTTCACCAGCCTGAGCGACGCGAAAACCACCCGCGCCGGGTTGGACCGCGCCATCTCTTCGCTGATGGACACCTGGATTTCCCTGTCCAGCGTTGAAGCCGACGGTGAGTACAACCGCCTGCTGTATGTGCTCAAGGCGCGTGGCATGGGCCATTCGAACCAGGTGCGCGAATACCACATCGACCATAGCGGCATCCGGTTGGTGACGCCGTACATCGGCCCTAACGGCGTGTTGACCGGTTCCGCCCGCTTGAACGAAGAAGCGCGCGAACGCCGTGCTGGCGAATTGCGTCAGCGCATCAGCGAGCAGCGCCAACGCGGTAAACAAAAAAGTCGCGACGAATTGGAACGCAAGATCGCCGAGATGCGCGCCGCATTGGAGGCCCAGGAGCAGGAGGATTCGCTGCTGGATCACGATGAAATCAGCCAGTTGCAAAGCGACGACGACAGTCGTCGGCAGTTGGCCCGGGCCCGAGGAGTTCTTGAATGACCACCACCGATGTGCACGATCCCGACACGCATACCGTATCGGGCACCGCCACCACGCCGGCCATCGACCCCAGCGCCGTCGGGCAACCTGGGCATTACGCCCTGCGCTTGTACATTGCCGGGCAAACGCCCAAGTCGGTGACCGCGTTGCGCAACCTGCAACGCATTTGCGAGGAGTACCTGTCGGGCGTGTATTCCATCGAAGTGATCGATTTGCGTGTCACGCCGCAGTTGGCAGCGGGGGATCAGATTCTCGCCTTGCCGACGCTGGTACGGCACCTGCCGACGCCCTTGGTGAAAATTATTGGGGACCTGTCCAACACTGACAAAGTGCTTGTCGGCCTGGATATCCGCCCCGAGCCAGCCAATTGAGCCTTACACCGCCACCTGAACAACCGCCGGTTGCCTCGGCGACTGCGCAACTGCCTGAAGGCTCGACGCCAGCGGGTGAGCGCCTGGAGCTGCGTTTGTATGTGTCTGGCAGCACCGCCCGTTCCACGCGAGCCATCACCAACCTCAGAGCGCTGTGCGACGCCTACTTGCCTGGCGCTTATTTATTGGAGGTCGTCGATATCTACCAGAACCCGAGTGCGGCGCGCGAAGCGCAAATCATCGCGGTGCCCACGCTGATGAAACTCAAGCCGCTGCCGGTACGCTTGCTTATCGGCGACCTGTCCGACACCGCTACCTTGCGTAGCGCGCTCGGTATTGAGTGAGGAATTGCCGATGATCGAACGCGCCATAGGGCTGACCGACGAGCAATACATCAAACAGCTGAGCGACAAACTGCGCGAAGCCGAAGACACCCTCGAAGCCATTCGCACCGGGGCGGTGGACGCGCTGTTTATCGACACCGGCGAAGCGGTAAGCGTGTACACCCTGGAAAGCGCCGACCGGCCGTATCGCACCCTGGTCGAGCAGATGCAGGAAGGCGCAGTGACCTTGTCGCGTGACGGCTTTGTGCTCTACGGCAACGAGCGCCTCGGCGAGATGGTGCACCGGCCGCTGGAAAAAGTAGTGGCCCATGATTTCGCTGATTTCGTCGCGCCCGCCGAGCGCGAGCGCTTCCGCCGCTTTATCGCCAACAGTGCCGAAGAAGCCGTGCGCAGCGAGTTCAACCTGCTCGCCGCCGACGATCAGGTGACGCCCGCTTACCTGTCGTTCCGCGCCCTGGCGCTGGACAGCAGTGAAGAGCCAATTATTTGCGGCGTGGTCACCGACCTCACCGAACGTCGCTTGCTGGAAGCGCGTTTGAGCCAGGCGCAGAAAATGGAAGCAGTGGGGCAACTCACTGGCGGCCTGGCCCACGACTTCAACAACCTGCTGCAAGGCATCAAAGGCAGTCTGGACCTGATCGCGCGCCGGCCGACGTCGGAAAAAGTCGTGCGCTGGACCGAAGCTGGACTGAAAGCCGCCGACCGTGGCGCCAAGCTCACCGCCCAGTTGTTGGCGTTCTCGCGCTCGCAAAAACTCGAACTGCAACCGCTGCGCATCAATTCGGTGATTCGCGACATGACCGACCTGCTGGTGCGCACCATCGGCACCACGGTGCGCATCCGCTTGAACCTGGAACCGTGCGAGCACTACGTGCTTAGCGACCCCACGCAGCTTGAACTGGCCATCCTCAACCTGGCGCTCAACGCCCGCGACGCCATGCCCAGCGGCGGTTCGCTGAACATCACCACCCAGCATCATCCCGAACCGGTGGAAGGCGCGCCGTACGGCGTCATGCAGATTTGCGTGGCCGATACCGGCGTCGGCATGAGCGAAGACGTGCGTCTCAAAGCGTTCAACGCGTTCTTCTCCACCAAGGGCATCGGCGCCGGCACCGGGCTGGGCTTGGCGCAAGTGCAGAGCATCGTCGAACAGTCCAACGGCTGGGTGCGCCTGGTGTCGGCGCCGGGTTGCGGCACGCAAGTGTTTCTCACCCTGCCGTATGCCAGCGAAGGCGTGTTGGTCGAAGTGCCGGCGGCTACCGCCAATGAGCCCCTGCGACACGGCGGTAAGCAGGTGATGCTGATCGACGATGACGACGACGTGCGTCGCGTTGTGATCGACATGCTCGAAGCGCTCGGTCATCAGGTACGCGAAGCCAGCAGCGGCTTGGCGGGCCTGAAACTGATCGACGTGCAGATGCCTGACCTGGTGCTGCTGGACTTCGCCATGCCACACCTCAACGGCGCGGAAGTGGCGAAACTGCTGCTGGAAAAGTACCCGAACCTGCCGATCATCTTTATCAGCGGCTTCTCCGACAGCGCGCAATTGCAAGCGGCCGTGGGCAGCAGCGCCACCGTGTTGCGCAAACCGTTCACCATGGACCGGTTGAGCGACATGCTGGATCAGGTGACTGGCGCGAACGTAGAACCCTACTGATTCGCTGTTTTTGCGTAGGATGGACACTCAACCCCTGCGTGGAGGTTTCGTCATGCATCGTTTAATGCTCAGTGTGTTCTTGGTGACGGGCGTGTTTGCTCAGGCTGCGCTGGCCGCCGAGATCGTCGGCCAACAGCGCACCATCACCCGCACCTACGTCAGCCCCGGCGCCAGCGGCAGTATCAGCGAGTCGAGCCGGCAAGAGGGCAGCAGCGGCTATGGCAGGTATCAGGTGCCGGATAACCGCTACAACAACAGCACCTATCAAGGCTCTGGTTCGACGCAGATTCGCGGCAATGTGCAGCAAAGCATCGAATATCCGGGAGTAGGGGAGTTCCAGCGCCAGCCCGGCAACGGTTCGGTGCAGCGCGAGCGGCGCTGAGGTTTCGCTGTCACCGGCTTGTCGCCTGACCGTCACACGCTTGCCACTGCTTTTGGTTGCAATCGCTGTAACTCATTCGGAGAAGCAGCGATGCAGCTATGTGTGATCGGCGCGGGGTATGTGGGGTTGGTGACGGCGGCGTGTTTTGCCGAAATGGGCAATCACGTGGTGTGTGTGGAAACCGATCCCACGCGCCTGGCGCAGTTGCAGGCCGGCGAAGTGCCGATTCATGAGCCCGGTTTGTCAGCGCTGTTATCCGCACATTTGGCCAGCGGCCAATTGAGTTTCACCCGCCGTCTGGCTGAAGGCGTGGCGCGGGCGGCCGTGGTGTTTATTGCCGTCGGCACGCCCAGTGGCGAGGACGGTTCGGCAGACCTCAGCCATGTGCTGGCCGTGGCCGAACAGCTGGGAACCACGCTGCGGCAGGCCTGCCTGGTGGTGAACAAATCGACAGCGCCGGTCGGCACGGCAGAACGGGTGCAGCACCTCATTAACCAGCGGTTGCAGCAGCGCCAGTTGGGCTTTCACGTCAGCGTGGGGAGCAATCCGGAATTTTTGAAAGAAGGCTCGGCCATTGACGATTTCATGCGCCCGGACCGCGTGCTGCTGGGTTGCAGCGATGCCGCCAGCGAAGCGCTGCTGCGGCGTTTGTACGCGCCCTTCGTGCGCAACAGCGAGCGCGTGCTGAGCATGCCGGTGCGCGCCGCCGAGTTCAGCAAGTACGCGGCCAATGCCTTTCTGGCGACGAAAATTTCCTTTATCAACGAGATGGCCGGACTCTGCGGCCTGTTGGATGTCGACATCGAACAGGTGCGCCGTGGCATCGGCAGTGACAAGCGCATTGGCACGCACTTTATCTACGCTGGGTGCGGCTACGGCGGTTCGTGTTTTCCCAAAGACGTAAAGGCGCTGATACACACGGCTGAGCAGAATGGCTTCGAGCCCGCAATTTTGCGCGCGGTGGAGGCGCGCAACGCGGTGCAGAAAACCTTGTTGTTCGAAGCGTTGTACGACCACTTCAACGGCTATTTGCAGGGGCGGGTGGTGGCGCTGTGGGGCTTGGCGTTTAAACCGGGCACCGACGATTTACGCGAAGCGCCGAGCCTGGTGTTGCTCGACGCCTTGCTCGCGGCCGGTGCGCGCGTACAAGCCTGCGACCCGGTGGCCTGCAAAGCGGTGGCCGCGCGCTACCCGCAGGCGCTCGCCAGCGGCCAGTTGCAGCTCAGCGAATCGCCCTATAGCGCCGTGGAAGGCGCGGACGCATTGGTCTTGGTGACCGAATGGAAGCAGTTCCGCCAGCCTGATTTCCGCCGTATTCGCGGTTTGATGCGCATGCCCGCAGTGTTCGATGGACGCAATATTTACGAATCGTTGGAACTATCTGCGCTAGGGTTTCTCTATCGTGGCATTGGCCGCCCTGTGGCCGGCCATTGTAAGGCGAGTGCCGCCTGATTAGACTGCGCGGCACTAACGGTATGACCCTTCTTTCAAGGACTCACATGATCAAGAAATGCTTGTTCCCGGCTGCTGGTTACGGTACCCGTTTCCTGCCAGCAACAAAGGCCATGCCCAAGGAAATGCTGCCGGTGGTGAACAAGCCGCTGATTCAGTACGGCGTTGAAGAAGCGCTGGAAGCCGGGCTTTCGGAGATCTCCATCGTTACTGGCCGTGGTAAGCGCGCTCTGGAAGACCACTTCGACATCAGCTACGAGCTGGAACACCAGATCAAAGGCACCGACAAAGAGAAATACCTGGTCGGCATCCGCCGCCTGATCGACAACTGCAGCTTCTCTTACACCCGTCAGGTTGAAATGAAAGGCCTGGGCCACGCGATTCTGTCTGGCCGCCCACTGATCGGTGATGAACCGTTCGCCGTGGTACTGGCGGACGACCTGTGCGTAAACGTCGATGGCGACGGCGTACTGACCCAGATGGTCAAGCTGTACAACCAGTTCCGCTGCTCGATCGTAGCGATTCAGGAAGTGCCGCAGGACGAAGTGTCGAAGTACGGCGTCATTTCCGGCGAGATGATTCGTGACGACATCTACCGTGTTAACAGCATGGTGGAGAAGCCGAAACCAGAAGACGCTCCGTCGAACCTGGCGATCATCGGCCGCTACATCCTGACCCCGGACATCTTCAAATTGATCGAAGAAACCGAGCCAGGCAAAGGCGGCGAAATTCAGATTACCGACGCGCTGATGAAGCAAGCCCAGGACGGTTGCGTTCTGGCTTACAAATTCAAAGGCCAGCGTTTCGACTGCGGCGGCGCCGAGGGTTACATCGACGCCACCAACTTCTGCTTCGAAAACTTCTACAAGACGGGCAAGGCTTACTAAGCCACCTCTGTTTTGTAAAAAAGGCCACCGTGAGGTGGCCTTTTTTTGTACTCGAAAATCCAGCCCGGTTTTTTGTAGGAGCGGCTTTAGCCGCGATGCTTGTGAACCCCAAAAGCATCGCGGCTAAAGCCGCTCCTACAGGCGCTCGGCGGGCGCTTTGCGCTATGCTGCCCGCCAGCTAAGGAGATTTGCATGACTTACGATTTCGACCTCTTCGTGATTGGCGCCGGTTCTGGTGGCGTGCGTGCGGCGCGCTTCGCTGCAGGCTTTGGCGCGCGGGTTGCCGTTGCCGAAAGCCGTTATCTGGGCGGCACCTGTGTCAACGTCGGCTGCGTGCCCAAGAAACTGCTGGTTTACGGCGCGCACTTTTCCGATGAGTTCGAACAAGCTGATGGTTACGGCTGGACGCTCAATGGCACGCCGACCTTCGATTGGCCCACGCTGATCCGCAACAAGAACGCTGAAATCCAGCGCCTCAATGGCATCTACCGCAACCTGCTGGTGAACAGCGGCGTTACGGTGCTGGAAGCCCACGCGAAAATCACCGACCCGCACCACGTCGAGGTCGACGGCAAAACCTTCAGCGCCAAACATATTCTGGTCGCCACCGGCGGCTGGCCGGTGGTTCCGCCGATTCCCGGCCACGAACATGCGATCAATTCCAACCAGGCGTTTTTCCTCAAAGAGCTGCCAAAGCGCGTGCTGGTGGTAGGCGGTGGTTATATCGCCGTTGAATTCGCCTCGATCTTCCACGGCCTCGGCGCCGACACCTCGTTGCTGTATCGCGGTGACCTGTTCCTGCGCGGCTTCGACGGCGCGGTGCGCAAGCACCTGAAAGAGGAAATGACCAAGCACGGCGTGAATTTGCAGTTCAACGCCGACATCGACCGCATCGACAAGCAAGCCGACGGCAGCCTGCACGCCACGCTCAAAGATGGCCGCGTGCTGGAAACCGACTGCGTGTTTTACGCCACTGGCCGGCGACCGATGCTCGACAACCTCGGTCTGGAAAACACCAACGTGCAGCTCGATGAGCGCGGGTTCATCAGCGTTAACGACGAATATGAAACCGCCGAGCCGTCGATTCTCGCCCTCGGTGATGTGATCGGCCGCGTGCAGCTCACACCGGTCGCGTTGGCCGAAGGCATGGCCGTGGCGCGTCGGCTGTTCAAGCCGGACCAGTACCGCCCTGTGGATTATCAGCAGATCGCCACGGCGGTGTTCAGCCTGCCCAATATCGGAACAGTGGGCATGACCGAGGAACAGGCGCGCGATGCCGGCCACAAGGTGGTGATTTTCCAAAGCGACTTCCGCCCGATGAAACTGGTGCTGACCTCCAACCAGGAACGCACGTTCATGAAGCTGGTGGTCGATGCCGACAGCGACAAGGTGCTGGGCTGCCACATGGTCGGCCCGGACGCCGGCGAAATCATCCAGGGCTTGGCCGTGGCGTTGAAAGCGGGCGTTACCAAGCGCAACTTTGACGACACCATGGGCGTGCATCCGACCGCCGCGGAAGAATTCGTGACCATGCGTACGCCGGCGTGAGTATCGAAACGCTGTTCTACCTCAGTGACCTGTTCGGGGTTGCCGTGTTCGCCGTCACCGGCGCGTTGATGGCCGGGCGCAATGCCATGGACCTGTTCGGCGTGCTGGTGATTGCGTTGGTGACGTCGTTAGGTGGCGGCACGCTGCGCGATCTGATTCTGGACAACCACCCGGTGAGCTGGATCGGTAACGAGCTGTACTTGCTCGTCGCCTCGCTGGGCGCCCTCGGCACGGTGCTGTGGGCGCGCTTTATCAAGCCGCTGCCGGAGAAAGCCCTGTTGATTGCCGATGCCTTTGGCTTGGCGGTGTTTACCGTGATTGGCACCGAAGTGGCCATGCGCCACGGCGTGCCGACCAGTTCGGCGGTGATCATGGGCGTGATGACCGGCGTGGCCGGCGGCGTGCTGCGCGACGTGCTGTGCAACCAAATTCCGCTGATCTTCCAAAAAGAGGTGTACGCCACCGCGTGCATCGCCGGTTCGCTGGTGTTTATCGCGCTGCTGAACCTGGGCGCCGGGCATTGGGCGGCAACGGGCGTGGCGATGTTGGTGGTGTTGGTGACGCGCGTGGCCGCTATCTACTGGGGTTTGGCGCTACCGCGTTTCCAACTGATGGACCGGCGCAAACACCCGCGTTAATCCGCAGGCAAACCCACGACCCAAACCCAAGACCTTACGAACCCCCACGTTCACCGATTGGGCGCCGTCTGCAGTTCCGGATCATCCGGATTCTGCTGTTCAAGCTCCGCTTGCAGCACTTGTACTTTCTGCGGCTGCCCGGCTTCGTGCCAATAACTGATCAACGCTAGGCGGGCGTTGCGGTTCTCGGGCTGGCGTTTTAGCAAGGCTTCGAGTTGGTTGCGCGCCTGCTCCGGTTTGCCGGTGTCGTGCAGGGCGATGGCGTACACGTAGCTGAATTGCGGGTCTTGTGGGTTCAGCTCGGCGGCTTTGGCCAAGGCCGCCATGGCGTTCTCACGGTCGCCTGCGCGTATGAGCGCCAGGCCAAGGCTGTGTTGCAGCAACCCGGCTTCGGGGTGCCGGGTTATGGCTTCGTTCAGCAGTTGCAATGCGGCGGCATGCTGCCCTTGAGCATCGAGCAATTGCGCCAGACTGACCACGGCGGGCAGGAAGTCCGGGTTACGTCGCAGGGCCTCGCGCAAGGCCGCTTCGGATTGCCCGCCACGGCCCGTGTTCTGATAAAGCAGCGCCAGGTTGAAATTGGCTTCGGCACGGTCGCGCAGCGTCTGCTGAGACGCTTCATAGTGCTTGATGACCGGCTGCCAGACGCTATCGATGGCGGCGCGTTGTGCGGCCGGCACGTTGGCCAGTTGCGACGCGGCAGCGAAGCGCACGGCGCGCACCGGGTCGCTCAAACGAGGGTTCAGCAGGCGCACTTGCTGTTCGACCGAGCCCATTCGCGCCACCGCTTCAACCGCCGCCGCGCGCACTTGCGGGTCCGCGTGGTTGAGGGCGATAACCGCCTGGTCCAGGGCCCGCTGACTTGGATAGGTGGGCAATTGCGTCAGCACGGTGGCGCGGCGAATGGCCGGGAGGTCGGTACGTGCCAGTTGCTGCATCAGCATGCGCGCCGCTCCCGGCGAGCCATGCCGCGCGGCGAAAATGGCGTCGCCATAGCCGCCGTCTTTGACCGGCGTGCTGCCATACCAAACCTTGAATTGCTCGGCGATCTTGCTGCTCGCGGTGGTGTGGCAGGCGGCACAGGCATCGGTGCTGCCGAGCCTGGCCGATTGCGCCGGGTCGGGAATGCTCAGGCTGTGGTCGTGGCGGTAGTCGTTGACCATGTAGAGCTTGCCGGGCATATGGCAATCCACGCAGTTGGAGCCTGGCTGCCCGGTTTTGTGTTCGGTGTGCTCCGGCGCTTCGTAGTTCTTCGCTTTCAAACCCGCCGCGTCGATGCCGGCCCGCGAGGCCTTGCCGGCGGTGTTGTGGCATTGCAGGCACACACCGTTGCCAGGCGCTTTGAGCTGGTTACTGTGGGGGTTGTGGCAATCGGTGCAGGTCACGCCTTTGCTGAACATTTTGCTCTGGGCAAAGGAGCCGTACTCGAACACTTCGTCTTTGATCTTGCCGTCGACCTGATACAGCTCGGCCGTCAGATTGGCCGGTACGTAGTCATCCATGAGCCGTGTGCTGGCGGTGTCGCCATCGCCCAAGGGCGCCCGACGGGAATGACAGCGGCCGCAGGTTTCCACCTGGGCAATGGCGTCGCGGTTGCCCAACGCTAAACCAAAGCCTTTATCGGGTTGCTGCTTGTTGAGGTTTTTCCCCGCGCTCCATTCCAGGTGGCGCGACGCCGGCCCGTGGCAGCTCTGGCAGCCGACACCGAGGTTGTTCCAGGTACTGGCGAAGGTGTCCGTGGTGGGGTTGAAGTTGCGTTTGAAACCGGTGGTGTGGCAGTCCACGCACATGAAGTTGGCGTTCTGCGCCGCTTTGCTCCAGTGCAGATCATCGCGGAAATTCATCTTCTCGCCGGGGTACAACTCGAACCACCGCTGCTTCTGCGTATCCCACGCCACGCCGGAGGCCTGAAGTCGGCCGCCGGGCATTTCCAGCAGGTATTGCTGCAACGGCTCGACGCCAAAGGTGTAGGCCACTTTGAAGTCGGCGGGCTTGCCATCGGGGCCTGGCGTGTTGATCCAGAATGCGCCGTCGCGCTGGGTAAAGCGGCTGGTTTCCGCTTCCCCGGTAAAGGTGGCGTTGTTGAAATTGCCGCGAACATGTTCGGCGCTGGCCGGCAGCATGGCCATCTGATGATGGGAACCGCTCCAGGCGTTGCTTTGTTCGCCGTGGCAGCTCTGGCATTGCCCTTCATCGACAAACGAGGCGGGCGGTAATGCCTTTTCGCTGCTCAGCGTGGCGGGCGATACCGTGTCCGGCGCGACGGGGGCGGTGGCGTGTTGGCGATACAGCCAGATGGGCAGTGTGACCAGCAAAACGACGGCAAAAATGATCAGCGCGAGCGGACGGGCAGGGGCAGCGGGGCCTGAAGGCAGGGTAGTGGGAGGACGTTTGTTCGGGTACTTCGGCATGCAAACTTCCGTTGTTTTAACGCGCGCGTATCACAGTGGCATGCAGCTTCAGTGAGTCGGGCGGGGCTGTCAAACCCATCGATAAATAGCTTCCTAAGCAGATTTTCCGCTTGGGCAATTTCCCGTACGCTAACGCACCTTTTCCGCTGTTCTAATTGAGCCTTTCATGACCCCCACCAACCTGACCATGACCCGTGGCATGGTGCTGCTGTTTGCCTTTTGCTGCGGCGTGATCGTGGCGAACATCTATTACTCCCAGCCGATCATCGAACTGATCGCGCCGGACATTGGCATTTCCACCACCGCCGCCAGCCTGATCGTGTCGCTGACTCAGGTCGGCTACGCACTGGGCATGTTGTTTCTGGTGCCGCTGGGCGATTTGCTGGAAAACCGCCGGCTGATGATCGTCACCGCGCTGGTTTCGGTGGGCAGCCTGTTGGCGGCGGCGTTTACCACCCAGCCCCACGCGTTTTTGCTGGTGTCGCTGCTGATTGGCCTGAGCTCCGTGTCGGTGCAAATCCTTATTCCGCTGGCGGCGCATTTAGCGGCAGAGGAATCTCGCGGCCGGGTGGTGGGCGGCATCATGGGCGGCTTGTTGCTGGGCATTTTGTTGGCTCGGCCGATTTCCAGCTTGATCGCCGACCACTTTGGCTGGCGCGCGGTGTTTCTCGTCGCTGCTGCGGTCATGACGGTAATTGTGGTGATTCTGGCGACCACCATGCCGGCCCGTCAGCCCGAACATCGCGCCACTTACGGCCAATTGCTGCTGTCGTTGGGCGCGCTGTTCAAGCGCGAACCGGTGCTGCGCCAGCGCGCCTTGATGCAAGGCTGCATGTTCGCCGCGTTCAGCCTGTTCTGGACGGCCGTGCCGCTGGAATTGGCGCGTAACCATGGCCTGTCGCAAACGCAGATCGCCTTGTTTGCGCTGGTGGGTGCCATTGGTGCCATCGCCGCGCCGATTGCCGGACGCCTGGCCGATGCCGGCCATACGCGGGTGACCACGCGCCTGGCCTTGCTGCTGGCGATGCTGTGTTTTCTGCCGGCGTTCCTGCCGCCCAGCAATACCGTGATCGCCCTGGCGGTAACGGGTGTGGTGTTGGATTTCTGCGTGCAGATGAACATGGTGCTCGGCCAACGCGCGGTTTACGCCTTGGATGCGGCCAGTCGCGGCCGCCTGAATGCCTTGTACATGACCGCCATCTTTATCGGCGGCGCGATTGGTTCGTCCCTGGCCAGCGCCTTGTTTGACCATGGCGGCTGGCTGTGGATTGTCATCGTGGGCAGCGTGTTGCCGTTGCTGGCATTGGGGATTTTCTGGCGCGGTGAGCAGCGGGTGGGGTGATCGGGTTGTTGGAGGGGTTGGGATTGTTGGGCTTCGCCTTTGGCTCAACCCAAGCTAAATGGGCCAACCCGACCTGTGATCAGTTCTGCAATTCGTCCAACCCTTCAAACAGCTTCAATGCCTCGGGATTGGCCAGCGCATCGGTGTTTTTCACCGGCTGGCCATGCACCACGTTGCGCACGGCCAATTCAACGATCTTGCCGCTGATGGTGCGCGGAATATCCGCCACGGCGGTGACTTTGGCAGGCACGTGGCGGTTGGTGGTGTTGTCACGAATCACCTGGCAGATGCGCTGTTTTAAATCCTCGTCCAGCGTCACCCCGTCGCGTAACCGCACAAACAGCACCACGCGCACGTCGCCTTGCCACTGCTGGCCGATGGCGATGGACTCCAAGACGTCCTCAATCTTTTCCACCTGCCGGTAAATTTCCGCCGTGCCGATGCGCACGCCGCCCGGGTTAAGCACGGCGTCGGAGCGGCCGTGAATAATCAGGCTGCCGTGGGGCGTTTCTTCGGCGTAGTCGCCGTGGGCCCAGACGCCAGGAAAGGTGTCGAAGTAAGCCGCTTTGAATTTTTCGTCGTCCGGGTCATTCCAGAAACCCACGGGCATGCTCGGGAAGTGCCGGCTGCACACCAACTCGCCTTTTTCGCCGATCACCGCCTGGCCGTCGTCGTTCCACACCTCGACAGCCATGCCCAGGCCTTTGCATTGCAGCTCGCCGCGATACACCGGCAGCACCGGGTTACCCAGCACAAAGCAGGAGACGATGTCGGTGCCGCCGGAAATCGAAGACAAACACACGTCCGGCTTGATGGCGCGGTACACGTATTCAAAGCTTTCGTGGGACAGCGGCGAGCCGGTCGAGAGCAGGCCCTTGAGCGCGCTGAGTTGGTGGCTGTTGATGGGCTCGACGCCAGCCTTTTCCAGCGCCGCCAGATACTTGGCACTGGTGCCGAATACGCTGATGCGTTCGGCGTCTATCAAGTCCATCAAGCGCTCCGGCCCCGGCTGGAAAGGCGAGCCGTCATACAGCACCACCATCGCGCCAATGGCCAGGCCGGACACCAGCCAGTTCCACATCATCCAGCCGCAAGTGGTGTAGTAGAACAGCGTGTCGTCGCGGCTGAGGTCGGTGTGCAAGCCATGTTCTTTGAGGTGCTGCAGCAGCACGCCGCCGGTGCCATGGACGATGCATTTGGGCACGCCGGTGGTGCCGCTCGAATACAGAATGTACAGCGGGTGATCGAACGGCACGGGCGTGAACTGCGGTTCGCCGCCCGGGGTGAAGAACTCGCTCCAAAGCGCCACGTTGGCGCTGCTTTGGTAGTCCTCAGGGCGAGTTTGCGCACGGGTGTAAGGCACCACGACCAACTGCTGCAACGTGGGCATCTGTGCCAGAATTTCGTTGAGCTTGGCGGTCTGGTCGTTGTCTTTGCCGGCGTACTGGTAACCGCCTGCGGCGATCAGCACTTTCGGCTCAATCTGGCCGAAACGATCGATGACGCCTTGGGTGCCGAAGTCTGGCGAGCAGCACGACCATGTCGCGCCCAAACTGGTAGTGGCCAACATGCCGACCACGGTTTGCCAGGTGTTGGGCAGCATTGCCGCCACGCGGTCGCCCTGGCCCACGCCAACCTTGGCCAGCGCTTGTTGCAGGCCCGCCACTTGAGCCGCCAGCTCGCGGTAACTCAGTTCCTCGCGCGTGCCATTTTCGCTAACGGCCACCAGCGCCGGGTGCGCGTCGCGGCGGCGCAGCAGGTGCTCGGCAAAATTCAGGGTTGAGCCGGGGAACCAGCGAGCGTCCGGCATGTGCGGCCCTTCTTCCAATACAGCCGTGGGCGCCGTGCTGAACTGCACCTCGAAGAAGTCGACGATGGCCTGCCAAAAGCCTTCGCGGTCTTCCACGCTCCAAGCGTGCAGCTGCGGGTAGTCGGTTAACGACAGCCCGTGGCGCTGATTGATAAAGCGGCGGAACGCATCCATTCGTGTCGCGGCAATGCGGTCGGGCGAGGGCGTCCAGAGCGGCTGGGTCATGGCGAGGTCCTTGGCTGAGCGGTGGATCATTATGCCGATGGAAGTTGCCAAAGCGTGATGCCAAAGCGTCTCCCACCAGAACCGTGGACGCCGTGACGCCGCTGCGGTTCCATCGGTTTGCGCTTAGCGAGCCAGCCAACCGCCATCCATATTCCATGCGGCGCCACGCACCTGCACGGCAGCATCGCTGCACAGGAACAAGGCCAATTCACCCAATTGCTCGGGGGTTACGAAATCCAGCGACGGCTGTTTTTCGGCGAGTAAATCGTGGCGCGCCTGTTGCGCATCGCCCGTGGCTTGGGCGCGGTCATCGATCTGTTTTTGCACCAGCGGCGTCAGCACCCAGCCGGGGCAGATGGCATTGCACGTCACGCCCGTGGTGGCGGTTTCCAGCGCCACGCTTTTGGTCAGGCCGACCAGACCGTGTTTGGCCGCCACGTAGGCGCTTTTGCCGGCAGAGGCAGCCAGGCCGTGGGCCGAGGCGATGTTGATGATGCGGCCCCAATTGCGCGCGCGCATGCCCGGCAAGGTCAGGCGAGTGGTGTGAAACGCCGAGGTGAGGTTGATGGCAATGATCGCGTCCCAGCGTTCCACCGGGAATTCTTCAACCGGCGCCACGTGCTGGATGCCGGCGTTGTTGACCAGAATGTCGATGCCACCGAATTCCCGCTCGGCATAGGCAATGAGGTCTTCGATGTCGGCCACCTTCGAGACATCGGCCGGGTGATGCCCGACCTTGCCACCAAAGGCCGCCACTTCATCAATGGCCGCCTGGGCGTCGCCAAAGCCATTGAGCACCAGGTTGGCCCCGGCCTTGGCCAGCACCAGGGCGATACCCAGGCCGATGCCGCTGGTGGAGCCGGTAACCAACGCAGTTTTGCCGTGCAGACTCATACATCTCTCCTTGTCTGGCGAGCGGGGCCCGCCAGGTGGGTTCAAACGGTTAAACGATGCCCGTGGCGTAGAAGGTGCCGATGACCACGAACACAGCGAGGGTCTTGATAATGGTGATGCCGAAAATATCTTTGTAGGCCTCGCGGTGCGTCAGCCCGGTAACCGCCAGCAAGGTGATCACGGCGCCGTTGTGCGGCAGCGTGTCCATGCCGCCGCTGGCCATGGCCGCGACGCGGTGCAGCACTTCCAACGGAATGTTTGCGGCGTTGGCGGCTTCGATAAAGCTCTGCGACATGGCCGCCAAGGCGATGCTCATGCCGCCCGACGCCGACCCGGTAATACCGGCCAGCAAGGTCACCGTGACCGCTTCGTTTACCAACGGATTAGGGATGGTTTTCAGCGCATCGGCCAAAACCAGAAAGCCCGGCAGCGAGGCGATTACCGCGCCGAAGCCATATTCGGATGCGGTGTTCATCGACGCCAGCAACGCACCGCCGACCGCCGTTTTGGTGCCCTCGGCCAGCTTGCTGCGAATGGCGCGGAAACCACAGACCAGTACCAGCAATATGCCCAACAGCAACGCAGCCTGAACGGCCCAGATGCCGGTGAGCTTGGCCACCTCGCTGGTCACCGGCTGCGCCATGCCGGCCAATTGCAGGGTATGGGTTTTGCCGTACAGCTCGGGAATCCAGCGGGTGAACAGCAAGTTGGCGACGCCCACCAGAATCAGCGGCGAGAGGGCCAGCCAAGGGTTGGGCAAGGCGATGTCCTCGGCGGTTTCCGGCTCATTGCGCAGCTCGGTGCCGTAGCCTTCGCCGTTGGCCTTGGCTTTGCGCAGTTGGCGGCGCAGGTACAGCATGCCGACGACAAACACGAACACCGTGCCGGTCAGGCCCAGCCACGGCGCGGCCCACGAGGTGGTGCCGAAAAACGTGGTGGGGATGATGTTCTGGATTTGCGGCGTTCCGGGCAGGGCGTCCATGGTGAAACTGAAGGCGCCAAGGGCGATGGTGGCCGGAATCAGGCGTTTGGGAATGTCGCTTTGGCGGAACATTTCCGCCGCAAACGGATACACCGCAAACACCACCACAAACAGCGACACGCCGCCGTAAGTGAGCAAGGCGCACACCAGCACGATCACCAACATGGCCTGACGCGTGCCGAGCAGGCGAATGGCCGCCGCGACGATGGAGCGCGAGAAGCCCGACAGCTCAATCAGCTTGCCGAACACCGCACCGAGCAGAAACACCGGGAAGTACAGTTTGACGAAGCCGACCATTTTCTCCATGAACACGCCGGTAAAGGCGGGCGCCACGGCCGACGGGTCGGTGAGCAACACCGCGCCCAAGGCCGCGATGGGCGCAAACAGAATGACGCTGTAGCCGCGATAAGCCGCGAGCATCAGCAAGGCTAAAGCGGCGAGGGCGATGATCACACTCATGTAGCGATCTCCTGAAATCGGGCGGGGTCGCCGCCCGTGGGTCATTGTTGTTATTGATTGAAGCCTTGCTGTAAGGAGTAGCGAAGCGGCGATTGATTCGCCGCATTTTCAACCACGCTCATTACCACCATCCCCATCACCATCACCACAGCGCCAAGCTGTAGCTGAGGATCAGGCGGTTTTCGTCCAGGTCGTTGCCAAAATTGGTTGAGCGCACGGTTGCGTTGCGCCATTTCACCCCGAGGTTTTTCAGCGGGCCGTCCTGAACCACGTAGCCGATATCGGTGTTGCGCTCCCATTCCTTGCCTTCGTTGCCGCTGGCCAGGGTGATGTTGTCGCCACGCAGATAGCGCGTCATAAACGTCAGGCCGGGCACGCCGAGGGCGGCAAAGTTGTAATCGTAGCGGGCTTGCCACGAGCGCTCATCGGCGTTGGCAAAGTCGCCGATCTGCACGAAGTTGACCAAAAACGCATCGGTGCCGCCGATGTAGGCGAAGCCGGTGTCGCCGCTCATTTTTTGATAACCCACGCCAAACGCGTGCCCGCCCAGGCTGTAAGTGAACAGGGCACCGAGCGCCCGGTTGTCGACGTTACTGCGCCCGTCATCGTCCGAGCGGCCGTAGCGCAAATCGGTTTTCAGCGCCTGGTTGGCTGTGATGGCGAGTACGTGGGTGAGGTTGACCAGGTGCTGGTCGTAGAGGTTGTCGAGCTTGCCGTAGTTGTAGCCGGTGGTGAGTTGGTCGTTCCACTTGTAGCTGAGGCCGGCGAAGTCGAACTCATCGCTGGTGGTACTGGCAACGATGCCGCGCGCGCTGCCGGTGGTGACGGTCATGTCCTCGCTGTTGGCGGAGTCGCGCAGGCTGACCTGTGTGAAACGCCCAGCATCGACGGTCAAACCGGCGAATTCAGTGGAATTGAGGTGCGCGCCCTGGAACGTCTGCGGCAGCAGGCGTGAGTCGTTGGCCAGGGTGGTCGGCAGTTTGGGCACCAAGGTGCCGACTTTCAGCACGCTCTTGGACACCTTCAATTTGGCAGTCAGGCCCAGCTCGCTGTAATCATCCGCCGCCTCACGGGGCGCGCTGCGACCACGCGGCAGCAAGCCGGAACCGGCACGGTCGGGGCTGGAATCGAGCTTCAACCCCAACAGGCCGATGGCATCGACGCCCACGCCGACGGTGCCGTCGGTATAGCCCGACTCATAGCGCAGCAGAAAACCCTGCGCCCATTCGTCTTGCTTGGATTGGGCAGCATTGTCTTGGCGGAAATCACGGTTGAAATAGAAATTGCGCAGTTCGAGGGTGGCTTTGCTGTCTTTGACGAAGTCGGCGTGTGCCTGGCCTGCAAGACCTAAACCGGTGCCGAGGGCGGCGAGCGCAAAGGCGGGGCTGAGCGGATAGCTCATGGCAAATCTCCTGGCTGCACCTGTATGAACAAGGACGATGCCGGGGCGTCCTGGGGAAACTGCTCACATAGCGTGCGACGTTTTTGTTGTTGTTTTTCGGCGCGGTCATTGCCGCGGAGGGTGCTGTAGCGAGATGTGTGCCAGGGTTGTTAAGGGATTGATATGTAAGGGAAAGATGATTTTTCGGTGGGGGTTTGCGGGGAAGGGTGTCTCAGAAGGGAGACGGGACAGGGTGGGTTTGCTGCGGGGTTTAGGGGGAGGAGGGTGAGTCTCTGATTTGGGAGGGGTCTATGTTGTGAGATTTTTAGGGCACCGGGGGAACGCGGATGCGGTGTTCGACTGAAGACTCTGGATCCCGAATCGTCGGACCGCCGCCTGCGCGAGGATGACAGTGGTTTTTTAACGTTCTGAGTTAACGCTGATCTCGCAATTTCGCACTAATCGCTATCAAACATCCGTCATCCTCGCGAAAGCGGCGGTCCGACGATTCGGGATGCAGAATTTCGGACTTAACACAGCAGGCGGAACACCTCACCGCCAGTACGAAATCAAGAACGGCGAAAAACCCTGCTCGACGGGAGACTCTGGATCCCCGCGTGCGCGAGGATGACGGTGGTTTTTTACTGTCCTGAGTTAACGCTGATCTCGCAATTTCGCGCTAATCGCTATCAAACATCCGTCATCCTCGCGAAAGCGGCGGTCCGACGATTCGGGATCCAGAATTTCGGATTTAACGCGGCAGGCGGAACACCTAACCGCCAGTACGGAACCAAGAACGGTGAAAAACCGTGCTCGACGCGAAACTCTGGATCCCTGCCTGCGCGGGGATGACGGTGGTTTATGTGATGAGGTAACTCGCCGGATTAGCCGTTGCCGCCACAATCAAAATACCTTCGTCATTTCAAGACTTATCCGCCGCCAACTCCAACGCTGCATCCAACCTCAACCGCTCATTCTCATTAAATTGCTCATCCGCCAACCGCTGAATCGCCGTCTGTTTGTCGCCATCACTCAAGCCATTCTGGCTTTCAATTTGCGCCTTGCTGGCGGCAAACGCGGCGATGCGTTGCTTCCATCCCGCCCGCTGCTGATCCAGCGCTTCCAGCCGCGTGGTGGCTTCGGCGCCAACCAGTTGCTGACGCAACGCGCGCACCTGCTCGGCACTGGCGCCTTGCGCGCGCAGTTGTTCGGTTTGTGCGTGCAGCTCGCTTTGCAGCTGCGGCAGCACGCTTTCTTGCAACTCTTCGGGCAGGCCGGCGCGCAGTTGGTCCATGGCGGCGCCTTTGGCGGCGGCGTCCAGTGTGTCGTCGTGCTGAATGGCCAAACGTTGCAAGGTGAACTGGTTGTAGGCTTCTTCGTTGCCGAAAAAGGCCTGGTGGGCTTCGGCGGTGAACAACCGGGCGCGCAAGGCTTGCACCGCACTTTCACGGTTGCGCAAGGCGTCGAGGTTGGCCATTTGCGGCAGGTCGCGTTCGAGCAGCACCAGCTCGCGTTTGTAGTCGATGTATTGGCTGAGCAGGGCTTGCGCCTGTTCCTGCGCCGGTTGCGGCAGTTGGCTGGCGATGTAGGCGCGCAGGCGCTTGACGCTGTCTTGCAGCGATTCCTCGCCGTAGGCGCTGAGGAAGTAATCGAATATGCGGCGGATGTCCGCGGTAATCAGCAGGTTGCCGACGCCATCCACTTGAAAACTGCCGTCCACTTGCGTGCCTTTGAAGGAAGGCGGCAGCGGGGCGAGCGTGGCGGGCAGGGTGGCGACCTGGGTGGTCAGCTGTTCGGCTGGCGCGTTGCCAGGGGTTTTGGGCGTGGTGGTGGGCGCTTTCACGGTGGCTGCCACCGGGCTTTCAGCCGGGGCGTCCAGCGGTTGCAGGTAAAGCATCACCGCCACACAAATGGCGAAAGAAATGGGCAGTAACAGCAGCAGTTTTTTCATCATGTTCGCTCCACGCAGGGCCATAAGCCGAACCCTGAGCGGGTCCGGCCGTTTACGCAGTTACAGGCCGACGTTTTTCAAGCGGTTGGCTTGCTGGCGATACACGGTCACCGGGTCGGTCTCGAACAGGCTGGTCAGGCCGAAGGTCTGGTTGACCTCGTCGAGGTGGTTCATGCGGTAGTTGTCGCGAATCACCTGGCCCAGGTGCGAGCTGCAACGGCCGACCAAGCCGTCGTTGGCGGTGGTGCCAAAGGTCACCGACGAGGCGCCGAGCAGCAGGTCGCTGGGGTCGAGCACGTTGGTCAGCGGGCTGGTACCGCCCCACGAGTAGTAGCGCACGCCGTTGACGCTGTACGCGCCTTCACCACAGGCGCTGGTGGGAATACCTTGCGGGTATTTGGCGTTGAAACGCGCCGCGCCGGCCGAGTTCAGCGATTCCAGGCTGCCCAGAGCGTTTTGCGGCGTGGTGCTGGAACTGGCCGAGAGGAAGTTGATCAGCGCGCCAAGGCCGTTGACGATGCCGGCAACCACGGCTTCACCGGCCGAGCCTGGCGGAATCTGACGCAGGAAATCGGCCGTAGCCGAGCCTTTGTGCGGGGCGCCGACGCTGGTTGCCGAGGCCACCAGATCCGGGCGAACGGCAGCAACGTAGCGGATGGTCGGGCCGCCGTGGCTGTGGCCGATCAGGTTGACTTTCGGCTTGCCGCTGATGGCGACAATTTCTTCCACTTGGTCGAGCAACTGTTCACCGCGTTTCTCCGAGGTGTCGAGCTGGCTCACTTCAGTGATGTAAACCTTGGCGCCGTCGCTGCGTAGCGCCGAAGGAATGCCGTACCAATAATCCACGCCAAGAATGCTGTCGAAGCCCAACATGCCGTGGGCCAACACCACCGGGTACTTGGTCTGGGTGTAACCGGATGACGCTGCATCGGCCTGGTTCGAAATCAGCAAACCAGAAGCAAGGCAGAGGGCGAGCAGAGTTTTATTGTTGTTCATATGCGCTCTCGCAAGGGATGAAAATAGGCAAGTGTCGCCATCCAGGGCAGGCCCCACGCCCATCCGGGGCGCGTACAGCAGCCGGAGCGGTAGTACAGGATTCATGCCACTACAGGCGAAACGGGTGAAGTCGCTCTATTTCAGCGTTTTGCCGCTTATTTCCGCGTTTTGTCCGACAATTTGCGCTGTTTCCCCTGTTACTGCCTGAAACGGCGGGCGCGGTGTTTGGCCACTTTTAACGCCACGCGTTCCCCCGCCAGCGGTCCGAATGCGCCAAACGGACGGGGCACTAAAGCGCCTCACCTAACCAAAGGATGGGTTGGCAGCGCCCGCCACTCCAGGGTTGACAGCCGCGCTGTGGCTTCCCTAGGATTGCCGCCAGCGCCGATTTAAACAGCTACTTGCGGGGCGCTCCCCGAAGACCAGGCCTAACCGTCCGGCTTCGAAATACCGCTAAAGCGCTGGTTCGGTGTTGCCTCTCACCGCTGCCTGCGGAGCTTCTGAGGCGAGAGACCCGTACATGAACGCCCACACCGTCCTGACTTCCCCCGATTCCCTGGCCCCTGCGCCGTCGCCCGTTGCTGCCTCGCTTACGCTTCGCCCATTGCTACGCCTGGCGCCCATCACCAGCGGCTTGGCTTTGCGCAACCCAAAAATCCTGCTCGGCGGCAGCCACCAGCCTACCTTGCTGCGCTACCTCGAAGGCTGGCCGAAACGCTGGGGCGCGCCTCGCACGTTTTTGATTCAGTTCGTTGGCGACGATGAGTCGTTGCAACGCTTTGCCCGCGACAGCTTTGACCTGGCCGTGGTGCAGGCGCCGAATGCGGCCAACCTTGAACACTGTGTGCGCGAGTTGGTGCGTGTGGCTCGGCAAGGGTTAATCACCCGGCGCTGAACGATTCCGTCAACCGCCCCTGAGCACTTGCGTCATTGAGGCAGCCGTCACGCGGCGCCTACCCTGCGCTACGACCAATTGCACAGGGAACCGTCATGCAACGCATCCATTTCGAAACCGAACACAATCTGTTCCGCGACGCTTTCCGGGCATTCTTGCAAAAAGAAGTGGTGCCCCATCAGGACGCCTGGGAAGAGGCCGGCGTGGTCAGCCGCGAGGTGTGGCTAAAGGCGGGCGAGATGGGTTTTCTGCTGCCCTGGGCCGATGAGGAATACGGCGGCAGCGGGCTGAAAGATTTCCGCTACGAGCAAATCATGTGCGAGGAGCTGGCCAACATTAACGAGGCCGGTTTCATGCTGCCGCTGCACTCGGCACTGTGCGGCCCCTACATCGCCGATTACGGCAATGCCGAACAAAAAGCGCGTTTTCTGCCGGCGATCATTCGCGGCGAAAGCATCCTGGCCGTGGCCATGACCGAACCCAGTGCCGGCTCCGACCTGGCCGGTATGCGCACCACCGCCGTGGACAAGGGCGATCACTTTGAGCTCAACGGCTCGAAAGTGTTTATCTCCAACGGCCTGCTCGCGGACGTGGTGATCGTCGCGGCCAAAACCGATCCGGCCAACAAACACGCCATGGGCCTGTTCTTGGTCGAGCGCGGCATGGAAGGCTTCGAGCGCGGGCGCAACCTGAAAAAGCTCGGCATGAAAAGCCAGGACACCGCCGAACTGTTTTTCAACAACGTCAAAGTGCCGAAAGAAAACCTGCTCGGCGATGCTAAAGGCGGCTTCTTCTATCTGATGAACATGCTCGCCCAGGAACGCCTGACCAACGCCTGTGGCGCCGTCGGCGGAGCAGAAGCGGCGCTGCAAGTGACCATCGATTACGTCAAAGAACGTAAAGCCTTCGACCGGCCGATTTCGCACTTCCAAAACACCCGCTTCAAACTCGCCGAAATGCGCACCCAGGTGGACGTCGCCCAGGTGTTCGTCGACCGCTGCGTGATGGACCACAACCAGAAAAAACTCACCCCGGAAGTCGCCGCCGAAGCCAAACTGTTCACCACCGAATTGCTCGGCAAGGTGGTCGATGAAGGCGTACAACTGCACGGCGGCTGGGGCTACATGTGGGAATACCCGATCTGCAAGATGTACGCGAACGCCCGCATTCAACGGATATTCGCCGGCACCTCGGAAATCATGAAAGAGATCATCAGCCGTGGCATGAAGTTGTGAGTAAGGAGGCATTGGCTATGAACGCAATTGACGCCTGGGCGCAGGTTGCCACTGGCCGCACTCATCAGGAACTGCCGGAGGTGGCCCGGCTGTTCGAGAAGTCGGGCTCGGCGCAGTTGCTAGACCGCGCGCTGACGCCCGAGCAAACCGTGGCCTTGATGGATCAGGGTGGGGTCGAAAAGTTAATGCTCGCCGCCTGGTGCCGGCCCGAGCGCTGGCTGTGTACAAACGACGAAGTGGCGGCGTTTACGCGGGCCTATCCCGAGCGCTTCGTTGGCGTGGCGACCGTCGATTTGAGTAAGCCGATGGCTGCCGTTCAGGAGCTGGAACGGGCCGTAACCGAATTGGGCTGCAAGGCGCTGCGCATCGTGCCCTGGTTGTGGAAATTACCGCCGAACCACCGGCTTTACTATCCGCTTTACGTGAAATGTATCGAGCTGGATATTCCATTCTGCACCCAGGTTGGCCACACCGGGCCCCTGATGCCATCGGAAACCGGGCGCCCTGTGCCTTACCTTGATGAAGTCGCGCTCGACTTTCCCGAGTTGCGCATTGTCGCCGGCCATATAGGTCACCCTTGGACCGATGAAATGGTTGGTCTGGCGTGGAAACACGACAACGTTTACATCGACACTTCCGCCTACTTGCCGCGTTATTACCCGCCGCAATTGTTGCAGTACATGCGCACGTACGGCCAAGACAAGGTGCTGTTTGGCAGCAACTTTCCCCAACTGTCGTTGGAAAAATGCATGAGCCAGGTGCATGAGTTGGGCCTTGGCGACGATGCATTGGCCAAGTTTCTGCACGGCAACGCTCGGCGCGTGTTCAAGCTTTGACGCCACCGGACATTAGAAAAAAGGAGCCCCAATGAAAGGCCCACTGTCGTCATTGAAAGTGCTGGATTTCTCCACCTTGCTGCCAGGCCCATTTGCCTCGTTGTTGCTCGCCGACATGGGCGCCGATGTGCTGCGTGTGGAATCGCCGACGCGCATGGACCTGGTGCGCGTATTGCCGCCCCATGACGGTGGCGTGTCCGCCAGCCATGCCTACCTGAACCGCAACAAACGCGGCATCGCCCTGGACCTGAAACAGGCGGCAGCGGTGGAGGTGGTGAAGCAACTGGTGCGTGAGTACGACATTGTGCTCGAACAATTTCGCCCCGGCGTGATGGACAAACTGGGCGTGGGCTACGAGGCGCTGAAGGCGATCAATCCCAAGCTGATTTATGTCTCGATTACCGGCTACGGCCAGACCGGCCCGTACAAAGACCGCGCTGGCCATGACATCAATTACCTGGCGTTGTCCGGCATCGCCGACCAGACCGGGCGGTTGAACAGCGGGCCGCTGCCGCTGGGCATTCAAGCGGCGGATATTGCTGGCGGCTCGTTGCACGGGGTGATGGGCTTGCTGGCTGCGGTGATTCAGCGCCAGCACAGCGGAGAAGGGCAGCACGTCGACATCAGCATGACCGACTGCATCTTCAGCCTGCACGCCATGGCCGGCGCCGGTTATCTGGCCTGCGGCGAGGCGCCGACGATGGAGAGTCAGGCGCTCAATGGCGGCAGTTTCTACGACTATTACCGCACCCGCGACGGGCGTTGGTTTTCGGTCGGCAGTCTGGAACCGCAATTCATGCAGCAGCTGTGCGCCGCGATTGGCCGGCCGGAATTGGCGGCACATGGGCTGTCGCCCAAGCCCGAGCAGCAGCGTGCGTTGAAGGCGCAGATTCAGCATGAGTTCGAACAGCGCGATTTTGCCGAGTGGTGCGAGCGCTTCGCCGCCCTGGACGCCTGCGTCGAGCCGATGCTGAGCTTGGCCGAGGCGGTGGATCATCCGCAATTGCAAGCGCGCGAGCTGGTGGTGGAGGTGCCCCGCGAGGGCAAGTCGGCGCAGCGGCAAATTGCCTGCCCGATCAAATTCTCCGGCGGCTTGCCGGCGCCGCGTCATGTCGGTGCGGCGATGGGCGCTCACACGGCCGAGGTGCTGACGCAGTTGGGCTACGACGCCGACCAGATCGCCTCGTTGCGCGCCGCCAAGGTGATTGCCTAAGCCCAGGGTGGGTCGGCTGCTTTCCGCGGGCGGCTGTGCTAAAACAGCCGCCCCGAGCCGCATCAGACAAGGAGCAACACCCATGGGCAAATCATCAGGAATCAGCCTGGCACTGGCCGCGCTATTGAGCGCCGGTATCGCCTGCGCCGAAGAGCCCGCGCAAGACAGCAGCACGCTCAAGGAATCGGCCAAAGCGGCGGTGTCGTCTGCCATCTCTGCCGGCAAGAATTTGCTCGGCGGCGCCTCTGAAGGTGTGACCGAAGGGCGCGAATCAGCGCAAGGCGCGGATGGCGCTTTTATCATCTCGCAAAGCGACCAGCTCGACGGCAAGGTCGAGGTCAAGCTGCTGAAAGTCAGCGCCGTGGAAGGCAATCTCGAAGCGTTGTTCGGTTTCAAGAACCTCACCGACAAGCCCGTACGCCTGATCAACCTGTGGGACAACGGTGCGCTGCTCGCCATCGACGGTGAGGACTACGCCAGCAACCTGGCCCCCGATTCGGCTAACCCGGAAGAAGTGACCGTTCCGGCCAAAATCGGCGTGCGCCAGGCGTTTATTTTCCAAGGCCCGGTAGAAGGTCCAAAAGCAGTGCGCCTGTGGGGCAAGGATTTCCCGGTTAAATAACCCAGAGAGATAACCGACATGGTCACCTGCTACCTGCGCTACGTGCTCGATCCGAACAAGCTCAAGGAATTCGAACAGTACGGTAAGTTGTGGATTCCCCTGGTCGAGCGTTTCGGCGGCCAGCATCACGGCTACTTTTTACCGTCCGAGGGCGCCAACAACATCGCCTTGGCACTGTTCACCTTTCCA
This sequence comes from Pseudomonas sp. AC229, assembly GCF_979254655.1. Lineage (NCBI taxonomy): Bacteria > Pseudomonadati > Pseudomonadota > Gammaproteobacteria > Pseudomonadales > Pseudomonadaceae > Pseudomonas > Pseudomonas sp. AC229. Next base: position 47,846 of record NZ_CEEDHK010000008.1, read on the forward strand.
AGCCTGGCCACGTATGAGCAATACCGCGAAGCCTCGATGAAAGACCCGCAGTGTTTGGCGGCGTTTCAATACGCCCAAGACACTCAGTGCATCTTGAGCTACGAACGAAGTTTCTTTCGCCCCGTATTTGCGTAAACGCCAGCCGCGTTTATGCACCTCAATCTTGCCCGTGGCGGTGCAGGCAATGGCCGCCGCTGGCAATCAACTGTCGCTCTACAATCACTTTTTCCTGGCTCTGATATCTGCCCGCCATCGGCGTAATATCGCTTATTTATCAATGGGTTAAAAAAGTAAAAAACCTCTGAACCATCTTCGCGGTGAGCGGGACAGATACTCTGTGGAGGCAATACAGCCTCTACCAACTGACCGTATGTTTGGAGGAAGAAATGACTACCAACAACTCAGGCAACAACAATCCGGGCAACTTCGCCAACGACCGAGAAAAGGCGTCTGAAGCAGGCAAAAAAGGCGGCCACAACAGCGGCGGCAACTTTGCCAATGACCGTGAGAAGGCGTCCGAAGCGGGCAAGAAAGGTGGCCAGAACAGCCACGGCGGTGGACGCAGCTAATTAGCTACGCCACGCGGAAAAGGGGTCTGGTTTCCAGGCCCTTTTTTTATCGCTCGCATCGCAGACGGGAGCGTCCACATGGCCGGTCAACCGTTATCCATTTTAGAAGTCAGCCAAATTATCGAGCAGGGCGTGTTGCCGCATCGCTGCCGTTGCACCAGCCGCGACGGCACCTCGCTGGACCTGCACCTGACCGCTGCCGATCCGCCACACCGCACGGTGTCCATCACTGGCGTGCCGCTGGCGGAATTGAACAGCAGCCGGGCCTTATCCCGGTTGGTATTGGAGTTGCGCGACGCGCTGATTCCTGAGGCGCAAAGCAACGATACCGGTGTGAATCGGAACATGGGCTGAGAACGCCCTGACACTGCACGGGAGGCAGTCATGAGTAAGCATCTTTTTCTGGTCAGCTACGTGCTGAATAACCAACCGATGCATGAAGAGCTGCATTCAAGCGCTGACACCCTGTCGGTGGCCCAGGCACGATCGGAGTTGGAGGCCAAGCATCAGGGCGAGTCGCCCATGAATATCACCGATATCGAGGTGAGCAAAATCACCCGAACCCATGAGAAAGGCGAAACCCCAGCGCACTACAAACAGCCCTGAGCGACTCGGCCCAGGGCTGCCCACGTTTATTTCGGCAGATGGCGCATCACGCCTTCCAGGGCGAACCGCGCGCTGTTGAGCTGAACCTCTTGGCGGTCACCGAAGAAACGCTCTTTGTGGGTCGCCACATGAACGTCATTGCCCACCTTGTACGCCCAGGCGAACCACACGGTACCGGGCAATACGCCGTCCATGGCTTGCTCCCCGGAGACTCCGGTGGTGGCCACCGCCGTGTCGGCGCTGCTCACCTGCAGGGCGCCGCGCGCCATTTCCACGGTAATTTCCTCGCTGGTCAGGCCAAAGGTGTCGATGGTCATCTGGCGCACACCGAGCAGGCGTTTCTTGGCCTCGGGCGAATACACCACGTAACCACAATTCAAACAGCTGCCACAGCCGGGTGCTTCGGTGAGCAGGGCGGCGACGCGTCCGCCTGTGCACGACTCGGCGGTGGCCAGCGTGCGGTTGTGGGATTGAAGAAAGTCGACGACTTGTTGGGCGAGTTCCATAGGCGTTTTCTCCTGCGTGTGCTCGGCCGTTGTTGTGTGTGTGCAGGCCGTTACAAGCTAGGGCAACCGGAGCGGGAATTTTGTTTCAGCAACAGACGGGGACAACGAGAGGAAATTCCAGGCGTTTCGCTTGGTTACGCGCTTCGGTCGAGCAAAAAAAATGCTGAACTGATATGAAAATGCCGCGCTCCGAATAGAACGATCGGTCAAATGCAGCAACAGGTTCCGCCGCTAGCGGTCAGCGAATCAGGCCTAACAGAGCCACCCTCGCACTCGCTTTACGCGCCGTTTGGTCTTGCCCCGCGAGCCGGGCAAACGGCAACCCCTTTCACCCAGCCGGATAGCGCTGGGGCGCGACAGGAATACAGCGATGAACAACTATCACATCGTCCCCATTTTGAATGGCTGGGCGCTCAAGCAAGAAAAAACCGAAACCACCATCACCACCGCCGAAACCAAAGCCAGCATCTTGCACAAGACCGCCGAGCTGCTGGACAACAAGGCCACGGCCGCCTCGGTGAAGATTCATCGCGAAGACGGCACGCTGGAAGAAGAGCGCACGTACCCGCGAAGTTCGGACCCTCGCCGCTCAGCTGGCTAACTGCCAGCGCCGCCTTCAACGGCTTTTGAATCGCCCCCTGGATTCTGCTTCAATACCGGCCACTTTTTTTGGGGCGGCTGGCTAAGCCTTTTCCGTCGATTTCACGTTTATATTCTGTGCGCTTGGCAAAATGTCGGTTACGCGTTCGCAGTTCGGCAACCGTCTGTTGGTCAGCGACGCTTTGTATTTTTTAGCTGCGCGATGAGTGAACTGCACTCCAGCGGGTGGCCCACGGAGAACGTATGAGCAAGGCTACCGGCTCTAGCAAGAGCGCCAAAGAGGCGTCGACTATTCAACCCAGTCACCTGCGCTTTCCCGTGGTGGGCATCGGCGCTTCGGCGGGTGGGTTGCAAGCGCTGTTGAAGCTGTTCGAGAACCTGCCCAATAACACCGGGCTGGCGTTCGTGGTGGTGATGCACCTCTCGCCGAAACACGAGAGCACCGCCGACCGCATTCTGCAGAAAGTCACCAAGATGAAGGTTCGCCAGATCACCCAGCCGGTGCCCATCGAGCCGAACTGCATCTATCTGATTTCCCCCGCCCAGCAACTGACCATGAACGATGGTTATCTGCGCGTTACGCCGCTGGCCAACGACCAGCCGCGCCATATTGCTATCGACGTGTTCTTGCGCACCCTGGCCGACGCCCATAGCGAGCGCGCCATTTCGCTGATTCTCAGCGGCAGCGGCAGCGATGGCGCCGCCGGCATGTGCCGCGTGAAGGAGCAGGGCGGGGTGACCTTGTGTCAGAGCCCCGACGACGCTGAATACGACAGCATGCCGCGTGCGGCCATCGCCACCGGCCAGGTGGACTTCGTGCTGCCGGTTGCCGACCTGCCGCAAAAAATCCTCGAGTTATGGGAGACCATGCGCAGCATCCAGCTAACCTCGGATGTGCAGTTGCAGGCATCGGTACGCCAGGAACTGGACGAGGAAGAGGCCAGCGCCGCCGAAACGGCGTTTCGAGAAATTCTCGGCATTTTGCGCACCCGTACGGGCCACGATTTCAAACACTACAAACGCGCCACCGTGATACGCCGCATCGAGCGGCGCATGCAGGTCAACCAGCTGCGCGACCTGCCGGCCTACCGCGCTTACCTGCAAAGCACGCCCGCTGAAACCAGCCAGTTGTTGGGCGACATGCTGATTGGCGTGACCAACTTCTTCCGTGACCGCGACGCCTTCGAAGCGCTTGAGCGCGATGTGATTCCGCGCCTGTTCGAAATGCCGACCGACGAAGAAACCCAGGTGCGGGTCTGGTCGGCCGGCTGCTCCTCCGGCGAAGAAGCCTATTCCATGGCCATGCTGCTGGCCGACCACGCGCAACAAAGCGAAAGCGGTCGTAAGTTCCAGGTGTTCGCCACCGACATCGACGAGCGCTCAATCGCCATCGGCCGAGGGGGGCTGTACCCCGAGGCGATCATTCCGGACATCCCGCCGCAGCGCCTGCGGCAGTACTTCAGCAAAGAGCAGTCGCGCTACCGAGTGAAAAAGGAAATCCGTGAGCGGGTGTTGTTCGCCATGCACAACTTGCTACGCGATCCGCCGTTTTCCAAAGTGCACCTGATTTCCTGCCGCAACTTGCTGATCTACCTCGACCGCGACGTGCAGGCTGAAATTCTGCGCATGTTCCACTTTGCCTTGATGCCCGGTGGCTACCTGATGCTGGGCAGCTCCGAGTCGGCGGATGCCTGTGGCGATCTCTTCGTGGCCGTGGATAAGAAGAACCGTATTTTCCGAACCAAGGCGGTGACAACCGCCAGTCGCTCCAGCGCGCAATTGGCCGTTAACGTTTACCCCGGCGTCACGGTGGAACCGAGCAGGAAAATTGCGCAAAGCGCGCGAATCTCGTTTGCCGAAGTGCATCGGCGGGTTTTGGAGCAGTACGCGCCGCCGAGTGTGATCGTCAATCACGACTCGCAGATCGTGCACATGTCCGAGCAGGTCGGCCGCTACCTGCGCCACGCCGGCGGCGAGCCGTCCCTCAGCCTGTTGTCGTTGATTCATCCCTCGTTGCGCCTGGAATTGCGTACGGCGTTGTTTCAGGCTTTCCAGTCGCGCAAGAGCGTGGAAGCACGGCGGGTCAAGCATGAGCGCGAAGGCGTCAGCACGTTTATCAACATGGTGGTGCGCCCGTTCCGCGACCTGGATACCGACTTTGCCCTGGTGATATTCGACGAAGTCGAAGAAACCATGAGCGAAGACCCCAAGCCCGCCCATGCCGATGCCAAAGACAACGTGCTGGCCCAGTTAGAACGCGAACTGCAACGCACCAAAGAGCAGTTGCAAAGCACCATCGAACAATCGGAAACCTCGACTGAAGAGCTCAAAGCCTCCAACGAAGAGTTGCAGGCCATTAACGAAGAATTGCGCTCGACCACCGAAGAGCTGGAGACCAGCAAGGAAGAGTTGCAGTCGATCAACGAAGAGCTGATCACCGTTAACCTGGAGCTGAAAACCAAGGTAGAAGAAACCGGCAAGATCAACGACGACCTGCAAAACCTGATCGCCTCGACGGACATCGCCACGGTGTTCGTTGACCACCAGATGCGAATCAAATCCTTCACCCCGCGTGCCACCGAAATTTTCAACATCATCGCCACCGACCATGGCCGTTCGCTGCTGGACATCACTCACCGTCTCGACTACCCGGACATGGCCATTGATGCCAGCAAAACCTTTGAATCGCTGCGCTCCATGGAACGCGAAGTGGCCGGCGTTAATGGCCGTTGGTACATCGCGCGGATTCTGCCGTACCGCACCACCGACAACCTGATCGACGGCGCGGTGCTGACCTTTATCGACATCACCCAACGGCGCGCAGCCGAGGAAAAGGCACGGCAAAGCGAGGAGCGCTTGCGCCTGGTGGCCGAGAGCACGCAGGACTACATCATCATCACGCTCGACCATCAGGGCTGCATCACCGGCTGGAACAAAGGCGCCGAGCAAGCCTATGGCTACAGCGAAGAGACCGTGATCGGCAAGCACGCCGACCTGATTTACGGCGACGAAGAACAACGCACGCAGATGATCAATCGGCAGCTGCAAGGCGCCGCCCAAACCGGCCGAGTGGAAGACGACTGCTGGCACGCGCGCCGCGACGGCAGCCGTTTTTTCTGCAATAGCGTGGTCACCGCCTTGCCCAACGGCGGCCCGAACGGCTACGCCATGATCGGCCGCGACATCACCGGCAAAAAACGCGTGGAAGCCGAGCAGGAGAACCGGCTGGAACAGAACCAGCGCAACATTCGGATGCGCGACGAGTTCTTCGCCATGATGTCCCACGAGCTCAAGCATCCGCTCAACCTGATTCAGCTCAACGCTGAATTGGTGGCGCGATTGTCGGTGGTGAAATCCCAGGCCGTGGCGGCGCGGGCGGTGGAGACCATCCTCAACGCCGTGTCCAGCCAGGCACGCATCATCGACGACTTGCTCGATCTGTCGCGCATCAACACCGGCAAGCTCAAGCTCAACGTGGGCCCGGTGATCGTGCAGAACATACTGGAAGAAATCACCAGCGTGTTGAGCGCGGAAACCTGGGAAAAAGACATCAGCATCGAAGTGGACGTGCCGCCGGCCGGATGCGATCCGCTGGTGGCCGAAGCCGACCCGGTGCGCGTGGAACAGATTCTCTGGAACCTGCTCAACAACGCCGTGAAATTCACCCCCGACGGCGGCGCCATCCGTGTGGGTCTTAGCCAGGAAGATGATTTCCTGAAAGTGACGGTGCACGACGATGGCCAAGGCATAGCGGCTGAATCATTGCCGAAAATTTTCGACCTGTTCGGTCAGGCCCCTGAAGCCCACCGAGCCCCGCGTAAACCCGGCCTGGGCATCGGCCTGGCGTTGGTGCGCGAACTGATCGAAGCCCAGGGCGGGCGTATCGAAGCGCAATCACCGGGGCTAGGGCAGGGCTCAACCTTCACCGTGTGGCTGCCGTTGTATCAGAGCCTTACCGACCTGGACTTCTCCGAACAGCCGGCCGAGGGCCAGTTCACCGGCGTGCGGGTGTTGCTGGTGGATGACTCGGATGACATCCGCGAAGTGATGCAAGCGCTGCTCGAACTCGAAGGCGCGCTGGTCGATACGGCCGGCGATGGCAATGGCGCGTTGGCGCTGTTGGAGGGCAATCAGTACGACCTGATTCTCTCGGACATCAGCATGCCTGGCATGGACGGTCACGAACTGATGCGGCGCATCCGGCAACTCAGCGGCTGGGAGAAAACACCGGCCATTGCCCTGACCGGATTCGGCGCCGTCACCGATGTGGAACAAGCCTACCAAGCGGGCTTCAACGCCCATGTGAGCAAGCCGGTGTCACTGGAAACCCTGCAACGCACGGCGCTTGAATTGGGCGCGCTGAAAGGGTGAAACCATTGGTCGCCGACATGGGTTGAACAGCGGCGTCCCACGGTCAGTTAAAAGACACACCCGACGCGCAAAACCGCGGCGTCGGGCTGTTCGATAACTGATGTGGAGGTGGCTATGAAACCCAACCAATGTGGCTGTCCAGGCTGCGTGTGCGAAGTCAGCGAAGGCACCGTGTACAACCACGACGGCGAGCTGTACTGCAGCGAAGCGTGCGCGACCCATCACCAACACGGCGAGAAATGCCCGTCGGCGGATTGCCACTGTGAAAGCAGCTCCAAGGAGGACGACCGCGACGTGAATGAAGGGGATTTGGATAACGCGCTGGAAGAGACGTTTCCGGCGAGTGATCCGATTTCGCCGTGAGCGAGGCGGGGCGTGGATGGCCGGTGTTTTATTGGGTCATGTAATAACCATCAAATTCCCAGCCCCACCACCGTCATCCTCGCGAAGGCGGCGGTCCGACGATTCGGGATCCAGGATCGTTCAGAACATAGAGATTTTAGAGGAGTCGTAGGTTGGGTTGAGCGCAACGAAGCCCGACGTTTCCGGTCATCACGGCTGCGTTGGCCCCTCATTTGCGCTTGCCATGAGATTCGGGATCCAGAATCCTTCAGCACATAAAAATCGGAAGGGCGGCGCACGCCGGGCCACCCGCAAAGCCCAACCCTCTACTCCGCATCATCCTGCTCATAAACCTCCTCAGCCTCATCAATTTGCGGCTTGGGTGTTTGTTCTTGCTGAACCGGCCAAACCGAGCCCGGATCTTCGTTCCCCGGGTCGTTGATTTCATCGGCAATGGGCGCATTGTCGTTACCTGCATTCATGGTCGTTCTCCTCATGTGGCACGTTATCGATTGCTACGTTTAGCCAGGCACCACAACAGCCCGGACCCAATAACCACGGCCGCCGCCGAGTACAGCAGCTTTTCATGGCCAAGCCCCGCCGAGCGCCAGCCGCCGTCGATGCGGCGCTCGCCGCTGGGGGTGCCGAACAGGTTGCCGGACGAGGTGGCGCTGCGCCGCCCGCGCTTTAATGCCAGGCCGGTCAGCAAGCCGGACAGTTGGGCAAACCCCGGCAGCAGAAAATGCCCCAGGCGCAGCGCAAACGCGGTAGCGCCAACGGTTTTGCTGGGCTTTGGGTTGAGCGCCAGTTTCACCATCGCTTCGGCCACCAGGCGCGGGTCGTAAACGGGTGGCGGTGGCTTCAGGGCGCTGCCGGAGAAGTTGCCGCCGTCGCGAAAGCCTGGGGTGTCGATGACGGCGGGATACACATCGCAAATGTGGATGTCGGCCCATTGCGTCAGCTCGCCGCGCAGGGCTTCGGTCAACCCACGTAAGCCGTATTTGCTCGCCGAATACGCGGCGGCGTAGGGCTGCGCCACCCAACTGCCGACCGACAAGGTGTTGATCAACACGCCGGCGTGCTGCTTCTTGAAGTACGGCAGCACCACATAGGCGCCACGCAGGTAGCCCAGCAGGTCGGTCTGCACGATCTGTTCATGGGCCGCCAGCGGCGTGTCATCGAACCCGCCGACAGCACCGACGCCGGCGTTGTTGATCCACACATCGATGCGGCCTTCGCCAAACACCGCCGCGCTGCTGGCCAGGTTTTCCATGTCGGCGTTCTGGGTGACATCCGTGGGCACGGCGATGGGCTGGGCGCCCACGGCTTTGCATTCTTCCACCACCTGCTCCAGCGCCTCGGCGTCGCGCGCTGCCAATACCAGGCGCGCGCCTTCACGGGCGAACGCCTGGGCAGCGGCGCGGCCAATGCCGCTGGATGCGCCAGTGATTACCACCGTGGCGAGTTTCAATGAACGGGTATGCATAGGGTCAGCCTCCACATTTAAGGTCAGGGTGTAAGGGGCTGACTCGAACAAGCGCGGCACAATTCAGCCTCACCGACGGAGTGCAGGCGCGCCGCGTTCATCCTTGCCCACCGCGCACTTTCCAGTGTTTAACGTCGTCGCCAAACACGGTTTGCTTCATCTCGTGGGCCAGGCCATAGGCCAGCGATTCATGGGCGGCGATCACTTTCTCTTCGGCCGAAAGGCTTTTGAAAATGTCCAGCTTGGTGGCGGCGCTGGCGGTTTCCACCTCGAAGATTTTTACGTAACGCGCCAGGTCGTTATCGAGGCTGGATAGGTATTCGCGCAGACGCTGGTGATCGACCGAGCTCTGGTTGAAATACCAATTCATGGGGTGGATCAGAAACCGCGAATGGGGCGCCGTAATGCGGTGCTGAGCCGCCAGGTACATGATGATGCCCATGGACTCGATGTTGCCGGCGTTTATGGCCATGACCGGAATCGGCAGCGATTTTAAAAAGGTGTACAGGCTGAAACCGAAGTTGGTACTGCCGCCCGTGGTGGACAGATTCAGCAGCAGGGACGTCGCGCCCTGTTCCATGGCTTCCAGGCAGCAATCGCGAAAATGCTCGGTGGTGCCTTGATCGATTTGGCAGTGAAAGTGAACGATATGTTCGGTCATCGGCTCGCCTCGTTAGCTGCAGGTCGTCTTAGCCGTTGAGCCAGAATGGGGCGGGAAAGTTGCACTGTTCCGACGAGGGAAGGGCTGCTCGTCAGGCTAAGTAGGGGTGAGGGTCTGACAGCGCAGACCCTCGTTTGCATGGGCTCGTTTTCACTTACCCGCGGCCGCCGCCGTGGCTGTTCTGACCACCTTTACGGCCGGCTTCAGAGGCTTTTTGACGGTCGTTGGCGAAGTTGCCGCCGCTGGCTTGGCCGCCTTTTTTGCCGGCTTCCGAAGCTTTTTGACGGTCGTTAGCGAAGTTGCCTGGGTTCTTATTGCTAGTAGTCATGATCTGTCTCCTAAACAATTTGGTGACCGGCGAAATTGCCCGCCACAGAAAATAGGGCCGGTGCAAATCAGGCTTGGTTCAGGATTTTTTTCAACGCTAAGCGATTGATATGTAAGAGATATTACGGTGATACCAAAAGAGGCTAGGCGGCCGTGTTCGGGTAAATATCGTCTCGCAATCAGTGCGCCACCAGCCGCCCGGTGGGCGCCTATCGATTCGGCGGAACCTCCGGTGCAGCGGGGCAGTCGTCCTTACCTGTCCTGGTAAACAACGGAGCCCTTGCCATGAGCGATACCGTCGCCGATTTCCTTCTCGAACGCCTCAGTCAGTGGGGGGTTAAACGCATCTTCGGTTACCCCGGTGACGGCATCAACGGCATCATGGGCGCGATGGGGCGCCATGCTGAACAGTTCGATTACATCCGCGTGCGCCACGAGGAAATGGCGGCGTTTATGGCCTGCGCCCATGCCAAGTTCACCGGCGAAATCGGCGTGTGCATGGCCACCTCGGGGCCGGGCGCGATCCATTTGTTGAACGGCCTGTACGACGCCAAACTCGACCACCAGCCGGTGCTCGCCATCGTCGGCCAGCAGGCGCAAACCTCTCTGGGCAGCGACTACCAGCAGGAAGTCGACCTGCACACGCTGTTCAAAGACGTCAGTGCTTATGTGGAAACGGTTGCCAGTCCGGTGCAGCTTAGCCATGTGCTTGACCGCGCGCTGCGCATTGCCGTGGCCGAGCGGCAGGTGACCACCGTGATCGTGCCCAACGACGTTCAACAGATGAAAGCCGTGGCCACACCGCCGCAAAAACACGGCGTGGTGCAATCGGGCTTCGGCTTTATTCCACCGCGCCCTTACGCCCGTGACGATGATTTAACCGCCGCCGCTGAACTGCTCAACGCCGGCCGGCGCGTGGCGATTCTGGTCGGCGCGGGCGCCATCGGTGCGCACCTGGAAGTGGAAACGGTGGCCAACGCGTTGGGCGCCGGCGTAGCCAAGGCGCTGCTGGGCAAGGCGGTGCTCAGCGACGACTTGCCGTATGTCACCGGCTCCATCGGTTTGCTCGGCACCCGCGCCAGCGATGAGTTGATGCGCCGTTGCGACACGCTGTTGATGATCGGCACTACGTTTCCCTATGCCGAATTCTTACCGAAACCCGGCCAGGCCAAGGCGGTGCAAATCGACCTGTTCGCCCGCAACATCAGCATGCGTTATCCCATCGACCAACCGTTGCTCGGCGATGCCAAGGAAACGCTGCAGCGCCTGCTTCCCTTGCTTAAACCCAAACGCAGCAAAGCCTGGCGCCAGGGCATTGAAAAACAGGTGCAGCGCAGCCGCGAAGAACTGCACAGCCGCGCAATGAAAAGCGCCGAGCCGGTCAATCCGCAGCGCGTGTTTACCGAGCTGAGCGCGCAATTGCCGGCGGATGCCATCTTGTGCGGCGACAGCGGATCGCACACCAACTGGTACGCGCGCGACGTGCAGCTGCAGCCGAGCATGCTCGCCTCGTTGTCCGGCAAGTTGGCCTCCATGGGCAGCGGCGTGCCCTATGCCATCGCCGCAAAACTGGCGCACCCGCAGCGGCCCGTCATCGCCATGGTGGGTGATGGCGCCATGCAAATGAACGGCAACAGCGAACTGCTCACGGTGCAGCAGTACTGGCAACGCTGGCAGACGCCGACGTTTATCGTGTTGGTGCTCAACAACCACGACCTCAACCAAGTGACCTGGGAGCAGCGCACCAAAGCCGGCGACCCGGAGTTCAGTCCGGCGCAACACGTGATGGAGTTTCCGTACGCCCGCTATGCCGAGCTGTTGGGCTTTGAAGGCATTCGCGTGGACGCGCCGGAGCAATTGGCCGACGCCTGGAAACGCGCGCTAACGGCCACGCGGCCGGTGCTGTTGGAAGTGGTCACAGACCCCAGCGTGCCGCCGTTGCCGCCGCATATCAGCTTCGAAAAAGCCAAGGCCCTGGGCGGCGCTTTGCTGAGCAACGACCCCAAAGCCTGGAGCGTCATCAAGCAAAGCGCCAAGCAACTGCTTTCGTAAGCGCGACCGTAAACACAATGCGCAACATGGAAAAAATGGCTGAACCTGACGGCGTTTGCCGTGGCCGAAATTAAGACAGTCAATGCCGGAGGAAACCGTCATGCCCGAGTTAAACGCCTACATCTGGATAGGCCTGTGCGCCATTCTGGTGGTTCTTGATATCTGGGCCATCATCAGCGTGTTCCGTAGCAGCAAGAGCGTTTCCACTAAGTCACTGTGGGCCTTAGCCATCGCCATCTTCCCCGTACTGGGCCTGCTCTACTGGGCCATCGCCGGCCCGCGCGGCATGGGCGGCGGACCGAGCTCGCCCGAACACAGCAAAGGCTAGGTGCAGCGCCATGGGGCTGAAAAAGCGCGAACCAGACCTGAGGGACTTACCCGCGCTGCTGCGCGCCAATGCCGAGTCGTTGCCTGCTGTGGATGACGCGGCGTTTGGCGCGCTGTTCAGCCGTTACGCAGACGCCAAGGTGGTGCTAGTCGGCGAAGCCAGCCACGGCACCGCCGAGTTTTATCGGGCGCGCGCGGCAATCACCCGGCACCTGATCGAGCACCACGGTTTCAACATTGTGGCTATCGAAGGCGACTGGCCCGACGCCGCGCGCATCGATGCCCATGTGCGTCATTTTCCGCAAACCGCACACAGCGAACCGCTGTTCGGACGCTTCCCAACGTGGATGTGGCGCAACCGCGAGGTGTTGGAGTTTGTGCACTGGCTGCATCGCCACAACCAACCGCTGGCGGCCGCCCAACGGGTTGAATTTCGCGGGCTGGATTTGTACAGCTTGCGCTCGTCTATCGAGTCGGTGCTCAGCTACCTCGACGCCAACGACCCCGTCCGCGCGGCCGAAGCGCGCAAGCGCTACGAATGCCTGACCCCGTGGCAAGACAACCCCGCCACCTATGGCGAACGGGTGGAGTGGGGCGGTCGCGACTCCTGCGAGCAGGCCGTGCTCGAGCAACTGCATGAGCTGCTGTGGGCGCGCCTGGAAAGCCTTGAGGGCAGCGAGGCGATGTTCAACGCCGCGCAGAACGCCCGCGTGGTGCGCGCGGCCGAACAGTATTACCGCTTGATGTACCGAGGCTCGGCGCTGTCGTGGAACCTGCGCGACAACCACATGTTCGACACCCTCAAGCAGCTGCTCAAACACCGAGGCCCGAAGGCCAAAGCGGTGGTGTGGGCGCATAACTCACACATCGGCGATGCCGCCGCCACGGCCATGGGCTGGCAAGGGGAATTCAACCTCGGGCAACTCAGTCGTGTGGCCTGGGGCGACGATGCGGTGTTGATCGGCATGGGCACTGACCGGGGCGAAGTGGCGGCCGCCGACGATTGGGGCTCGCCCGTGCGCTTCAAACGCGTGCTGCCTTCGCGGCCGGACAGTTGGGAGCAGCAGTTCGTGCAAGCCGGCGTCGGGCAATCGCTCACCGACTGGCGCGGCGCGCACAACCAGGGCTTGCGCCAGGCACTCAGCGAAACGCTGTTACAGCGCGCCATTGGCGTGATTTACCGGCCACAAACCGAGCGTCAGAGCCACTATTTTGAAAGCGTGCTGGGCGAACAGTACGACGCGTATCTGTGGTTCGAAACCACCACGCCAGTCACGCCGCTCGACGCGCCTGCGGGCGAGGCCAGCCACGAGACCGACACCTATCCGTTTGGCGTGTAGCGCGCTCAAGGGGAGGGCGGGTCGTACTCGTTCACGTAGGCAACCTTGCCTTGCATACGGCCGAGCAAATTCACCAGGGTGTCGACTTCTTCCGGGGTGAAGTCGCTTAACAAACGGCGCTCACGTTCCAGCGCCACTTTCAACACGCGATCATGCAAGGCGCGGCCCTGTTCGGTAAGGCTGACGGTGTAGCGGCGCGCGTCGCTGCTGTCGGTCTGGCCGGTGATCGTGCCGGCTGCCTCCAACGCTTGCAGCGAGCGGCTTACCGCGCTCTTGTCCAAACCGATGGCCTGGCACATCTGGTTCGCGGTGATGTTGTCTTCCACAGCCAGCAGTGCAATCAAGCGCCATTCCACCACACCAATGCCGAAGTGTTTGCGGTAGCTGATCGAGGCGCCCGTGGCCAATTTGTTCGCCAAAAACGTGAGCAAGGCGGGAACGTAGCGGTTGAGGTCCAGGGGGGACGATTCGGTCATGTTGGGATGGCCCTTGGGTCAGATAAACGGCACTGGCAAATTAGTTGACACCGCAACTAAATGATTGGAATCTACTCGGCAGCCGCGTCGTGCGCGTGCTGCTCGCATCATATGCGACAGCCGAACCCACAAAAATAAATAACAGGCCGCTCACCATGAACCGCCCGATTCTCGCCTCGCTATCAAGCGCCTCCGCTCGCGCGCCGTAAGCCCAACCTTCGCTTAAACCTTCCCCGTATTTTTTTGCAGCCACTTCAATGTGGAGGGTGTTTTTATGCTCAGCGTTTTGGTCCGTCGCAAGGTCATTGAGGCCGACGGCATTTGTAGTTTTGAACTGTGCGCCGCCGATGGCGAGCCGCTGCCAGGTTTTAGCGCCGGTGCACATATTGATGTGCACACGCCGGCCGGTGTCGTGCGCCAGTACTCGTTGTGCAATCCGCCCGGGGAGCGTCATCGCTATGTGATTGGCGTGCTGCGCGATGCGCAGTCGCGCGGGGGTTCGCAGGCCATGCATGAGCATGTGCAAGCGGGGCACACGTTGCGCATCAGTGAGCCGCGCAACCTGTTTGCGCTGGCCACTGAAGCGCGTTGCCACTTGCTGATTGCAGGCGGAATCGGCATCACACCGATCCTGGCCATGGCCCACGAGCTAAGCGCGCAGGGCGCCGACTTTGCGCTGCACTACTGCTTCCGCTCACCCGCGCGTGGAGCCTTTTTGCCAGCGCTGGCCGATGCGCCGTGGGCGCAGCACGTGACGCTGCACGACGACAGCCGCGGCGATCGCCTGGACGCCGCCGCGCTGCTCAATGCCCCCGCACCCGACCGGCATCTTTACGTGTGCGGTCCCGCCGGCTTTATCGACGCCGTGCTCAGCGCCGCCCACGCCGCAGGCTGGCCGGAGGCACACGTGCACCGCGAATTCTTTAGTGCAGCGCCGACGGATCACCACGGCGATCAGCCATTCGAAATCGAGCTCGCGCGCTCCGGGCGGGTATTTCAGATTCCGTCGCAACGCAGCGTGTTCGAGGTGCTCGACGAGGCCGGCGTCGAGATAGAAACCTCCTGCGAACAAGGCATCTGCGGCGCCTGCGTAACGCGTGTGCTCAGCGGCACGCCCGACCATCGCGACCAGTTTATGAGCGAAACCGAACACGCCAAAAACGACCAATTCACCCCGTGATGCTCGCGCGCCAAATCGCCGCGACTGGTGCTGGATTTGTAACCCCATCGCCTGAATACCGGAGCTTTCTATGACCGTGCCTGAAACCACATCGCTTGGCTACGATGCCGCCGCCCCCGCCATTTCCACCTTCCCACTGAACCAGTGGTACGTGGCCGCCTTGGCCTGGCAACTGACGGATAAACCCGTGGGCCGCACGCTATTGAACAAACCGGTGGTGCTGTTTCGCACCGCCGACGGCCAGGTCGCGGCGCTGGAAGACCGCTGCTGCCACCGGGCGTTGCCGCTCTCCCACGGCACGCTCGACGAACGGGGCATTCGCTGTGGCTACCACGGCTTGCTATTCAACGCGGCGGGCAAATGCGTGGAAGTGCCGGGGCAGGAAAAGATTCCCAGCAAGGCCAAGGTGCCGGCTTACCACGTGCGTGAGCGTGACCAGATTGTGTGGATCTGGTTTGGCAGCGCCGAGCACACCGAACCCACCTGCGAGCCGCCGGCGTATGAGGTGCACAGCAGCGGCCTGTATCTGTTCGATGGTGACGTGTACCACTACGACGCGCCGTACCAACTTATCCACGACAACCTCATGGACCTCAGCCACCTCGGCTACGTGCACCTGCGCACCATCGGCGGCAACGCCAGCATTCACATGAACGCGCATATGAATGTCGAGAGCGACGAACACAGCGTGCGGGTCACCCGCTATATGCCGGGCTCGGTGCCACCGCCCACCTATGTGGCCGCGTATCCGTTCAAAGACAAGGTCGACCGCTGGCAGGAGATTGAATTTCACGTCAGCCACCTGCGCATCTGGACCGGCGCCGTCGATGCCGGTACCGAATCGCTGCACAACCCTGAGCGCGGCGGCTTCCACATGCGTGGTTTTCACGGCGTAACGCCGGAAACGGAGACCACCAGCCACTACTTCTGGACCATCGCCACCAACCCGCAAACCGACCAGGAAGCGGTGAAAGCCAAGGTCGTCGAACAAACCGCGCTGACCTTTGAAGAAGACAAAGTGGTGATCGAAGCCCAGTACCAAAACATGTGCCGCTTCGGTACGCCGTCGATGATCGACATTCACGTCGACGTCGGCGCCAACCGTGCGCGCAAAATCATCGAACGGTTGCGCCAGGATTCTTAAGATCCCGCCTGTTTCGCCCATAAAAAAACGCCGGACACACCGGCGTTTTTTTGTAGGCAGCGGAACAATCAGGCGGTACGTCCACCTAGGGTTTCGGCCACCCAGTCGGCGATGTAATGACCGGCGTTGATGCTGTTATCGAAACTCGAATGCTGCACACCGCCTTCACGCTCGGTGAAAATTTTCAGCTCGCGTTTCGGGCTGTTCACCAATTGCTCGTAGGTGCGGTGCGCCCATTTCAGCGGAATCTGTGAATCCTTTTCGCCGTGGGTCACCAGGAACGGCACCTTGATGCGGTCGAGCACGCCGTCCAAGTGGACGTTTTCGGCGATGGCCATGAAGTCGTCCTGATCCTTCGCGCCCCACACCCAGCGCACGTGCGCCCAATAATGCGGTACCGGGAAGCTGCCTTCTTTTTCCAGACGGCGTTTCTGCACATCGCGCCAATCGTGGTTGGCACCCCAAACCACGCCGCAGGCAAAACGCGGCTCAAACGCCACCGCGCGCGGGCAGTAATAGCCGCCGAGTGAGACGCCTTCCAACCCGATGCGCTTGGCATCGAACTCGCTGCGGGTTTCCAGCCAATCCACCACGCGGCTGGCCCAATGCTCGCTGTCGTAACGCGCCGTGAGGTTGTGCAAACGCAGCGCTTCGCCGGTGCCCGGTTGGTCGATGATCAACGAGGCGATGCCGCGTTTAGCCAGCCAGGCGGGCAGGCCGACGCGGTATTTCATTTCCTTTGTGGAATCCAGGCCATTGACCTGCACCAGAATCGGCTGCGGGCCGCTCACGCCTTCGGCACGCACCAGCAAGCCGGAAATGTGAGCGCCTTCGTATGGAATTTCGACCCGCTCGCAGTTCTCCTGCGACAGCTCGATGCCTCGGGCGAAGGTGTGCAGAAAGGTTTGATACAGCGCTGTGCGGCCTTCGGCGCCGTGCGCTTGCAGGCGTTCGCAGGTGAGGTAGTAGGTGGCGGCGCGGTTGTACTTTTCGCCAGCCGACAGCAAGCGGCCGTGCTGTTCATCTTCCTCGGCGAGGCCGCAGAGTTTGTCGGCCATCTTCTGCCAGGTTTCGCGGAAGGCCTTGGTGCCAGCGGCGTCGGGTTGCTTGGCGGCCTCCTGCAACGGCGCGCACATTTCCTCGATTTCGCCGAGGCGGGCGCCCATCTCAATAGCCAGGTCGACGGAGAGGTTCCAGACGTAGTTGGTGGGGAAGTAGCGGAACATGGTTGTTGTTGTCCTTATTCGTGCCAGGGCGGAGGCGGGCCAGGCAGGCCCGTGCTAGTGGGCACGGTAAGGAGCGGGGAGGTAGTTGGCCAATCGTGAGTGGGGATGTGAGGTATCGGGTGGGGCGATACCTGGGTGGGGTTGGATTTGGGTCGAAGGCATAGTGGCTGAAGCGGAATGGCGCCCCAGCCGAGTGTCTTGAATAAAACCTCCGTCATCCTCGCGCACGCGGCGGTCCGACGATTCGGGATCCAGTATTTCAAGTCGTACACGGTGGGTCGGCGAAGGTATTCATTGGATTAAGGCTGTTGCGTCGTACCCATAAGAGTCGACACATCCGAGATTCTGGATCCCCGCGTGCGCGAGGATGACGGGTGTCTTGAATAAAACCACTGTCACCCTCGCGAACGCACCGAACGCTTTGGTTTCGCGCCTTACGCGTGAGTTTCTATACCAAGCCCGTGATCAAAACCTCCGTCATCCTCGCGCACGCGGCGATCCGACGATTCGGGATCCAGTATTTCAAGCCGTACACGCTAGCTCGGCAAAGGTATTCATCACGCCGCCTTAGCCTGATCCACGCTCTGAATAAACGCACTGATACGTTCGCGCAGCCACCGGTGCATCGGGTCGCCGTCCACGCTGCGGTGCCACAACATCACCTCACGCATCAGCGGAATTTTCACCGGCGGTGGCAAAATCCGTAGCGGCAAATGCGCAGCATACAAACGCGCCAAGCGCTGGTGCATGGTCGCGATGCGCTGCGTGCCGACCACCAATTGCGGCAGGGTGTTGAAGTCGTTGGTGATCACTTCCAGGCGCCGGTTAAAGCCGTATTGGGTGATAAACCATTCCTCGATGCTCATGTGCCGCGAGCGGCCGAAACCCACCGAGACATGGCCCATTTCCATGTACTTCTCCAGGGTCAGCTGCTCGCCCACTTGGGTGTTGCCGTTCCACACCACGCACACGTGTTCTTCCTCGAACAGCAATTGCGAAGGATGGCCTTCAAGGGTGTAGCGGTCGGGCACGATCATCAGGTCGACTTCGCCGCGAATCAGCAGTTCGCCGGAGTTGTCGCTGGGGCCGATCATTTCAAATGTGATGTGCGGCGCTTCTTGGTGGATGCGTTCGATCACCTGCGCAAACAGCACGCTGATCAGGTAGTCGGAGGTCACCAGGCGGAAGTGGCGCTTGCTGGTACTGGGGTCGAACACCGGCTTGGCGGTGATCGACGATTGAATGGTCAGCAGCACTTCGCGCACCGGTTTGGTCAGCTCCAGCGCGTAGGGCGTGGGCTGCATTCGGCGGCCGACTTGCACCAGCAAGTCGTCTTCGAAATAGGTACGCAGGCGGCCCAGCACGCCGCTGGTGGCGGACTGAGTCATGTGCAGACGTTCAGCGGCGCGGGTGATGTTCTGCTCTTCCAGCAGTACATCCAGCGCCACCAGGAGGTTGAGGTCCAGGTGGTTGAAACGCATGGCGGTCAATCTCGTTCTTGTATTTATTTTCGCGATACATTCGAGACAAAGCATCGCTTCGTCAACCCTGCCTCCGAATTCTCCTACCTCGTTTTCGGCTATCCGCCAGGCGCTATGGGTGTGCGCGCTGGTATCGCGATTGCCGATAGGTCACATCCCAACTCGCGATTAGTCAGCTGCCCACGCCGACGGCACAGTTCGCCGCAGTCGGCCGTGACCGACACCACCACCGGCGTCGTTCTCCTCGCGCCGGATCATAATTTCAATGGAGTGGTAGCCATGAACATCATTGGCCTTGACGCCCTGATCTTTGGTGTCGATGACATCCAAGCCTGTACCGATTGCCTGCGTGACTACGGCCTGCACCCTGTGGGCGTAGACGCCAACGGCGGGCGCTTCGAGGCGCTGGACGGCACCGCCGTCATTATCCGCCGCGCCGACGACCCGACCCTGCCAGCCGCTATCGGCCCGGCCCCGTCGATTCGCGAAACCATTTATGGCGTCGCAAGCGCCGCCGACCTCGATGCCATCGAAGACGAACTGGGCCGCGATCGTCTGGTAACCCGCGACGAGCAAGGCGTGGTGCACAGCGTGGATGACCTCGGTTTCGCCATCGGCTTCCAGCTCACCGTGCGCAAACCCTTCACCGCACCGGCAGATCTCAGCAACGCTCCCGGCCATGAGCCGCAGCGCCCGCTGAACCAACCGGGCATCACCCTCGACATGGCCGCCGTGCCGCGCACGTTGTCGCACGTGGTCTATTTCGTGCCGGACGCCGCCAAAGGCGAGGCGTTCTATGCCAACCGCCTGGGCTTTAAAACCACCGACACCTTTGTCGGCGCCGGCCCGTTCATGCGCCCGGCAGGCTCGGACGATCACCACTGCCTGTTCATGATCCAGACCCCGCCGCACATGAAAGGCTGCGAGCACTTCACCTTCCACATGGGCAGCGGCACCGAAGTGCTGTTGGCCGGCCGACGTTTTGAGCAGAAGGGCTGGACCAGTTTCTGGGGCCCGGGCCGTCACTTGTTTGGCTCCAACTGGTTCTGGTACTTCAACAGCCCGCTGGGTTGCCACATTGAATACGACGCCGACATGGACAAGCACGATGACGCCTGGGAAGCGCGCGTTGCGCCGCTGACCGCTGATAACTCGCAGCTGTTCCTGTTCACCTCGAAAGAGAAATGGGCACCGGGTGGTCCGCCACCGAAGCAGGGTTAAGCGGTGGCTGCAGGTGAAATCGCCCTGTGCCGCAGCGAGGAAATTGCCGAAGGCCACGCCCGGGGTTTCGATCCTGAGCAACGCGGCAAAGACAGCGTTTTCGTGTTGCGCCACAACGGTGAAATTCGCATGTACCGCAACAGCTGCCCACACCTCGACGTGCGCCTGGAATACCGCAAGGACCGATTCATGTCGGCCGATGGCCAACTGATCATGTGCTACGCCCACGGCGCGCAGTTTCTGCCGGCGACGGGGGAGTGTGTGTACGGGCCGTGTTTGGGTGAGCGGTTGCAGGCGGTGGCGTGGCGGGAAGAGGAAGGGTGGTTGGTGGTGGATCGCCGCTGCTAACAGGCGATACACAAATCCAGTCCCCTCGCCCCTTTGGGGAGAGGGTTAGGGAGAGGGGAGCGGTGTTGGGCAGGACGCTAAATGTGTGCGGGTTGTGCGTTTGATCGTGCGCGCAGTGGCCCTCTCCCCCGGCCCCTCTCCCGCGCGCGGGAGAGGGGTGCAGAGCCGTTGAGTTTGTTTGGGACGTATCTCCCCACGCGATACATCCCATCCCTATAAGCGATTAGTCATCTTCCTGCTTTGCCGGGAAAGTGGCCCACAACGAAGCGGCGCGTGCGTCGTTCGGCGAACAAAAATAAGAAGTGAGACATGCCATGAATGCAGTCAACGCGGTTAAGAAAGTCTTGGTGGTGGGCGGTGGTATTGGTGGTTTGTGCGCCGCCATCGCACTGCGGCGCAAGGGCATTGCGGTTGACCTGATCGAGCTGAAAGCCGAATGGACCGTGTACGGCGTCGGCATCATTCAGCAAAGCAACGTGGTGCGCGAGATGGCCAAACTGGGCGTACTCGACGGCTACCTCGACGCGGCGTACGCCTTTGAAGACGTCGCCATTTACGGCCCAGCCGGACAACTGCTCGCACGCATTCCAGGCCAGCGTCTGGCCGGGCCGGAGTATCCCGCCAACGTCGGCATCTCGCGTCTGGCGCTGCACAAGGTGCTGAGCGAAACCGCGATGGAACTGGGCGCTGCCGTGCGCTTGGGCCTGAGCGTTGAAACCCTTACCGAACACGCCGACAGCGTCAACGTGCTGTTCACCGACGGCAGCAGCGGCGACTACGACTTGGTGGTCGGCGCCGATGGCCTCTATTCAAAAGTGCGCAGCCTGCTGTTTGGCGACACCTACACGCCGCGTTTCACCGGCCAGTCGGTGTGGCGCTACAACTTCCCCCGCGCTGAGCAAATCGACCACCTGGCCAACTTCCAGAGCGCCGACGGCAATGCCGGATTGGTGCCGCTGGCGGGCGATCTGATGTACCTGTTCCTGACGTCCCACGAACCGAACAACCCGTGGATGGACACCGCCACCCTCGCCGAAAAAATGCGCGAGCGGATGCAAGGTTTTACCGGGCTGGTGGGTGAGCTGCGTGAGCAAATCACCGACAGCAGCCAGGTCGTTTACAAGCCTATGGAAGTGGTGTTCGTCGACGAGCCCTGGTACCGCGGCCGCGTGCTGATTATTGGCGACGCCGCCCACGCCACCACGCCGCACCTGGGCCAAGGCGCCGGCATGGCGATTGAAGATGCCGTGGTGCTCGGTGAAGAACTCACCGCTGGCGGCAGCGTGGAGGAGCAGTTGCAGCGCTTCATGAAGCGCCGCTTCGAGCGCTGCAAATACATCAGCGAGAAGTCGGTGCTGGCCGGCGACAAAGAAATGCAGCACGACCGCGCGTTCGACCGCATCGGCCTGGTCAAGCAGATGCTCGCCCTGACGGCCGAACCCATTTAATTCAAACCGCACCGGGCGCTGGCCGAGCGCCTCGGTGAACCTCAGTCGTAAACCGTAAGACCTGCGTGCGACCGGCTCCCTTTTGCGGAGCTGGCGAAACTAAAAGAACAACAATAGCGAGGTTTCTCCATGGCTCGTTTTTACACTGCCGCATCGCGCGGCGGACGCCCTCCCTTTGCCCTGAGTTTGGCCGGGCTTCTGGTTGGCGTGCTCTCCAGCAATGCCCAGGCGTTCGAGTTCGACACCGGTAATCCGGACCTGCGCACCCGCTGGGACAACACCTTGAAGTACAGCGCCGCCTGGCGCACCGAGGGCAAGTCGGACAAGCTCAGCGAGGCGCAAAACCTCAACGACGGCGACAACAATCTCGACAAAGGCTTGATCTCCAATCGCCTCGACCTGCTCTCCGAACTGGACATCACTTACAAGAATGTCGGTGCCCGCATCAGCGGCGCGGCGTGGTACGACGATGTCTATAACAAGCCCAACGACAACGACGCCGACGGCCAGGTGAACAGCTACTCGGTCGACCCCGATCACTTCACCGACGACACCCGCAAGCTGCACGGGCGCAAAGGCGAGCTGCTTGATGCGTTTCTGTTTGGGCGGACCGAAATCGGCGACATGCCGGTGTCCGGGCGTATCGGCCAGTACGCCATGCAGTGGGGCGAAAGCCTGTTCTACGGCATGAACGGCATCGCCGGTGGCATGGCGCCGATCGACGTGGTTAAAGGCCTGTCGGTGCCCAACACCCAGTTCAAAGAATTGATTCGCCCGGTCGAGCAGGTGTCCGGCCAACTGCAACTGACCCCCGACGTCACCCTGGGCGCTTACTACCAGTTCGAGTGGGAAGCCAACCGCTTGCCAGCCGCTGGCAGTTATTTCTCCACCGACGATTTCTTCGGCGACGGCAACGAGCGCATGTTTGTCGGCCCGCCGTTGTTCCCCGGCGCGCAGCCGCTGGCGTTCTACCACGGCGACGACAAAGAGGCGAAAGACTCGGGGCAGGGCGGGGTGCAATTGCGCTGGCGCACCGAAACCGTGGACTGGGGCTTTTATGCCATTCGCTTCCACGACAAATCGCCGCAGCTGAACGTGCGCCCCAACTTCGCCGCGCTCGATCCGTTGAGCGGCAAAGCCGGCGAGTACTACTGGGTGTACCCCGAAGGCATCGAGTCGGTGGGCGCCAGTTTTTCCACCACGGTTGAGCAATTCAACATTGCCGGTGAACTGTCCACGCGTTGGAACCAGCCGCTGGCCTCAACCAACCAGCACGCGCTGGCGGTGGGCGAAAGCATCAGCAATGAGCCGGACGACGCGCTGTACGCCACCGGCCGCACGTTGCACGCCAACCTGTCGTGGCTGGCCAGCCTGGAGCCGTCATTCATTGCCCAGGAAGCCAGTTTTATTGGCGAAATCGCCTGGAACCGCACCCTCAGCGTGACCCGTCACGCCGACGCCGTAGACCCCAACGCCGACCGCGACGCCTGGAGCGTGCGCACGGTGTACGAGCCGATGTACCGCCAGGCATTTGCCGGCATGGACATCAGCATTCCCATGGGCGTGAGTTTCACCCATGGCAAGTCGATGTCCCTGGGCACCGGCTTTGGTTCGGATCGCGGCGGCGACATCAACATCGGCATCAAGGGCAACTACCTCAATGCCTGGAGCCTGGGCCTGACCTACACGCACTTCTACGGCCCGGAAGACACGTTCCTCGATGCCAACAACAACTACACGTTCGAGCAATCGCTCAAAGACCGCGACTTCGTTGCCGTCAGCGTTAGCCGCACGTTCTAAGCCAGGGGATTTCTATGCACACCCGTAGTCATTTCACCGCCTTGTTCACCGCTTTGGCCGCCTCGTTGCTGTTCGTCCATGGCGCCATGGCCGCCGATCCCGGCAGCCTGAAAACTACCCTCACGCCGCTGGGCGCCGAGCGCGCCGGCAACGCCGACGGCAGCATTCCAGCCTGGGATGGCGGCATGACCCAAGCCGACCCGAATTACAAAGACGGCGGCAAGCGCAGCGACCCGTTCGCCAGCGAAAAACCGCTGTTCAGCATCAACGCCCAGAACGCCGCGCAGTACGCCGACAAACTGAGCGCCGGCACCCTGGCCATGTTGAAAAAATACCCGGACAGCTATCGCCTCGACGTGTACCCCACGCACCGCACCGCCGCCGCGCCGCAAGGCGTGTACGACGCCACGGCGGCCAACGCCGGCAGCGCCAAACTGGTGGACGGCGCGTCCGGTCCCGCGCCGCAAAACGCTCAGGGCGGCATCCCATTCCCGCTGCCGCAGAACGGCGCCGAGGCGATCTGGAACCACTTGCTGCGCTGGCGCGGGGCTTCCTGGCACATGACGTTCAGCCAGTACCTGACCACCACCGATGGCAAACACGTGCTCACCAACGATTCCCGTGGCGACCTGCAAATGCCCTGGTACTTGCCCGGTGGCGCGGAAAAAGACGGCGTGTTCTGGGCCTTGCGCCTGATCAACGACGGGCCGCCCCTGCGCGCCGGCGAAGCGATTCTGGGCCGTGAAAACCTCGACGCCGACAAAGCCGGCGCCTGGACCTATCTGCCTGGCCAACGCCGCGTGCGTCGTCTGCCCAACGCCTGTTGCGACACACCGACACCGGCCACTGCCGGGGTGATGAGCTTCGACGAACTGTATGTGTTCAACGGCCGCATCGACCGCTTCGACTGGAAGCTGGTGGGTAAGAAAGAGCTGTATATCCCCTACAACTCCAACCGCGTGATGACCGCCAAAGGTGCTGAAGACGTACTGGCCGAGCATCACCTCAACCCGGATGTGGTGCGTTGGGAACTGCACCGCGTGTGGGTGGTGGAAGCCACGCTGAAAAGCGGCAAGCGCCACGTGATGCCGAAAAGCACGTACTACCTCGACGAAGACACCTGGGCCGCCGTGCTCGGCGAGCGCTACGACAGCAAAAACCAGCTGGCCAAGGCGCTGTGGACCACGCCCATCGTGGTGCCTGATCTGCCAGGCGTGGTCACCATCACCAACGGCTTCTACGACTTGCTCTCCGGTGCCTGGTTTGCTGGCGACATTCTCGCCGGCAAGAACGAGCAGTACCGCATCGTCAAGCCGTACGCCGAGTCGGTGTTCACCCCGGACTCGTTGGCCGGTGAAGGCATTCGCTAAGCGCGCAAGGCAGCGGCCCGTTAGGCGCTGCCGTATGGGTTGAGTGCAGCGGCGTATGCGCCGCTGCATGTCGAGAAAGAGGCAGTAACCATGAATCACACACGCAACGTGCTGGCCTTGTTGTGCCTGAGCCTGGCCAGCGCGACCGCCAGTGCTCTGCCCGCGCAAGACGTGCTCAGCGTGCCAGCGGTGCAGGGCCAGCAAGCGCAACATGCCGTGCTGCTCGGCATCACCCGCGCCGGCGAGCGCCTGGTGAGCGTGGGCGAGCGCGGCATTGTGCTGCTCTCCGACGACAACGGCGCCACCTGGCGGCAAGCCGCCGTGCCGGTGAGCAGTACGCTGACCGCGGTGCAGTTTGTCGACGCCCAACAGGGCTGGGCCGTAGGCCATGCCGGCGTGGTGCTGCACAGCGCCGATGGCGGCGAAAGCTGGGCCCTGCAACTAGATGGCAAACGCGCCGCCGCCGTGGAACTGCAAGCCGCGCAAACAGCGGGCGACGCGCCCCGCGTGGCCAATGCCGAGCGCCTGGTAGCAGACGGGCCCGACAAACCCTTGCTGGCCCTGCGCTTCGCCAACGCCCGCGAAGGCTTGGTGGTCGGCGCCTATGGCCTGGCGTTGCACACCGATGACGGCGGCGCCACCTGGACATCGTGGATGGACCGCGTGCCCAACCCACGCGGTTTGCACCTGTATGCCATCGCCGGGCGCGGCGAGCAGCTGTACCTGGCGGGCGAACAAGGCCTGCTGCTCGGCTCGCACTCCAGCGGCGCACAGTTCGACACCTTGACCAGTCCTTATGAAGGCAGCTTTTTCAGCGCCAGCCTGACCGCCAGCGGCGACCTGTTGGTGGCCGGCCTGCGCGGCAAGTTGTTTCGCTCCAGCGACGGCGGGGCGAGCTTTGATCCGGTCGCCAATCCGCTGCCCATTTCCATCAACACGGTGCTGGTCAGTACTGACCAGGTGCTGCTGATCAACCAGGCCGGCGGCGTGCTGCAAGGCGACGCCAATGCCAACGGCCTGCGTCCGCTCGCGCTGCCACCGGGTGCGCCGCTGTTGGCGGTGACCAAAGCCGCCGATGGCGAACTGGTGGGCGTTGGTTTTGCCGGGCCGCAGCGCCTGGCACCGGGCGCGTCTGCGCCACTTTCACGAATTGCGGAGTAACCCCATGCACGTCCCGAGTTCATCCGGCGCGACGCCTATCCACAGCACCCTGGCGGATTTCGACAGCGCTTCCGGCTCGCTGCTGGAGCGCGCCCTGTTCAACCATCGACGCCTGGTGTTGCTGATTTGCCTGCTGGTCACCGCCTTGCTGGGCTGGCAGGCCACGCGCCTGGAACTCAACGCCAGCTTTGAAAAGATGATCCCCACCGACCATCCGTTCATTGCCAATTACCTCGATCACCGCCAGGAACTCAGCGGCCTGGGCAATGCCGTGCGCATTGCGGTAATCAACAAAACCGGCAGCATCTACGACGCCACCTACCTGCAAACCCTGCAGCAACTCAACGACGAGGTGTACCTGCTGCCAGGCGTCGACCGCGCCTTTATGAAATCGCTGTGGACGCCGTCCACCCGCTGGGTCGGCGTGACGGAGGAGGGGCTGGAAGGCGGGCCGGTGATTCCCGATGGCTACGACGGTTCGGCCGCGAGCCTGGAGGCGCTGAAGCGTAACGTCGAGCGCTCCAACGAAATCGGCCAACTGGTGGCGTTCGATCAACAGTCGAGCATCATTTACCTGCCGCTGCTGGCCAAAGATGCTGATGGCAAAGCGCTCGACTACAGCGCCCTGGCCGCCGAGCTGGAGCAACTGCGCGGCAAATATCAGCAGCAAGGCATCGACATTCGCATCACCGGGTTTGCCAAGGTCGTGGGTGATTTGATCGATGGCCTGCGGCAGATTTTGCTGTTCTTCGCCGCCGCCATCGTGATCACCGCCGTGGTGCTTTATTGGTACACGCGCTGCCTGCGCAGCACCGCGCTGGTGATGGCGTGCTCGTTGGTAGCGGTGGTTTGGCAACTCGGTTTGCTGCCCTTGCTCGGCTACGAGCTGGACCCGTATTCGGTGTTGGTGCCGTTTCTGGTGTTCGCCATTGGCATGAGCCACGGCGCGCAAAAAATGAACGGCATCATGCAAGACATCGGGCGCGGCATGCATCGCCTGGTGGCGGCGCGCTTCACCTTTCGCCGCCTGTTTCTGGCCGGACTCACCGCCCTGCTGTGTGACGCGGTCGGCTTTGCCGTGCTGATGATTATCAAGATTCAGGTGATTCAGGACCTGGCCGTGATCGCCAGCATTGGCGTCGCGGTGCTGATTTTCACCAACCTGATTTTGCTGCCGGTGTTGCTTTCGTACATCGGCGTTACGCCGGCCGCTGCGGTGCGCAGTTTGCGCAGTGAACAGGCGGAAATCGACGGCGCCGGCAAGCAGGCCATCTGGCGTTTTCTTGACCTGTTCACGCAAAAGCGCTGGGCCACGGTGTGCGTGCTGGCGGCAGCGCTGCTGGCGGCGGGCGGCTATTGGGTGAGCCTGCACCTGAAGATTGGCGACCTGGATGCCGGCGCGCCGGAACTGCGCGCCGACTCGCGCTACAACCGCGATAACGCCTACCTGACCCAACACTACGGCGCCAGCAGCGATGTATTCGCGGTCATGGTGAAAACCCCGGCCGGTGCCTGCTCCAGTTACGACACGCTGCAACGGGTGGACAACCTCGACTGGCAACTGCGCGGCTTGCCGGGCGTGGACTCGACCAACTCGCTGGCGTTGCTCAATCGTCGCGTGCTGGTGGGCCTCTCTGAAGGCAACCCCAAGTGGTACGAACTGGTGAACAACCAGGCCACCTTGAACATGGTCACGGCCGGCGCGCCGCGCGGTTTGTACAACGAAGATTGCAGCCTGCTGACGCTCTACGCCTACCTCACCGACCACAAAGCCGACACCCTCGGGCGGGTGGTCGACAGCGTGCAGGCGTTCGCCAAAACCAACGACAGCGACCAGGCGCAATTTCTGCTGGCCGCCGGCAGCGCGGGCATTGAGGCGGCGACCAATATTGTGGTCAAGCAAGCCAGCCACGAGATGCTTTGGTGGGTTTACGGCGCCGTGATTGTGCTGTGCATGGTGACGTTCCGTTCCTGGCGCGCGGTGCTTTGCGCGGTGCTGCCGTTGGTGCTCACCTCCATTTTGTGTGAGGCGCTGATGGTGTGGTTGGGCATCGGCGTGAAGGTTGCCACCTTGCCGGTGATCGCCCTGGGCGTCGGCATTGGCGTGGACTACGCGCTGTATGTGATGAGCATTGTGCTGGCCCAGCTGCGCCAGGGCGCGAGTCTGTCTGAAGCCTATTACCGCGCGCTGCTGTTCACCGGAAAAGTGGTGATGCTCACCGGCGTGACGCTTGCCATTGGCGTGGGCACCTGGATGTTCTCACCGATCAAATTCCAGGCTGACATGGGCGTGCTGCTGGCCTTTATGTTCGTCTGGAACATGGTCGGCGCGCTGATGCTGCTGCCGGCGCTGGCTTACTTTTTATTGCCGCAAACCCGCCTGGTCCGGCAGCCCGACGCGCTGCCCGTGGCCGCCTCGCAGGAACCTGCGAAACCGGCTGCGAATCGGCCGGCACGCGCTGCCATTCATTGATTTCAGAACAATAAGAGAGTGAATCGTCATGAGTGCTGACCATAAAAGCATCGAGGCTAAAGCCTCTCCTACAGGGATCGAGTGTTCATTGTGGGAGCGGCTTCAGCCGCGATTCCTGCACACATGGGTTCAAGCAGGAGCACGCCATGTCCACTAACCGCCAAGCCGGGCTGCCGCAGTCGCTGTTGCTGCTGTTGGGCAGCTGCCTACCCGTGCTCGGCGCGGTGCTGTTGGCGCCGGTGCTGCCACGTATGCAGGAACATTTCGCCAACACGCCCGGCGCCACGGTGTTGGTGCCCATCGCCTTGACGCTGCCGGCGCTGATCATCGCCTTGGTGGCGCCGTTTGCCGGCGTGATTGCCGACCGGGTAGGGCGCAAGCCACTGCTGCTGTGGGCCATGTTGCTGTACAGCGTGTGCGGCCTGTTGCCGTTGTGGCTGGACTCACTGACCGCCATCGTCGCCAGCCGCGCCGGCATTGGCCTGGCCGAAGCGGCGATCATGACCGGTTGCACCACGTTGATGGGCGACTACTACAGCGGCGCGCGGCGCGAGCGTTTGTTCGCTTTGCAGATGGTCGCCACCTCGCTGTCGGCCGCTGTATTTATGGCCGTTGGCGGTGCGCTGGGCGAGAACGGCTGGCGCACGCCGTTCGCCTTGTATGCCGTCGGCTTGCTGTTCCTGCCGTTGATGGCCACGTTGCTCTGGGAACCCTCGGCGGATGCCGACGCACCGGCGCAGCCCGTTGCGGTCGGTGCATTTCCCTGGGCCAGTCTGATTCCGTTGTACCTGCTCACGGTATTGGCCGGCGTCAGCCTGTTTGTGGTGCCGGTGCAAGCCGGTTACTTGCTGAGCCTGATGCATGTGGATGCGCCGCAACAGATCGGCATGACCATGGGCGCCAATCAGCTCGGCGTGCTGGCTGGCGCCATCGGCTTTCGCGTGCTCAGCGGTATGTCGGCGCACCGGCAAATGCTCTTGGCGTTTTTCCTCGCCGGGCTCGGCGGCTTGCTTATGGCCACGGCCGGCAACCATGCGTTGGTGGTGGTGGCGGTGCTGGTCAATGGCCTGGGCATCGGTTTGATGCTGCCCACGCTCATCACCTGGATCATGGCGCAGGTCGATTTTCAGCAGCGGGGAAGGGCAGCAGGCGGTTTCACCGCGGCGATTTTTGCCGGTGAATTTGTCAGCCCCTTGGTGGTGTTGGCCATCACCGGTGGCGCCCTCGATCACTTGCCCACCGCGCTCGGCGTACTGGGCGTGGGGCAGTTGGTGATCGCCTTGGCATGCCTGGGCTTGCCGCGTTTGGCCGGCCTGAAAAGCGCCGCCCTGAATGCGTCCAGCCCAGCGGTTGGCCACTGATTCTGTGGGCCTGCACAAGGAGCTCAACATGCACCCATTGCCATCGTTCAAACGCGTAGTCACCGGCCACAACGCCAGCGGCGCCGCCGTGGTCGCCAGCAGTGGCGCCACGCCCACTGTGTTCCCGCTGGCCTCGGTGCCGGGCACGGTTTTTTATGAGATCTGGAACAGCGCCGCCAGCCCGGCCGTGCTCGACAACGCCAGCGACCCAACCGCCAAACCGTTGCAGCTAAGCCCAGGGCCAATGGGCAGCGTGATCCGCGTGGTGGATATTCCGCCCGACAGCGTACAGAACCAGGTCAGCGCCGAAGCGGCTGCCGCCGCGTTCGCGGAAATTGGCGAATCTCACGCCGGCACGGGCACCGCCAACTCCAAACACAAGCTGATGCACCGCACCGAGACGCTCGACTACGGCATCGTCACCGAGGGCGAGGTGTGGCTGATCCTCGACGAGGACGAAGTGCAGCTCAAACGCGGCGATGTGGTGGTGCAACGCGGCACCAATCACGCGTGGAGCAATCGCACCGACGCCATGGCGCGCATGGTGTTCATCCTGCTGGACGGACAATTTTCTGCTGAATTGAAAGGGGCCGCACAATGAAGCTCGCCACACTGAAAAACGGCGGCCGCGACGGCCAATTGGTGCTGGTTTCGCGCGACAACGCGCGGGCTGTGCACGTCGCGGCCATCGCCGACACCTTGCAACAGGCGCTGGAAAACTGGGCCAGAGTAAAACCGCAGTTGCAGCTGTTATCCCGCGAACTGGATGCCGGCCAGGCGCCCGGCGCCTTCAGCTTCGACCCGCAGCAGGCCATGGCGCCGCTGCCACGCGCCTATCAGTGGTGCGACGGCTCGGCCTTTCTCAGCCACGGCAAGCTGATGCAAAAAGCCTTCAACCTCGACCCAATCGATGGCGCCGATACCACGCCCCTGATGTACCAGGGCAGCGGCGATGATTTCCTCGGCGGGCGCGACGACATTGCGCTGCCCAGCGAAAGCCAGGGCATCGATTTCGAGGGCGAATTCGGCGTGCTGGTGGACGACGTGCCAATGGGTTGCAGCGCCGACCAGGCGCTGGCGCACATCAAGCTGATCGTGCAAATCAACGACGTCAGCCTGCGCGCCTTGGCGCCTCGGGAAATGACCACCGGCTTTGGTTTTTTGCAGGCCAAACCGTCGTCCAGCTTTGCGCCGCTGGCCCTGACGCCCGATGAATTGGGCAGCGCCTGGGCCGATGGCCGCGTGCACTTGCCGTTGAACGTGCAGTGGAACGGCCGCTGGTTTGGCCACCCCCACGGCGGTGCGATGAACTTCCATTTCGGCCAACTGATCGCTCACGCCGCGCTGACCCGCCGCCTGCGCGCCGGCACTGTGATCGGCTCGGGCACCGTGTCCAACAGCGACCGCAGCGTTGGCTCGGCGTGCATCGCCGAACAGCGCGCCATCGAGATGATCGAGCACGGCACGCCGCGCACCGGCTTTATGCGCTTTGGCGACCGGGTGCACATGGACGTTCGCGGCGCCGACGGCCATTCCCTGTTCGGCGGTATCGACCAGTACGTCGTTCAGGCCAAAGGCTGAGGACTCGCCCATGCGTGTGTTGATAACCGGCGCCAACGGCTTCGTCGGCCGTGAACTGGTGCGCTGCCTGCTGGCCCGGGGCAGCCTGTGCGACAAAGCCATTGGTTCGCTTGTGTTGCTCGACAAAGACCTGCACGGCCTGCCCGACGATTCACGGGTGAAACTGCAAACGGGCAGCATCACCGACGCCGCCTTGCTGCGCCGGGTTCTGGCCGACGGCATTGATGTGGTGTTTCATCTGGTCAGCATCCCTGGCGGCGCGGCGGAGGAGCAGTACGACCTCGGCTATCAGGTCAACCTGCTCGCCAGCCTTGAGCTGCTCAACCAACTGCGCACTAGCGCCCATCCGCCTGTGGTGGTGTACGCCAGCAGCGTGGCGGTTTACGGCGCGGCGTTGCCGGCGCGGATGAACGAGACCGCCGAACTCAACCCGGCGTTGTCGTACGCCACGCACAAAGCCATGGTCGAGCGGGTGATTGTCGACCTGGCCCGGCGCGGCGAAGTGGACGGCCGCGCGCTGCGCCTGCCGGGCATCGTCGCCCGGCCGCGACAACCCAACGGGCTGCGCTCGGCATTTATGAGCGACCTGCTGCGCGCCTTCGCCGAAGGCGAACCGTACCAGTGCCCGGTGTCGCCTCAGGCAACGGCGTGGTGGATGTCGGCGCGCTGCTGCGTCAACAACCTCATCCAGTGCGCCGAGCTGCCACGCGCCGTTGTCGACCAGCAGCGCGTCTGGCAATTGCCCGTGCTGCATTTGGCCATCGAGCAGGTGGTCGACGCCTTGGCCAAAACCTACGGGCAAGCGCGCCGGAGCCTGATCAGCTACGCCGCCGATGCTCAGCTCGAAGCGCTGTTCGGCGCCTTGCCGCCGCTGAAAACGCCGCTGGCGCGCGCCGCCGGGTTTGCCCATGACGGCAACGCCGCCGCGCTGATTCGCAACGCCTTGAACCCTTCAGCCCCTCGGGCTCAGCCTTTACCTGGAGCGCTTGCCCATGCCGCACGCCACTGATTCGCACAAACCGAAACGTCGCCTGGTCGACTTGTCCGTCACGCTCGACAACAACCCGTACACCGATCCGCCACCCTTGCTGCCGACAATCGACTACATGGACCACCAGCAAGGCTGGCCGGAGATGGCCGCCATGTTTCCCGGCCTGCAACTGGAGCAAATGCCGGGCAACGAAAGCTGGGCCGCCGAGCGCCTGAACATCACCACCCACAGCGGCACGCACATGGACGCGCCCTGGCACTACGCCTCAACCACGGACGGCGGCAAACCGGCGTTTGGTATCGATGAATTGCCGCTGGAATGGTGCTTGCAGCCCGGCGTGAAACTGGATTTCCGCCAGCTTCCCGATGGCCATGTTGTGACTGCCGAAGAGATCGCCGCCGAACTGGCGCGCATCGGCCATGAGCTGCAGCCATTGGATATCGTGCTGATCAATACCCGTGCCGGCGCCTTGTTTGGCCAGCCGGGCTACCTCGACGCCGGTGTCGGCATCGGTCGTGAAGCCACCCTGTATTTACTCGAACGCGGCGTGCGCGTAGTGGGCACCGACGCCTGGAGTTGGGACGCGCCGTTCAAATACACCCGCGAACGCTTTGCCGCCAGCGGCGATGCCTCAATCATCTGGGAAGGGCACAAAGCCGGCCGTGACATCGGCTACGGCCAGATGGAAAAACTCGCCAACCTCGACAGCCTGCCCGCCACTGGTTTTGTGGTGTCGTGCTTCCCCTACAAAATCAAACACGCCTCGGCCGGTTTCGTGCGCGCCGTGGCGATTTTCGAAGCGTGAGGCCCGGCATGAACCGCGCAAAACGCTGGCTCGGTATGTGCCTGGCCGTGTTGGCCTTGAACGCGGCCGCCGGGCAGGAGGAGGGCGAGATAGCCCAGGCGCTGCTGACCCGTGCCGTGGACTATTACCAGGTTCAGGGCGACTCGGCGTTGGCGGCCTTCAGCCGCCAAGGTGAGTTCACCGACAGCGAGCGCTACGTGTTCGTTGTCGACACCCACGGCACCATGCTCGCCAGCGGCGGGCCGTCGGCGGTGCTGATCGGCCGCAACGTCTC
Organism: Pseudomonas sp. AC229; assembly: GCF_979254655.1. Taxonomy (NCBI): domain Bacteria; kingdom Pseudomonadati; phylum Pseudomonadota; class Gammaproteobacteria; order Pseudomonadales; family Pseudomonadaceae; genus Pseudomonas; species Pseudomonas sp. AC229. The sequence continues at coordinate 81,373 of NZ_CEEDHK010000008.1, forward strand.
CAGCGTGCTGGCGCCGGAACTGCGCAGCGCCTTCGAACGGGCGCTGAACACCACGGAAGAAGAGGGCGTGCAGAACGCCGAATACCGCTGGAAAAATTGGACCGATGGCCGAGTCGAGCGCAAGCGCGTGTATTTCCGGCGCGTGGGCGAGCGCATCATCGCGGTCGGCCACTACCTGCCGCGCGCCACCCCGGAACAAGCGGCGCAACTACTGGCCAAAAGCGCGGCCGCCATCGAACAGAACCCGACGGCCAGCTTCAAAGCCATCAACGAGCTGTCGGCGGCGTTTCGTGAAGATGACCTGTACGTGTTTGTCGTCGACCTCAACACCCACCGTTACGTCGCCCATGGCTACAACTTACGGTTACTGGGCGTCGACTTCGCCAGCATCAAAGACCCACAAGGCAAACCCGTCGGCGCGCCGATCCTGGCCCTGATGAAATCCAGCAACGAAGCCGGTTACGACTACCGCTGGAAAAACCCGGTGACCGGCAAGGTCGAAGACAAACATGCGTTGTTGCGCAAGGTGGGCAAGTACGTGGTGGCGGTGGGGTATTACCGCAACGCAAAAGCCACGGCGCATCCGTAGGCGCGGCTTCAGCCGCGATGCTGTTGAGCCAACGGCAATAAAACGCTCGCTTCTAGCAAGAAGCTGGCGGCGTATCGCCTCGGTGCGCGTCGGTGCTGTTCAGCGTTTCAAGCAGGCGGTTGAAGGCGTCAATGGTCAGCGGCGGGTAGTAGTAATAACCCTGCACCTCATCGATGCCTTCGGCTTGCACCAACTGCAGTTGTTCCGCGGTTTCGACGCCTTCGGCGGTGGTTTGCAATGACAGCCCGCGACACAGGCCGGCGATCGATGACAACAAGGCACGGCCACGCGGCGACTGCTCCAGGTCGGAGATAAAGCTGCGGTCTATTTTTACCCGGTCCAGGGGCAGTTCTTTCAGGTAACTGAGGGATGAATAACCGGTGCCGAAATCATCCAGGGCGATGCGAAAGCCGGCGTCGCGCAAGGCTTGCAGGCGCTGCCGGGCGAACGCGGAATCTTCCAGTAGAATCGATTCAGTGACTTCCAATTCCAGCGCGTCTGGCGGGGCCGCACAGTGCGCCATGCTGTCGAGCAATACTGGCAGTAATTGTTCGTCGCGCAGTTGCCGCGCCGACAGGTTGATGGCCAGCGACAACGACCAGCCGCGCGCCTTCCAGTCGGTGAGCAATTCGCAGGCCTGGCGCACGATCCAGTGGCCAATCGGCACGATCAGGCCAAGTTCTTCGGCCAGCGGAATAAAGGTATCCGGCGCCACGCGTCCGTAGTCGGCGGTGTCCCAGCGCAGCAAGGCTTCGGCGCCAACGATGCGCTGATCGCTCAGGCGGATTTTCGGCTGCAATGCCAGGCTCAGTTCGTTTTGCGCTTGCGCCCGACGCAGCAGGTTGGCCAGTTTGATCCGGTGCACCAATTGCTCGTTCAGCTCCGGGCGATACAAGGCGTACTGGTTACGCCCCTGGCGCTTGGCCACATACATGGCGGCGTCAGCGTGGCGCAGCAGATCACCGGCTTCGTTGCCATGCTCTGGGGCCAAAGCGATGCCGATGCTCGGGGTGGCGGTAAGCACATGGCCGGCCAGGTCCATGGGCTCGTTGAGCACACGAACCAACTTATCGGCCACCACCAGCACTTCGGTGTGGCTGCGCAGTTCCAGCAGCACCACAAACTCGTCGCCGCCCCAGCGCGCCACCAGGTCGCCCTGGCGCAGGGCCTGCTGAAGGCGCTTGGCGACCTGTTGCAACAGGCTGTCGCCGATGTCATGGCCGAACGCGTCGTTCACCTGTTTAAAGTCATCCAGATCGACAAATAGCAACGCCAGGCGGCGGTCGCTGTGGGGATGCTGCAAGGCGCGCTGCAAATGCTCCTGAAACTGCAAACGGTTGGGCAGTTGGGTCAGCACGTCGAGGCGAGCCAGGTGCTGCAAGTGATCGGCTGCCCGGCGCCGTTCGCTGATGTCGCGCAACGACAACACCAGATGCCCGGCATGCTGGTCGCGGCTGCGCACCAGCGTGCTGGTCAGCTCCACTGGCGTGCGTTGGCCGCTCTGGCGCAAACAGATGAGTTCGCCTTGCCAGTGATCGGCACTGCACAGGGCCAGCCATGGCGAGTTTTCATCGGCGTCAAGCAACAAGGTGTCGAGCTGAAGGTCGGGCAGTTGCGCGGCGCTGATGCCGATCAGTTCGAGAAACGCGGCGTTGGCTTGCAGCACGCGCCGGTCTGCGGTCAGCACCGCATTGGCGTCGCGGTTATTGGCAAACGCGGCGGCCAGCAGGCGCAGATGTTCTTCGGCTTCGCGCTGGCGGGTGATGTCCTTGCAAGTGCCGGTGATGCGCTGCGCCAGGCCATCGCTGCCGCGCTCAATGGCGCGACCCTGCGTGCGTAACCAAAGCCAGGCTTCGGCCGGCGTATTGCGCACCCTGAATTCCAGATCGTAGTAATCGCAGGTGCCGCACAGGTGCTCGTTCCAGGCCAGCAGCGCGGGGCCTTGGTCGTCCGGGTGCAGGCGCTGCACCCAGTCGGCCCAGGGCAGCGTTTCACCCAGGGTTTCGTCGGGATTGCTGGAGAAATAATGCAGGCGCATCTGATTGTCCTGCGCCTGCCATTCCCAGATCAGCTCGCCGCTTCCCCACAGCGCCAACTGCAAACGGCGCTGCGCTTCCGACGCACTGAGCGCGCGTTTGAGCTCGACCGTGCTCAGGTACAACTCGCGGGATTTTTCAGTGAGCAACTGCTCGGCGGTCTTGCGCGCCTGACGCTCGCGATTCAGACGGCGCTGCCAGAGTTCTTCGTTCACTGGCGGATCATGTCGAAGCGAGTGGCGCTGCTGCCGGCCGCGCTGGGTAAGTCTTGGCGGCGCACGCGAATGGTTTCGCCGTAGTGATAAATGCAGCCACGAATGAGGCCTTCGGCCAGGTCAGCCAGCCCGCGGCTGGACCGGTAGATAAGCACCAGATGCTGCGGCGTGTGCTCGGCGGTTTCGAACGACGGTAATTGCGCCTGTGGGTAGAGCTTGTGCACCTCCTGATGCACATGGCCATCCACGCTGGCGAGCAGGCTGAACGCGTCATGGCAGTGCGCGAGCATCTGCGGGTAGGTTTCAACGAAGCGCTCGAACAGGAACTCGCCGTAGACCTTGATCAGCATCGACACGCTGCTGCCGGTCAACCTCGCCAGCGTGGCGACCAGTGCCTGCATTTCTTCATGGGAGTAATAGCCGACAGCCGTATAGGCGCCGTCGTTGGGCAGGGAAGTTTCGTTCAGCATCTGGTCAGCCAGCGCGGGCGAATAGCGCTGCTCGACCATTTCCAGGAACTCGGTGAATACCATACCCAGCATCATCGATTCCTTCGGCTGATCGGCTGTAGTGGGTATAGATGGCGCGGAGCGCAGCGGCAAGTTTTGCTGCGCGCGGGACGCGACGGCAGGTGACACGCCGCCTGCGCCTGCCGTGTATCTGGGGTCGGCGCTGCTTTTGCGCTATGCCACGCCTTAATCGCACGTGCCACCGAAACACAATTCTCGATTGACATACGTCAATATCTGCTCAAGTATATCGTTTAAGTGATATTCATAAATCGCACAGCGATACGGAGCATAAATTGTACGATCCACTTGTCCATGCTCATCCTGGCGTTGGCGCGCCGCATACACCCTCTTATTGGGTGGACACGGCCGGTGCCGCGCCGCAGGACGACGGCCCGCTGAGCGGCGCTGTAGACGTTGACGTGGCGATTATTGGCGCCGGCTACACCGGCCTCAGCTGCGCCTTGCACCTGGCACGCGAGCATGGCATTCGTGCACTGGTGCTCGAAGCCAATCAGGTGGCCTGGGGCTGCAGCGGCCGCAACGGCAGTTTCGCCCGTATCTCCGGTGGGCGAGTGGCGCTGTCGGAGCTGATTCAACGTTACGGCGCGACCACGGCAAAAGCCTATTTCGATGAGATGTCTGAGGGATTGAACACCGTGCGCGGCCTGATTCGCGACGGCCAGATCAGCTGCGACGCGCAGCCCGATGGCGTGTTCAAGGTGGCCAGCCATGCCCAGCATGTCGAGGCGCTGAAGCGTGAAGTGGGGTTGTACAACGACGTGCTGAAATACGGCGCCAGGCTGGTCAGTGCGGCCGAGGTTCAACGCGTGCACACCGGCGCCGAGTCGTTTGGTGCGCTGTATATGCCCGACGGCTTTTCCATGCAGCCGCTGAAGCTGGCGTGGGGGCTGCACCGCATGGCGCGCCAAGCTGGCGCCACGGTGCATGTGGGCTCGCCCGTGGTGGGCTGGACCAGCGCCAACGGCGTGCACCGTTTGCAGACACCCGGCGGCGTAGTGACGGCGCGCAAGGTGGTGGTGGCCACCAATGGCTACACCTCGCCGAGCCTGAACCCGGCAACTGCTGGGCGCGTTTTGCCGGTGCACTCGCAAATCATCGTGACCCGGCCGCTGACCGCCGCCGAAAAAAGCCACAGCTTGCCGGGCAGCGAATGCATGTTCGACACGCGCAATCTGCTCTCGTATTACCGCCGCCTGCCGGACGACCGCATTCTGTTCGGCGGACGCAGCGCCATCACCGGCAAAGACGCCGAAAACCCCCAACACCGGCAGAATCTGCACGATGCGCTGTGCCGCAAGTTCCCGGTGCTGGCCGGCATCGAGGTGGATTACAACTGGGGCGGCTGGGTGGCCGTCAGCGAAAACTCGCTGCCTTTTATTTGCCGTGTGCCAGGCACCGACACTGTGTTTTCCGCCGGTGGCTACGCGGGCAGCGGCGTGTCGTTCTCGGTGCAGGCTGGCAAGCGCCTGGCGCAAATGGTCAGCGGCGAACAGCACCCGACGCGGGTCGATTTTCTGCACCAGATTCCAAAGCGTTTTCCCTTTCAGCCGTTCCTGCGCGTCGGGCAGCGGCTGGCGTACGCGTGGTACCGATTCAAAGACGCGCAATAAGCGCAGCAGCACGCGAAGGGTGCTTGCCACCCCGCGACTACAACAAGAGTGATGTGGGCACTGTCGCCCGGGGCGTTCGATTCAACTGTCTAATTACAACAAACTCAGGAGTTGAAAATGCGATCAATCAATACACGTATGGCGGGCTTGGCTGCGGCCATTTCCCTGTGTTCCATGGCCCAGGTGCAGGCTGCTGGAACCGTCACATTTGCAGGCTGGGGCGGCGCGCTGCAAGACGCTGAGCGCACGGCTTATCTGAAGCCGGCAGAGAAGGCGCTGGGCATCACCATCAAAGAAGACAACATGGACGGCCTGGCCGCTGTGCGCGCGCAGGTGATGTCCGGCAAGCCGAAGTGGGACGTTGTCGAGCTGGCCTCCAACGACTGTGTCATGGCGCAGGAACAAGGGCTGACCGAGCCGCTGGATTACTCGGTAATCAGCACTGACGGCGTTGCCGAGAATTTCTACGGCAAGAACTGGATCGCCAGTAACGCCTATTCCACAGTGCTGGCCTGGGCCAATGACGCCGGGCCGAATACACCGAAAACCTGGAAAGCGTTTTTCGACCCCGACGTAAAAGCGTCGCGCTCGATGTACCGCCAGCCGTACACCACGCTGGAACTGGCGCTGATCGCCGACGGCGTGTCGCCAAAAGCGCTGTATCCGCTGGATGTTGACCGCGCTTTCAAAGTGCTCGAGCGCATCAAACCGCAGGTGGTCAACTGGTGGCGCAGCGGCACCGATTCGGCGCAACTGCTGCGCAGCCGTGAAGTGGATGCGCTGTCGATCTGGGCCTCGCGGGTTGAAGACCTGAAAAAATCCGGCGACGACGTCGACTTCACCTACCAGCACGCGCTGGTGGATTACGACTGCGTCGTGGTGCCCAAAGGCGCGCCGAACAAAGAACTGGCGATGAAGCTGGTGGCCGAAATCATGAAGCCCCACAGCCAGGCGACGCTGGTGACGTTGATCCCCAACCCGCCAATCAATACCAAGGCGTACGACACCGGCATCATTCCGGCGGACATGGCAGCGACCTTGCCAACCGCGCCGGCCAACCTCGACAAGGTGGTGTTCTTCGATCCGGTCTGGTGGCAAGCCAACCAGGCTGAAGTGCAGCGTCGTTTCGACCTGTTTATCCAAAACTAAAAGGGCGCTGGCATGAAACGCATACACAAAACCATGATGCACACGGCCATCGTTGCGGCCTTGGCCGTGGGCGCAAGTTTCTCGGCCGTGGCCGACAGCCTGACGTTCTCCGGCTGGGGCGGCGCCTTGCAAGACGCCGAGCGCAAAGCCTATCTGGAGCCGGCAGCCAAAGCCCTGGGCGTGACCATCAAGGAAGACAACATGGACGGCCTGGCCGCCGTGCGTGCCCAGGTTATGTCGGGCAAACCGAAGTGGGATGTGGTGGAACTGGGTAGCACCGAATGCGCCCAGGCCCAGCAGGAAGGCCTGGCCGAGCCGCTGGATTACTCGGTGATCGATGCCAAGGATGTCGATAAGAGCGTGGTCTCCAGCCACTGGATTGCCAGCCACGCTTACGCCACCGTGGTGGCCTGGGCCGATGACACCGGCGCGCCGGTGGCGAAGAACTGGCAGCAGTTTTTCGACCCGAACGTGAAGGGCGCCCGTGCCTTGTATCGCCAGCCATGGCTGACCATGGAAGCGGCGCTGCTGGGTGATGGTGTGGCGCCCAAAGACCTGTATCCGCTGGACGTGGAACGAGCGATCAAGGTGCTGGAGCGCATCAAGCCGCAGGTGGTGAACTGGTGGAGCGCCGGTGCCGATTCGGCGCAACTGCTGCGCAGCCGTGAAGTGGATTTCCTGGCGATCTGGAATGGTCGCGTCAGCGATGTGAAAGCCAGCGGCGAACCGGTGGACTACAGCTTCGACGGCGCTTTGTTGAGCCATGACTGCCTGATCGTGCCCAAGGGCGCGGCCAACAAGGAACTGGCGATGAAACTGATCGCCCAGATCATGCTGCCGCAAAGCCAGGCCAAACTGGCGACGTTGATTCCGTACTCACCAGTGAACGCCAAGGCGTATGAGCTGCCGATCATCACCGAAGAGCTGGCGGCGCGCCTGCCCACTTCACCGCAGAACATCGACAAAGTGGTCGCCGTTTCGCCTGAGTGGTGGGTGAAAAACCAGGAGGCGGTGCGTCAACGGTTCGCCCTGTTTGTGGCCAAGTAAGCTGTGCATTGATCTGTTGAACGGGGTGGGGCGCCCAGGCGCCTCCTCTACGAAAAAGGGCGCAAGACGTCCACTGTGCCGAGTGTGAGCATGTCCCAAGAACATAAACTTTCGATGTCCATCGACATCGAGAACCTGACCAAGACCTACGACAGCTTTGCTGCGTTGGATGATGTTTCGCTGAATATCAAAAGCGGCGAATTCCTGTCTTTGCTCGGTTCCTCCGGTTCCGGCAAAACCACGCTGCTGATGGCACTGGCCGGGTTTGTGCGCCCGGATGCCGGCAGCATTCGCTTTGCTGGCCGCGAGATGGTGTTCGAGCCGCCGCACAAGCGCGACGTGGGCATGATGTTCCAGAGCTACGCGCTGTTCCCCCATATGAACGTGTTCCAGAACGTGGCCTATCCGCTGAAGCTGCGCGGTTTCAAGCGCGCTGACATTCGCAAGCGCGTGGAAGCGGCGCTGGCGACCGTGGAGCTGGATCACTTGATCGAACGCGGCATTACCGAAATGTCGGGCGGGCAGCGCCAGCGTATCGCCCTGGCCCGCGCCATTGTCTTTGAACCGAAAATTCTGTTGATGGACGAACCGCTTTCGGCCCTCGACAAACGTCTGCGCGAAACCATGCAACTGGAGTTGCGCCGGTTGCATGAACGCCTGGGCATGACGGTGGTTTACGTCACCCACGACCAGCGCGAAGCGCTGACCATGTCCGACCGCATTGCTGTGATGAGCCAGGGCCGCATTCGCCAGATCGATACGCCGGTGAACCTGTACGAGCGTCCGGCCAACCGCTTTATCGCCGAGTTCGTCGGCGAATCGTCCTGCCTGCCGATTACCCTGCAAGACGGCCAGCCGCTGTTTCAGGGCCGCCCGGTGCGCGGTGCCAGCGTGGCCGCCAGCGTGAAGAATCCGAGCCTGGTGGTGCGCCCCGAGAAGCTGCAATTCGTCACGGCCGATGCCAGCGACTACAACCTGCTGCATGGCCGCGTGACCGATGTGATTTTCCAGGGCGAAAGCCAGTTGGTGCAGATCGACCTGGGCGAGGGCATGGCCGTGGCCATTCGCCGGCCTACCCGCAGCTCGGAAAGCAACCGTTTGCCTGAGCGTGGCGAAGCCGTGGTGCTCGGCCTGCACCTGCAAGACACGCTGGTGGTGGGAGACGACCAATGAGCGCCGGCGCCAACGCGCTGAACGCGCGCGAACTGCGCGGCGCCGGCCGGCGTGAGCGCTGGTTTCTGTTCGGCACCGGGCTGCCTGCACTGCTGCTGGTGTTGCTGACGTTTGTGCTGCCGATTGGCTGGCTGTTCTGGCTGTCACTGTTCGACGCCGAAGGCCAGTTGACCATCGAAAACTACACGCGCTTGCTGGAGCCGATTTACGTTCTGACCTTTGTGCAGACCTTCAAGATCAGCATCATCGTCACGCTGGTTTGCGTGCTGATCGGCTACCCCTACGCCTATTTCATGATCAAAGGCTCGCGCTGGCTGGCCAATCTGGCCATGGCGCTGCTGCTGGTGTCGCTATGGACGTCGCTGCTGGTGCGCACCTATGCCTGGCTGATCATTCTGCAGCGCCGTGGCATCGCCAACGATCTGTTGATGAGCCTGGGCCTGACCGATGCGCCGCTGTCGCTGGTGCATAATCTCACCGGCACGGTGATCGGCATGGTGCACATCATGTTGCCGTTCATGATTCTGCCGCTGTTTGCGGCGATGAAAAGCATTGACCCAATTTACAACCAGGCAGCCGCCACCTTTGGCGCGTCGCCGTCGCGGGCCTTTCGTGATGTGTTTCTGCCGCTGTCACTGCCGGGCCTGGCGGCCGGCGCCACGCTGGTGTTCGTGATTACCCTGGGCTTCTACGTGACGCCGGCGCTGTTGGGCGGTGGCAAGGTGCAGATGATCTCGATGCGCATCGAAAGCGATGTGTCGATGTACGCCAACTGGGGCGCCGCCTCTTCGCTGGGCGTGGTGTTGCTGGTGGCCACCTTGCTTATGTTGTTTATCGTCAAGAAGAGCGTCGGCCTCAGCCGGCGCAGCGAGTAAATCATGGCCCGACTCAAACAAAACCTGCTGGCGGCGGTGACCGGCGCATGGCTCTACGTGTTGGTACTGGCGACCATGGCGTTTCTGGTGTTGCCGACGCTGATCGTGATTCCCATGTCGCTGTCGGATGCGCGCTACCTGAGCTTTCCACCAAAATCGTTCAGCCTGGAGCCGTTCTTTAGCTATTTCGCCTCGCTGGAATGGCGCAGCGCTACCGGTGTGTCGCTGCTGACCGCAACGCTGACCATGTTGCTGGCGACCACGCTGGGCACGGCGGCGGCGTATTCGCTGCATGTTACCCAGTCGCGGGTAACCGGCGTGCTGCGTGGTCTGATGATGGCGCCGATGATCGTGCCGACCATTTTTATCGCCATCGGCCTGTTCTTCGTCTACGCCCGCTTTGACCTGAACAACACGATTCCCGGTCTGGTGCTGGCGCATACGCTGCTGGCCTTGCCGTATGTGGTGATCAACGTCAGCGCCGGCCTGCGCAGTTACGACATGACCCAGGAGCAGGCGGCCTGCATTCTGGGCGCCACGCGACTGCGCGCGTTCTTCGACGTGACGCTGCCGCAGATTCGTTTTTCAGTCATTGCAGCGGCCATGTTTGCCTTCGCCATTTCCCTGGATGAAGCGGTGGTGTCGCTGTTTATCAGCGGCGGCGACAGCTCCACCCTGACCAAGAAAATGTTCAGCTCGCTGCGCTCGGAAATCGATCCGCTGATTGCCGTGGTCGCCACGCTGATGACCCTGCTGTCGATCATCATGCTGTGCATCAGCATCATGGCCCAGCGCAAAGCCAAAAGGGCCGCGGCATGATCCGGCTGGCCCACGCCAACCCGCAGGTGCTCGAGTTCTTCTGGAACGGCCGCCGCGTGCAAGGCCGCCAGGGCGAAAGCCTGGCAACCGCGCTGCTGGCCAATGGCATTCGCACCCTGGCCTGGACGCGCAAATCACACCGGCCGCTGGGCTACTCCGGCAGCTACGTGGCCGGCGTTCTGGCGCGTGTGAATGGCGTGCCGAACGTGCGCCTGGACCTGCTGCCGGTCACGGCCGGGGCCAAGGTGGACATGCAGAACTGCTGGCCGACGCCGGCCCTCGATGTGCTGCGTTTGTCGCGCCTGATTCCGGCCAGCTGGATCCAGGGCGGCTTCGAACACACCAACCTGGTGCCCAGCGGCAGCGCCTTGTTTCAGCGCTGGGAAGCGCTGCTGGCGTTTCTCGCCGGTTCGGCGAAACCGCCTGAGCGTATCGGGCAGATAGCGGTGCCGATGGCCCGGCGCCTGAGTGCCGATGTGCTGGTAATCGGCGCGGGCCCATCCGGCTGCGGCGCTGCCAACAGAGCCGCAGCGGCGGGGCGCAGCGTGGTGCTGGTAACCCGAGGCCATGGCGTGGCGCGCTATGCGCAAAGTTTCGGTACGCCGGGTCCGCAACTGGATGAACGCGTACAACTGGTGACTGGCGTCGAGGTGTTTGGCGCCTACCGCGAGGGCGAACTGCTGCTTGGCGCCCCGCATGACGCAACACTCGGTGCCGTGGCGTTGGAAGCCGACGAGATCATTCTGGCCACTGGCCGCCGCGCCTGCCCGCCGGTGGTGCCGGGCATCTGGCTGCCCGGGGTAATGGATGCGCGAACCGCATTGCTTATGGCCCACGAACAGGCCGTGGCAACTGGTGCGCGCGTGGTGGTGGTTGGTACGGGGGATGAACACGCCGTCGCCGCGCGCCTGACCGAACTGGGCGTCAACGTGGTCGCCGCGCGCCCGGTAGCGCAGCTGCACCGCGTGGAAGGACGCCATCGCGTAAAGGCTGCGCGGTTCGCTGACCGTGTGGCCTGTGATGCGCTTGTGCACGCGGGGCCGTGGTTGGCTGACGCGAGCCTGAGTTTCCAAAGTCGCGCCGATGGCTTGCTGCAACTGCGCGAAGTGCGCGACAGCCGCCTGCGTACCGTCGGCTCGGCCGCGTTGGCGGATGAGCCATTGCCAGTAGCCACCGCCTCGCGCCATGCCGCGTTGCTGTGCCCGTGTTTCGACGTGTCGTGCCATGAGGTGCAGGCGCTGGTGGAGCAGGGCATTACTGACCTGGAAGTGATCAAGCGCCTGACCTCGTGCGGTATGGGCCCCTGTCAGGGCCAGCCGTGCTGGGATTCGCTGCGCGCACTGGTCAGCGCCCGCAGTGGCCTGGCGTTGTCGGCATTGCCAAGGCCGACGCTGCGTCCGCCGCGTCGGGCGCTGAGCGTGGCGCAGGCGGCGGGGCTGGTCGATTGTGTGGAGCCGCTGCAATGACGGCCGCTCACGCACTGCCAAGCCAGGCCTCGATCATCATCGTCGGTGCCGGCATTCAAGGCTTGTCGCTGGCCTTCAACCTCACTGAACTGGGCGTGCGCGACATTCTCGTGCTGGATGCCGGTTACTGGCAGGGCGGGGCGTCAGGGCGCAACGGCACGCTGATTCGCGGCGCCTTCAGCTCGCCGGAGTGGACGCGCTTTTTCGCCCATTCGTGCCACCTGTGGCAGGGCCTTTCGAAGCGCCTTGGCGAGAACGTCATGTACTCGCGGCGCGGCTACACCATGGTCGGCGAGCGCAGCAGCACGGCCGCCATGCTCGACCGCACGCTGCAGGTGCACCGCGAGTGCGGCATCAATTCCAGCCTGCTGACTGCCACCGGGCTGCGCGAGGTGTTGCCGGCCTTGGCCCATGAGCGTGTGAGTGCGGCCGTGCACCTGCCGGACAGCGGCGTGGCGCCCCATCACGCGGCCATGTATGCCTATCGTCAGGCCTGCGAAGCGCGCGGCGTGAAGATTCTTTACCGCACTGAAGTCACCGCCATCGACCAGAGCGCCGGGCGCATTAGCGGGGTGAGGGTGGGCGAGCAGCGCATCGCCACCGACACCCTGGTGCTGGCCGGCGGCGCTGAAAGCAACCGCTTGGCGCAACTGGCCGGCGTGCCGCTGGATGGTTATCCGATGCGCCTGGAAGCCATGGCGCTGGAACCGATGCGCCCGCTGATTGGCCCGGCCGTGGCACTGCTGGATCGGCTCTGCTACATGCACCAGACTGCGCGCGGCGAAGTGGTGGGCGGGGCCGAAGTGGCGGAGCGTGCGCAGCACACGCTGAATGCCGATGTGCCGGTGATGGCGGCCACTGCCAAGGCGTATCTGGAGATGTTTCCGCAACTGGGCCACGCGCGGATCTTGCGCCAATGGGCCGGCTTGGTGCATATCTCCAAAGATTTTGGCCCGCTGCTGGGCGCGCATCAGGAGTTGCCGGGCCTGTTTATCAGCGCTGGCTGGTGCTACGGCCATGCCGGCGCCCCGGCTGCGGGTGAATTGCTGGCCAAAGCGATCGTCAGCGGCGAGGTGGACGAGCGCATGCGGCCGTTTGCCGTCGACCGCTTTGAACGCAATCAGCCGGTGGTGGAGCCGGGCATTGTGTTGAGCCATTTTGAATAATTGAAACGCACCGTGATTGATGTGCCGTTATCGGCAAAACAAGGATAAAACCCATGAGCTCTCTGGAAGACTCGCCACTGTTCATCACTGCCTTGTCGAAAGGCTTGGCACTGCTGACTGCCTTTCGCGCCGGGCGCCCGAGCATGAGCCTGGTCGAGCTGGCCGAAGCCACCGGGCTGAACAAGAGCACCGTGCAGCGTTCGGCATTTACCCTCGAAGCACTGGGGTATCTGTACAAGGAACCGGTGACCAAGCGCTTTCGCCTGGCGCCGAAATCCCTCGATCTGGGCACCGGATATTTGCAAACCAGCGAGCTGATCGAGCGCGCCAATCCCTACCTGCATGAGCTCAACCGCGACGTGGAAGAAAGCTGCAACCTGCTCGAACCGTGCGGGCTGGACATGCTCTACGTGGCGCGCTTTCCCAGCCACAAGCAGATTTCCATTCATATGCCGCTGGGCCGGCATTTGCCGATGTACTGCACGGCAGCGGGGCGCGCCTACCTGGCCGCGCTGCCGGCCGCCGAAGCCGACGCCATTCTTCAGGCCTCGGACCGCCAGAGCTACACGGCCACCACCGTGACCGACCTGGAGCAACTGCGCGCCATCGTTGCCGAATCGCGCAGCGAGGGTTACGCCTTCGCGCAGGAAGAGTATTTCGCCGGTGACATCAGCGTGGCGGCTGCGGTGGTCAACGCCGATGGTTATCCCCTGGGCGCCGTGGGTATTTCCGTGCCGTTCAGCCGCTGGACCCTCGACGATGCGCGCAAGCAACTGGCGCCAAAAGTGATCAACGCCGCGCGCACCATCGCCAGCGCATCGCGCAGTTTGCGTCCCGTGGGCTAACGCGCAGGCTCCCTTTCACAGCTACTCCTGCTGCGGGCTCCGGCCCGCGGTATAGGCGCCGAATTGCCCGAATCTGCGGGCGGAACATTGAGGACAACGCAATGAGCCAAACCATGAAAGCCGCCGTTTTGCATGCCGTTGGCGAGCCGCTGCGCATCGAGCAGGTGCCGATTCCGCAACCCGGCCCCGGCGAGATTCTGATCCGCATCGTCGCGTGCGGCGTGTGCCACAGCGACTTGCACGCCATGGACGGTGACTGGTCCGACCTGCCCACGCTGCCGCTGATTCCTGGCCATGAAATTACCGGCCACGTTGCCGCCCTCGGCGCTGGGGTAACCGAGCCGGCCATCGGCACCGCCGTCGGCATGCCGTGGATGTACAGCGCCTGCGGCACCTGCGAATTCTGCCTGGGCGGCATGGAAACCATCTGTGCGCGGCGCGAGTCGACCGGCTACAGCAAGCAGGGCGGCTATGCCGAATACATGATCGCGCCGGCGGCCTTTGTCGCCAGCATTCCGGCAGGCACCGACCTGTATGCGCTGGCGCCGATACTGTGCGCCGGCGTGACCACCTACCGTGGCCTGATGCGCTCTGGCGCACGGCCCGGGCAGTGGGTGGCGGTGATGGGCATCGGCGGGCTTGGCCATGTGGCCGTGCAATACGCCATCGCCATGGGCCTGCGGGTTGCGGCCATCGACGTCGGCGCCGACAAGCTGGAACTGGCGCGCAGCTATGGCGCCGAGGTGCTGGTCAACGCCCTCGATAACCCGGTGCAAACCCTCAAGGACAAAATTCCCGGCGGCGTGCATGCAGTGCTGGTAACGGCCACCGCCAATGCAGCCTTCGAACAGTCGGTAAAAATGCTGCGCCCAGGCGGCACAGCGGTGTTTATCGGCTTGCCCGGCGGCGACGCCGACGCCGTGCGCGCCTCGATCTCCAGCATCAGCGGCTGGGAGCTGACCATCACCGGCTCCAACATCGGCACCCGCCAGGACCTGCACGAAGCCGTCGCGTTTGCCGCCCGTGGGCAAGTGAAAGCGCAGATCAGCCTGGAACGCCTCGACGACATCAACGACATCTTCGACCGCATGCGCAAAGGCCAACTGGTTGGCCGCACCGTGCTGAAAATTTCCTGACCCATCCACTACGGAGCCTCGTCCATGACCATTACCCGTCTGCAACCCAACCCCGGTCTTCTCAGTCACGCACTGGTGCACAACGGCATCGTTTACATCACCGGCCAGGTGCCCGCCGACCGCACCCAGGATGTGGCCGGGCAAACCGCCCAGGTGCTGGCGCGAATCGATGCGCTGCTGGCCGAGGCCGGCTCTGACAAGTCGCACATTCTGTTCGCACAAATCTGGCTCAAGCATGCCGTGCAGGACTTCGCCGCGATGAACGCGGTCTGGCGCCAGTGGGTGCCGCAGGACGCGCTGCCCGCGCGTGCCACCGTGGAAGCCAATATGGCCGCCGACAACATTCTGGTGGAAATCGCCCTGCAGGCTGCCGTCAAGGCCTGACCCCTTTATGACAGGCCCGGCGCACTCAGCGCTGCGGCCCTGGAGAGCGTTATGAGCAGCACTGTTCCACACCTTATCAACGGCGCGCTTGTGCCCGGCACCGGCCGCACCGCGGACGTTTACAACCCGTCTACCGGCGCAGTGATTCGCCAGGTGGCGCTGGCCGACCGCGCCATCTTGCAACAGGCCATCGACGTCGCCAAAGCGGCCTTCCCGGCCTGGCGCAACACGCCACCTGCCAAACGCGCGCAGGTGATGTTTCGCTTCAAACAATTGCTGGAACAGCACGAAGCGACCATCGCCCAGATGATCAGCGAAGAGCACGGCAAAACCCTGGAAGACGCGGCGGGCGAACTGAAACGCGGCATCGAAAACGTCGAATTCGCCTGTGGCGCGCCGCAGTTGCTCAAGGGTGACTACAGCCGCAATGTCGGTCCGCATATCGACGCCTGGACCGACCTGCAACCGGTAGGCGTGGTGGCCGGCATCACACCGTTCAACTTCCCGGCCATGGTGCCGCTGTGGATGTACCCGATCGCCATTGTTTGCGGCAATTGCTTCATTCTCAAACCGTCGGAACGCGACCCCAGCTCGACCCTGTATATCGCCGAACTGCTTATCGAAGCCGGGCTGCCCAAAGGCGTAATGAGCGTGGTGCACGGCGACAAGGAAGCCGTTGACGGCCTGATTGAGTCGCCGGATGTGAAAGCCCTGAGCTTTGTCGGCTCTACGCCAATTGCCGAATACATCTACAGCGAAGGCACCAAGCGCGGCAAACGCGTGCAGGCCCTTGGCGGGGCGAAAAACCACGCCGTGCTGATGCCCGACGCCGACCTGGATAACGCCGTCGGCGCACTGATGGGCGCGGCCTACGGCTCCTGCGGCGAACGCTGCATGGCGTTGTCGGTGGCGGTGTGCGTGGGCGAGCAGATTGCCGATGCCCTGATCGCCAAACTGGTGCCGCAAGTGCGTGCCTTGAAGATCGGTGCCGGCACGAGCTGCGGCCTGGACATGGGCCCACTGGTTACCGGCGCCGCGCGCGACAAGGTCAAAGGCTACATCGATGCCGGCGTTGCCCAGGGTGCAGAACTGGTGGTGGACGGCCGCGACTTGCAGGTGGCCGGCAATGAAAACGGCTTCTTCGTCGGCGGCACCTTGTTTGACCGCGTGACCCGCGACATGAGCATCTACACCGACGAAATCTTCGGCCCGGTGCTGTGCGTGGTGAGGGTCGGCAGCCTGGAGGAGGCCATGCAACTGATCAACGATCACGAGTATGGCAACGGCACCTGCATCTTTACCCGCGACGGGGAAGCCGCGCGGCTGTTCTGCGATGAAATCGAGGTGGGCATGGTCGGCGTCAACGTGCCGCTGCCGGTGCCCGTGAGCTACCACAGCTTCGGCGGCTGGAAGCGCTCGCTATTCGGCGACCTGCATGCGTATGGTCCTGACGGTGTGAGGTTCTACACCCGCAAGAAAGCCATCACCCAGCGCTGGCCGCGCCGTGCCAGTCACGAAGCGGCGCAGTTCGCTTTCCCAAGCAACAGCTAAGTCGGCCAATTCTCAAGCGAGGGCACCATGAACAACGCACAACAGTTTTACATCGACGGCCAGTGGGTTGCCGCTGAATCCGGCCAGACGCTCGACGTCATCAATCCGGCCACCGAACAGGCCTTTATCAAGATTGCCGTGGGCAACGCCGCCGACGTCGACAAGGCCGTGAACGCCGCTGCCAAAGCCTTTCCAGCGTTTTCGAACACCAGCGTCGAACAGCGCCTGGCACTGCTGAAAGAGATTTTGCGCGTCTACAACCTGCGCTACGAAGACTTGGTCACCGCCGTCAGCCAAGAGATGGGCGCACCGCTGCACTTTGCCCGTGACGCGCAAATCTGGAGCGGTCGCGCGCACCTGGAAAGCACCATCAGCGCATTGGAAAAATTTGAATTCAGCGAGCAGCACGGCAGCACCCGCGTAGTGCGCGAAGCTATTGGCGTGTGCGCGTTGATCACCCCGTGGAACTGGCCGCTGAACCAGATCGTCTGCAAGGTGGCGCCGGCCATTGCCGCCGGTTGCACCGTGGTGCTCAAGCCCAGTGAAATCGCGCCGTTGACCGGCATTATCTTCGCCGAAATTCTGCACCAAGCGGGCGTTCCAGCCGGCGTTTTCAACCTGGTCAACGGCAACGGCCCGGATGTTGGCGCGCCGCTGACGGCGCACCCGAAAGTGGACATGGTGTCGTTCACCGGCTCAACCCGCGCCGGCATTCTGGTGGCCAAAGCCGCCGCCGATACGGTGAAACGCGTCGCGCAAGAACTGGGCGGCAAATCGGCCAATATCGTGCTCGCCGATGCTGATCTGGACGTGGCCGTGAGCAAAGGCGTGCAAGGCTGCTTCTCCAACTCAGGCCAGAGCTGCGACGCACCGACCCGCATGTTGGTGCCCGCCGCCCACCACGCCCGCGCCCTGGAAATTGCCAAAGCCACCGCTGAAGCCATGGTTACCGGCAGCCCGAACGAGGAAACCACCACCCTCGGCCCGGTGATCAGCGAAGCGCAATTCAACAAGATTCAGGGCCTGATTTCTGCAGGCATAGAGGAGGGCGCCACCCTGGTAACCGGCGGCCTGGGCCGACCCGAAGGCCTGAGCAGTGGTTACTACGTGCGGCCAACCGTATTCGGCAACGTCACACCGCAGATGACCATCTCACGCGAAGAAATCTTCGGCCCGGTGCTGTCGATCCTTCCGTACGAAACCGAAGAGCAGGCCATTGAAATGGCCAACGACACCGTTTACGGGCTGGCCGCTTATATCCAATCCGGCGACATCGAACATGCCCGCAAGGTAGCGGGGCGCATGCGCGCTGGTTCCGTGTACCTCAACTACCCGGACTGGGACACCTTCGCCCCGTTCGGCGGCTACAAACAATCCGGCAACGGGCGTGAATATGCCAGCTGGGGCATTCACGACTTTCTGGAAATCAAAGGCGTGGTTGGCTGGGGTAACTGAGCAATGAATGCGTTCGGCCTGGGTTGTTGACGGGCCGAACGCATTTTTTTTGGGGGTGGCGAAAACCGTTAAGGCCGAGGCCCGTAGTTACGCTTTGAACCGTCCAACCAAGCCTTGTAGTTGCTCTGAAAGCCCGGCCAATTCTTGCGAGTCGCTGTGCGCAGACTGCGCCAGCTTCTCTACCAGCAACGCGTCATGCTGGATTTGTGCGATGTGTTGGTTGATGTCTTCGGCGACGTGGTGCTGCTCTTCGGCGGCTGTGGCGATTTGGGTGTTCTGGTCACGTATGTGGTCCACCGCGCCGCGAATGTGTTCGAAGCTGACGCTGGCCTCGCCAATTCTTTCCACGCTATTGCGCGACATCTCCAAGCTGCTTTGCATTTGCTTGGTCACTTCTTGAGTGCGACGCGCCAAGCCGCCGAGCAGCGTGTCGATCTCGCCGGTAGACACCGCAGTGCGCTGCGCCAGAGCGCGTACTTCATCGGCAACCACTGCAAAGCCTCAACCTTGTTCGCCGGCGCGTGCGGCCTCGATGGCAGCGTTCAGCGCCAGTAGATTGGTTTGCTCGGCAATGGAGCGAATGGTGTCGAGAATTTTGTTGATGTTGTGGCTGTCCTGCTCCAGCTCTTTCAGCGAGTCAGCCGACTGCCTGAGGTTTTCGCTTAGACGCTGAACACTTTGTGTAGCGCCTTCAATCTGTGTTTGTCCGGTGTGCACTTGGCGCTGACCGTCATCGGCGGAGTTGGCGGCGGCGCTGCACGAGCGAGCGACTTCGTTGGCGGTGGCGACCATTTCATTGAACGCGGTGGAAACCATCTCGACAGCACTTCGCTGGCGCTCGGCAACATCGTTCATTTCTTGCGCCACCCGCGTAGATCCGTCAGAGGTGTGACGCAACGCGGTGGAGGCCTCGATAATCCGTTGCACCAGTTGGCGGATGGCACCGAGGAACTGATTGAACCACCTCGCCAGCGACGCCGTCTCGTCGTTGCCAGTTACCGCCAGGTTGCGCGTGAGATCGCCGTCACCTTGGGCGATATCTTGCAGCCCGCTTGCCACCCCATGAATCGGGTTGACGATCACGTTGGCGAACACCGCGCCCAGCAACGCGAACACGGTGGCCAACACCGCCACGATGATGCCGATCTGCAAGGCAAGCGCGTTGGCTTTAGCCATGACTTCGTCATTCTCGATAAGCCCGATGAAGTTCCAGCCAAGCGTAGGGGAGGGCCAGACATGAGCCATGTAGTGCTTGCCGTTGAGCTCAACCTGAACGAAGCCCTTGACCCCAGCCAGTTTCGAATAACCGTCGCCCAGGTCGGCCAAGGACTTGAAGTTATGGCTGGCATCTTTCGGATCGACCAGCACGTTGCCGCTTTCCTCGACGAGCATGAGGTAACCGGTTTCGCCAAGGCGAATCTGCTTAATGAGGTCGGTCAGTTGCTTGACCGAAACATCCAGGCCAACGACGCCCGCTAGAGCGCCTTGCTCATCGTTCACCGTGCGCACGGTGCCAATAAGCACCGCGTCGTCAGGGGCCCAGTAGTAAGCGGCGGTGCGCACCGTTTTGCCCGGATTGGCCACAGCCGTTTTGTACCAGGGACGTACGCGCGGATCGTACTTGCTCAGTGTCGTATCGGCGGGCCAGGTGGCATAGCCACCGTCGATACGCCCGTAAGAGAGATACGCCGTAGTGGGGTGCGCCTTGGCGAAGCGGCCAAACTCGACCTCCAGTTCTTTACTGGAAGGTGTCAGCGGCGTGTTGCTCGCATCGCTATCGGTGTAATTGCTCAGCTCGGTAGCCGACGCCACCAGCGGTAGCGAGGCGACATACTCGACGTTCTCACTGATGCCGCGGAAAAACATGTTCATGGCGTTGTCTATCTGGCGAATTTCGCGCCCGCTGCCTTCGATGAAATCGGCCTGCGCCTGAGAGCGCAGATTGAAAATCACCACGGCGGCCACCAACAGAATGGGGACACTGGCGATGGCGCCGAAGGCCCAAGTCAGCTTTTGCTTAATGTTCATTGCCGGTGTCCCCAAGGTAAGTGACGACCTCACGCTAGAGGCCGCTTATGCAGGCGATATTGGGCTATCGGCACATTTCTGTTGTGCTTAAGCCTGACGGTGAGCGAGCCCACCAGATTAGGCTGAGCCTGCGCCGGCAGTAGTCGTCGAAAATGAAGGGCTGGTAAAGCTTCGATGTAAATAGCGGATTTAACATAATATACATTATGCGAATATGCCTATACGGATCTGCGAACGCGACTACAGACTTTTCCAGCGCGCTCGTAGCGCTCCGAACTAAACATGCAGGTAAATCGAGAAGTAAATGGTGGAAACAGATCATTCGCACACCTGTCACTTTTTTAGTTCTAATCCTACGACTGGCAACGTTTCCGCAGATTGTCTGCTTTTCCTGGTTTGCGCCTCTGTTGATTGCCGACGGTGAGAGCTTCTGCGGGCAGACATGCCAAATTTATTGAATAAAAATGAGTGTTTTAAGTTGAGATGCGGCCCTCGTTAATCGTAACGTCAAATAGGATGGTTGCGCCGCCGCAAAGAGCTAACCCCAAGGCCCGATTTTCTTCGAAGCACGGTTAGTCTCCTGCGAATCCCCAAAAACCTTACACGTTTGTGGGAGCCCGCCTCCTGGCGCGCTAAGATAGTTTCACCACCGCGGCCCCAGGGCATCGAGGCCAAAAACGCTCGACGTAAACGTGTGAAGGTCCCGAGCCAATCATGCACCGCGCTGGGATTTGAAAGCTGCGGCTCTTCGTCTCTATGCTATGCGCCCTCCTCACTTTCCCCGACCTCCATGTAGATCCTCAGACCCAACGCATGACCATCAGCGCAGCGCGATTTACTCAAGGGTCCATCCTCAGACATCTGTTGGTAATGTCGAGCACCAGTGCGCTGGGATTGATGGCGGTTTTCTTGACCGACATTCTGACGCTTACCTATGTGTCGATGCTTCACGATCAAGCGCTTTTAGCTGCTATCGGTGTTTCAAAGCTGCTGATCTTTATCAACGTCAGCGCCACGTCTGGCATCGTTCTGGCGTCCGGCGCGCTGATGTCCCAGCGAGTGGGACACGGCGTGCTGCGCAGTCTGCCCGCGCTTACAACACACTGCGTGATCATAACCGTCACGGCGTCGGCGGCCGTCGCCTCGGTCGAGATAGCACTGCTCGCTCCGGCTATTGGCTGGAATCCTGGTGGGGATGCGTTAGGTCAGGTTGGGATAACCAGTTTCATCGTGGTGTCGATGGGAGCGTGCGTTTTCCTGACTCTTGGTCAGCTCTTCGCTCAGTTGCTCAGGGCGTTGGGATTCAGTCGCAGAGCCCTCGGCGTGGCGCTTTCTGGCGCTGCAGTGCTTGCTGTTGCTGACCCCCTATTCATCCTCTATTTACGCCTGGGCTTAATGGGCGCCGGTTTAGCTTATCTGCTAGCTGCGCTTACATCAGCGGCCGTTGGCCTTTACCTGGCGAGCCGCCATCTAGGTTTCCGTCGGACTATCAAGCGAAGGCTCTTTCTCCTGCACACACGGCAGGTGCTACGACTCGCCCTGCCAACCACGATTGGCAGTCTGGCAACCCCTGCGTCAGTAGCGATTCTGTACACCTATCTCGCTCCGTTTGGACTCTCTGCTTTAGCGGGAATGTCCGTGGTTGATCGCGTATTGCAGATTAGTTATTGCCTGTACTTTGCGTTGCCCGCAGCGTTAGCCCCGATTATTGGGCAAAATTTAGGCGCATTAAAAGATGCGCGCGCACGCGCCACCATCACGCTTGCGGCGAAGCTCGTCATTATCTATGGCCTCGGAATCTGGGTGGTCTTGGCGTTATTGAGCCCTTATCTCGTGACGTTCTTTGGCTTAGGCGATAACGGAGCATCGGTTCTGCTCAGTGCTTGTCGCTATGGGGCTGGACTCTGGATCCTGATGGGGCTGGATTTCGTGGCGCTTTCAGTGTTTATCTCGATTGGCCGCCCTTGGTGGGTCGCGTTCTACGCTTGGTTGCGCGCTACTGCCGGTACTTGGCCTTTTGTGATGATCGGCAGTGAAATGTTTGGTGCACCAGGTGCCCTGCTCGGGATGTGGTCCGGGAATGCCCTGGTTGGTGTTGCCTCGCTTACTACCGCGTTTGTGGTTGCCCGCCGCGACTTTGCAAAAATTCCGCTACCGCGCGATGCTTCTCCGCAGATCCAAGCGAGCTTGCGTTAAGTGGCTCGGTTCCTCTCCTCATTGATTACGCAAACCCATGTCATCACCAGATCAAGAAACTGATTCGCAGGACACACCACAAGTCAAAAAACGCCGGGCGCCAAAGGGCGAAATGCGCAGAACTGCGCTCCTTGATGCCGCAACAGAGGTGTTCGCTCGCGATGGCTACGTGGGGGCCTCGATGCGTGATATCGCGGACATCGCTGGAATCACTACGGTGGGTCTTCTGCATCACTTCCCAAACAAAGTGACGTTGTTACGCGCCGTCCTTGATCGACGAGACCAGCGTGTAATCGAACGATTTGGTGCGCTGGCTGATGAGCCTACATTGAAGGGTTTTTTGGCGTTTCTTATGATGGGGATGCGGTTCAGCATCGAGGATCGTAACGACTGCCAAGCCTCGATCATGATCACGACTGAAAGTCTGTCCTCAAAGCACCCGGCATGGCCTTGGTACAAAGAGAAATTTGAGCTCACTCATGTGCATGCGCGAGCACACCTGCAATCGCTTGTGCAAAAGAATGAGATCCGGTCGGACGTCGATGTCGAGTCCCTGGCCTTCGAAATTTTTTCCGTGATGGACGGATTGCAGATCCAGTGGCTTCGTAGCCCGGACACTGTAGATGTCATCAGTGTTTTCGCTCGCTACCTGCAACGACTCGAGGCCAATCTTCTGCCAGAGAAGCAGGTTCGTCCTTGAACCTGCTGCATTTCTCTATCAGTAGGCCTGCGAGGCGCTTACCTGCACTGCTTTCTGTACTGGCAGTGGAAGTGGGTTGCTGTCGCGGGTAGTCAACTGCTGAGGCAACAAGGTGGTCAGTGTCTGCTGGGCGCTCAGATTTTCAGAGTCAGTGCCGACCAAAATCTTGAACTTGCCAGCGTCAACATCCCAGCTATCAGTACTCTGCACGTAGTAAGCCAACGCACGAGAGTCGATCGGGATAGTCACTGTCTTGCTTTCGCCAGCTTGCAGATAAACCTTGGTAAAGCCCTTCAGTTCTTTCTCAGGGCGGTCAACCTTCGGCTTGACCGGCTGCACGTAGAGCTGAGCAACCTCAAACCCAGCCTTCTCACCGGTATTGGTCAGCGTGAATTTCACGTCCACCGTACTACCGGGCGCCATCACGTTGCTCGACAGCTTCAGGTCGGAGTACTTGAAGTTTGTGTACGAGAGACCGAAACCGAATGGATACAACGGTTTGGCGCCCTTCTTGTCGTACCCGCGATAACCGACATAGATGCCTTCGCTGTACTTCATCTCGGTGAGCGCATTGTCGCCGATGTACAGATCCGGATTGGAGTAAGAGGCGTATGTCGGGTTGTCTTCGAGCTTCTTGTCGATTGTGATCGGCAGCTTGCCCGACGGGTTGACCTTACCGTACAAGACTTCGGCAATCGCTTGACCACCTTGCTGGCCAGGGAACCAGGCGTGCAATGTTGCGCCTACCTTTTTGTCCCAAGGCAGCATGTCCGACGCGCCGCCACCATGTAGTACCACCACGGTTTTCGGGTTGACCTTAGCTACGTTTTTGATGAGTTCCGCCTGGAATTCCGGCAGCTCGTAGTTGCGATCGACCGATTCGCCTTCGTACTCATGGTTGGTGCCAGCAGCGATTACAACCGCATCGTATTTGGACATGTCGTCTGTAGGCGCCAGCGATGCCCAGCTCATTTGCACGCCAGCCAACCCGCCTAGCACAGTAGTAAAGTTGCCCTGCAGACGTCGGTACTCGAGTCTGACGGTGTAGTCTTTACCCGCTTTCAACTTGGCAGTTTTACCTGAGGTCGTCAGCGCGTTGATCAGGTCAAAAGAACGCTGTACACCGTCGTTCTGCGCCACGAGCTCATCGTTTACCCAAAGCTTGTACGCACCGTCGGCACGCACCTTGAACACATGCTCACCGGCGACGGTAGGTCGGATTTTCGAGGTGAAGCGTGCCGAAAAAGCGCCTGCTGCGGGATCGAACCCTGCCACTGTGGTCGTGCCTGCATTGGTAATATTGCTTTTCGCCGTCCAGTCCAAATTCACGCCAGGTTCAACACGGGTCAGCACCGGAGAGCCCGCAAGCTCGGTGTTGGAAAAGTACTCCGCCTTGACGCCGCTATTGCTAACCCCGCCCTTGCCGGTCGCAGGCTGATACCAAACGGACGTTTTCGGATTGAGGCTAAGCTCGCTCAGGAAGGTGACTTTTGAGCTGCTCGAGGCCAGTTGCTGCAAGCCACTCAGCTCCGTGACGTAGCTATTGGGCGTCGAGTTAGCGGTGCCGAATGGCGAAGCTGGCGGCTCAAAAGCAAGGTCACCGATCACAGCGATTTTGGCGTTCTTGGCGAGCGGGAGTAACGGTTTGCCTCCCGAAACTTTTTCGTTGCGTAGCAGAACGATGGACTCGCGAGCCACATTAAGCGCGGCGCGTGCGCCAAATTCCGGATGCTCCAGCTTTTGCGCAGTGTTCACTTTCTTATCGAAGCCGTAGCTCACCACACCTCTGAGATTACGACGCACCTTGTCGTCAATAACGCTTTGGTGCAGCTGTCCGCTCCATACGTACGGCATCAGCTTGGCTTCAGTGAATTGCAGCCCGGACGGCATATCGATGTCCGTGCCTGCCCAGGCACCTTTGAATGGGTCCTGGACCGAGTTGAAATCGCTCACTACGAAGCCCTGGAAGCCCCACTCCCCTTTCAACACCTCGGTGAGCAGGTGATGGTTCTCGCACGCGTAGTCGCCGTTGATCAAGTTATAGCCGCACATGATCGAAGCGATGTTCGCGTTCTTGACCAGAGACTCGAAACCCGGCATGTAAATTTCGCGGAGGGTTCGCTCGTCGGCGATGATGTTTACGTAGTGCCGATTGGCTTCCTGCTCATTGGCAATGTAATGCTTGCCGTTGGCCTGAACGCCTTGAGCCTGGATACCGTTGGTGACTGCCGGGCCGAGCACCGCGCCAAGGAAGGGGTCTTCCCCACTCACGTATTCTGCAGAACGACCGCCTAGTGGCGTGCGATACAAGTTCATGCCGGGAGATAGCATTTGCTGACCTCCGGAAATGCGCGTTTCGTAGCCCAACGCCAAGCCAAGCTCTTTAGCCCGATTGATACTCCAGGTGGCCGCCAGCGCAGACTGAGCCGGGAATTGAGCGCCAAATGTCACGCCATTGACGTGAATGCCCATTGCCGAATCATACGCGACGGTGCCCTCAATCCCCCATTTCGCCAGGCGCGGAATCATCCGGCCGTCGTCGACGCGAGTGAAATTGATCTTCTCGGACTGATTCATGTTGTCCAGGATTGCACCGACGCGTGCTTCCACTTCGTTACCCGAAACCGGTCCGGCGGCCAACGCGCAGGTGGCTTGCATCACGCCCAGTGCAAGGAGGCTGATGCCCAGTGTGTGCTTGAGATGTATCACAGATACTTTCCTTTCGTTATCGATTAGCTATTCAAGGAGGCGGCAGCCTCCTCCTCAGGGTTGCTGCGACTGTCCAGGCGCATCGCTTGTCTCGACGGGCACATCCAATAGTTCGCTCGCACCCTCGACAACGGGTTCGGCAACCCGGTCTGCACCGGAGATTTCGTCACGCTTCTTCTCGATTTGAACCCGTTGCAACTCAGTAGCCGGAGCTAATTTAGGGTCAGAAGAGTCTGCGTGTACCGGGATAACTGCAGAACTAAAGAGCGTTAGGCAGGCGACAGCCAGCAAGAGTCTATTCATCGATATAGTCTCGAATCGTTAAGTTTTAGTTGGGCAGAAAAAGGCACGAATCAACTTCGGCCGGGACGTAAGTCTGGACTCAACAGAAAAAAGTTCAACAAGAAAATGGAAAATAAAATGCGCACTGCCGCGCATTGTGCAGCTTTGCCATTTCGCCATCACACCAAGAGTCTGCCATCTATTAAATAGGCTGAAAGCAGGGTAAAGCGCTACTTTGTACGCCTTTCGGCAGTGAATATCACTGCCGAAAGGCGTTTAAGCCTGATCTATAATCGTTCTTTAAAACCTAACTGGTATTCTGTTTAGGTGGCTGGTAAGCTTTCTCCGACTTCATCCATACCTGCTTAAGTTGCACTATGTTTATCAACTAAAGTGTCGATTACTGAGCCGGTTATTTTAATGCTGCTGCTCACGCTAAATGCATGACTGTTATTTTCTTCAGCGCAGAAGTTTTACTGCGAAGGTTTTTTAAGTGCTGCAAAAATTGAGTAGCCTTCAAATTGCGGCTAACGAAGTATGCGACTGGCTAATACAGTCCGGAGAGTTAAAGCCCGGTGAATTGACGCGTGCTAAAAAAATTAACTTACCGCTGGGAGTAAATGATCCCGAGTTGCTAAACACATTGCTTCGGTTAGGTTCAGTCACCGAAGAATCGATGGTAGAGGCCTATGTGAACCTGCTTGGCGCTTCCAGGTTATCTGCAGAGCAGCCTTTGAATGCCCAAGCCACCTATACCGAGCGGTTCTGTCGTCATTTCGGACTGGTAAAGCTGGACGAAGACGACAGTGTGCTCACGGTCGCCAGCCGCGTTCCCGTGGTTGAAGCTGGCCTGAATGCGCTCACGTACGTCGCGGGCAAACCGATTTCCCTTGTGATCGCCACACCCAGAGAAATCGAGGCGCTGATTGAGCGCACCTACGGTGAAGGACGCTCGTCCATGGGGGCCTTGGTGGAAACCCTGGAGGAAACAGCTTCGTCGCTTGATGACATCGAACATCTCAAAGACCTTGCGTCCGAAGCCCCGGTAATCCGGCTGGTCAATCTGATCTTGCAGAAAGCCGTTGAGAGCCGAGCGTCGGACATACACGTCGAGCCGTTCGAAACCGAACTGAAGATTCGCTATCGCATCGACGGTCAACTGGTGGAAGGCGAAGGCCCTTCAGCCGGCTATGCCCCTGCCGTGATCTCACGCCTGAAAATCATGGCGCGACTGGATATCGCAGAGCGCCGGCTGCCTCAAGACGGCCGGATCATGCTCAAGGTCCAAGGCCGTGAACTGGATTTGCGCGTCTCAACCGTGCCCACTAGCTTTGGCGAGTCCGTGGTAATGCGTCTTCTGGACCGCGAAACGGTACGCTTCGATTTCTCCAGCTTGGGCATAGCCGGTGAAGTGCTAAGGGGAATCGAGCAGCTAATCGCTAAGCCACACGGTATGTTCCTGGTAACCGGGCCTACCGGTTCAGGCAAGACCACAACGCTGTACACGGCGCTATCAGGGCTCAATACGGCGGAGCGCAAAATCATCACCGTCGAAGACCCGGTTGAGTACCTGCTTTCAGGCATCAATCAGATTCAGGTAAAGCCAGACATCGGTTTGAATTTCAGCACGGCGCTACGCTCGATCGTTCGCCAAGACCCTGACGTGATCATGATTGGTGAGATGCGGGACCTTGAGACCTGCCGTATTGCCATTCAATCCTCGCTAACCGGCCACTTGGTGCTCTCCACCCTGCATACAAACAGCGCTGCGGCGAGCATTACCCGCCTGTTGGATATGGGCGTTGAGGGCTACCTGATCGCTTCAGCACTCCAAGGAATTCTCGCGCAACGCTTGGTGCGAAAACTGGATCCAGCTACGCGGATCATGTTTGAGGCCCCGGTTGAGCTGATCGAGCGCCATCACCTTGACCGTTACACCGACCAGCGCCCTATCCGTCTTTACCGACCCGATATCAGTGAGGCCGGCGGTGGTTATTCAGGCCGAAGCGCGATTACCGAACTGCTCATCCTTGACGATCAACTACGTGAAGCCCTGATGCGTCAGCCGGACTCCGTGGAGCTGGAGCGGCTGGCCAGACAACGGGGGTTCACTTCCCTTTATGAAGACGGGCTACGCCAAGTGGTCGCGGGCATCACTTCGCTTGAAGAAGTGTTGCGCGTTACGGGAGAGGATCAACGATGACGTCTTTCACCTATCGCGTCGTCGATGCAGAAGGGGTGAAGCAAAGCGGCACACTCGAAGCTGCAAACGCCGCAGCTGCAGCGCAGCAATTGGCCAGCCGGAATCTGTGGATTATTCACCTCGCGCCAGCCTCTGGATGGTCCAGACGAGTACGGGCTCCGAAAACGCTTAGACAGACTGACCTGATGATCATCACCCAGCAGCTAAGTACCCTGATCGGTGCTGGGCAGCCGTTGGAGAAGTCGCTTGGCATTCTTGTGCGGCAAGCCAAAGAAGGCCGTAAACGGGCTCTATTGGAGCGTGTGCACAAGAGCATTCTGGGCGGCAAAACGTTCTTCCAGGCCCTGGACGACGAGCAGCCCAATTTTTCACCGTTCTATACCAGCATGGTGCAGGCCGGCGAGTCGAGTGGCGCTCTGGATGTCACCTTGGGCCAGTTGAGCGACTATCTGGAACGCAGCGATAAGCTGCGCAACGAGGTCCTTAACGCCCTTATCTATCCGGCCTTTTTAGTTGCTGGTGTTGTAGGGGCTGTCGTACTTCTGCTGGCCTATGTGATTCCTCAGTTCGTCCCTATTTTCTCCGATCTGGGAGTCGCCCTCCCCTGGATCACAGAGGTGATCCTCGCGCTAGGACAGTTCGCAAGCGACTCCGGTTTGCTGGTTGCGATGGGGGTGGCCGCCTCGATCTGGCTGTATGCCCTGAGCTTGCGTAGCCCCGCCAGGAGACTCTCGAGAGACCGCTGGCTCCTACGTATGGCCCTGCTCGGACCGTTGATACAGCGGGTTGAAACCGCACGCCTGGCCAGAACTCTGGGAACACTCCTTTGCAACGGGGTCGCGTTGCTCCCCGCTTTGTTAATCGCCCGAAACATCAACGCCAATCAGGCCGTGCGGGTGCATATCGAAGAAGTGACCGAAGGCGTCAAAGGCGGCAGCAGCTTGGCCGACGCGTTGGCGGCAGATTCCATCGTGCCCGAGCTCGCTGTGCAAATGATCGAAGTCGGCGAGCAGTCCGGAAAGCTCGGCGTGCTGCTCATCAAGGTCGCGGACACCTTTGACATCGAAGCCAAGCGGGTCATTGATCGAATGCTTGCCGCGCTCGTCCCCGCCCTTACCGTCGTCATGGCCGTGCTTGTGGCAGTGATCATGCTCGCAATCATGCTTCCGCTGATGAGCCTCACCAGCAATATTTAGGAACTATGCCAATGTGCAACTCAGCTTCAACCCAGCGAAAACGCCAACAAGGTTTCACCCTGTTGGAGATGCTCGCCGTCATTGTTCTTCTCGGAATCGTGGCGACTATTGTGGTCAGGCAAGTGGGCGGCAATGTCGAGAAAGGGAAATACGGTGCGGGCAAGGCGCAACTGGCCAGTTTGGGGATGAAAATTGAAAGTTACGCGTTGGATATGGGCGCTCCCCCACCGAGCCTGGAGCAGCTGGTTCGCCGACCTGCCAACACTCCCCAATGGGCAGGTCCGTATGCGAAGCCTTCTGATATCAAAGACCCGTTCGGACACAGTTTCGGTTATCGCTACCCTGGCGAGCACGGCCCCTTTGATTTGACTTTTTACGGTCACGATGGCGTGCCAGGCGGCGACGGGTTCAACGCGGACCTGGGCAATTGGGACTAAGCGTGCACGCCCGCGCCCATAGTCGAGGATTCACCCTCTTCGAACTGCTCGTTGTGATCGCACTGGCTGCTTTGGCTCTGGGCATCATGGGCGTTGGCCTGAGCAAAGTGCTGACGGCGTCCGCCGATCGCAGTGCGCTAACGCAGTTGGTTACCACAATCCGTGCGGCCCGAACGCTTGCCATTACCAGCGGCAGCCCCGTTCAGGCGGTTTTCGATCTGCAGAAACGGACGATTCGGGCCGCTGGGCGTAAACCAGTTGTGTGGCCTGCCGGAATGACCATCCAGTTGACAACAGCGCGCGGGCTTGGCTCTGCTATCGAGTTTTATCCGGACGGCGCGTCTAGCGGCGGCAATGTGCTGGTCGAAAATGGTCAGAAGAGCTGGCGAATCGACGTCGGCTGGCTAACCGGTAGCACTGAGTTGAAACCTCTCAAATGAAGACGCACCGCGGTTTCACCTTGATAGAGATGCTCGCTGCCCTGGTTATTCTTGCCCTAAGCCTAAGCATTTTTATGGCCGCATTCGGGCAAAGCCTGAAGTCGCTGAAGCAGGTGCGAACGAGCGACCGCAGTTACGTCGCAGGTCTTTCGATTTTAGAGAGCGTCGAGAACGATCGCTTGGCCATCGGCCGCCAACACGGTGAGTGGGATGGCCTTCGCTGGACGCTGGACGTGAGCGCGGTTTCCCCACAGGAACCGGTCACGCTCCTGCGTCTTGACCTCACCATTTCCGATAGCGGGTCACCCGTCGAGCTCAGTACGCTCCGCGCTGTTCAAGGCCGCGTTCAATGAGGCGAGTCAAAGGTTTTACCTTGCTCGAGATGCTAGTGGTGCTCAGCCTGCTCGGCGTTCTTTTAACGCTTTTAGCAAGTGCCCTTACCAACGCGACTCGAGCCTTGGCCAGCGCTGACCGCTTCAGCGCCAGGCTCGACGAAGTGCGAGCAACCCACACATTTTTGCGTCATGCCATTGGCCAAGCGCTGCCTCTGCCGGCGGTGATCGAACCTAAAAATGCAGGGCAGATATTTCTCGGTGAAGCGCAGCGCCTGAGCGTGGTCGCTCCCCTCCCAAACTCGTTGGGAGGGGGAATTTTCAAGCAAACCGTGGAACTGGAAAACCATCGTCTCAGGGTGACTTTTTTCAACGCGGACATTGCTTCGCCGTCTAGCCATGGCGAGCCGCAAACCCTCCTGAGCAACATACGCAAGTTCAGTTTTGGCTACCGTGGCTTGTCTCCCGATCGCAAAAACACCGGATGGCTAACGCAGTGGCCATGGCCGAATCATCTTCCGCAGGCCGTGCGTATCACCATGGATCTGGACGGTTCTGTTCCGTGGACAACGCAAGAGGTTTCGCTGCGCCTGGATCTCTCGACCGATGGTAGTGGGCTATGAGCAGCCAGCGCGGAACCGCACTGTTGGTCGTGCTGTGGATGATTGTCTTGTTGAGCACGCTGCTTACGGGCCTGGCCACGACCGTACAAACCCAGTTGCGCCAATCCTTATGGCAGCGCAATGAGGCGACGGGACAGCTAGCCGCACAAGCGGGACTCGCGATTGCTGTGCAGGCACTAAGTGCCAGGAATGTGAACGCCAGATGGCCCACTGACGGTGCCCTGCACATTCACACAGTCGATACGGCGACAGTACAGGTCAGTGTTCGTAGCGAGCGCGCAAAAGTCGACCTG
This sequence comes from Pseudomonas sp. AC229, assembly GCF_979254655.1. Classification (NCBI taxonomy): domain Bacteria; kingdom Pseudomonadati; phylum Pseudomonadota; class Gammaproteobacteria; order Pseudomonadales; family Pseudomonadaceae; genus Pseudomonas; species Pseudomonas sp. AC229. The sequence continues at coordinate 112,861 of NZ_CEEDHK010000008.1, forward strand.
AACGCGGCGTCTCTTGAGGACATACAAAAGCTCATCGCAGCCAGTGGTGCCGGCGCTTTGGAAACGCAGCAACTGATCGGCGCGCTGGTGGAAAAACGCAAAAACGACACGCCATTAAAACTGCTCGAAGAGTTTCGTGAACTTCCCGGCATGTCGTATCAGCTCTACCGACGTCTGCTGCCCTCACTCACCGTCTGGTCAGGGGAAGCGAGGCCGGATCCCGCACTGGCTTCGCCCACCGTTCGGAACGCACTCGGCTTACCCCGGGTGAAAACAGCTGCCAGTAATCCGGGCGAAATCCTGACGGTTACCAGCCGCTCGACACTGCTCAACGGTCACCGCACCACATTGCGGGTGACGCTGGTTCTATCAACCCCTAAGGAGGGCGCCAAACCATACCGCGTCCTGCGTTGGCAAGAATGACTGCGAAACTATTTCTTAACCTAGCAAGCCTCAACGCTCACGCTTATCGCCTCAAACGCTCCTGGGAAAGGGGACGTCTGCGCAGCCTTCTGCTCCTGTGGCTTATTGAACTTGAAGAGCTGTTACCGGCAAACGTCAGAGCAAAGCTGCGAACCACGGTGCGTACGCAAGTGCTCAGCTGGCCGCTACCGGATGACTTTGACCCTTTGCGGCCCAGCGTACTGCTGCTACCCGTGTCACAGACGATGGCGCAACAGCTGACGTTGCCGCTGGCGGCCACACGCGATCTGGACAGCGTGTTGGGCTTTGAAATCGACAAGTACACGCCCTTTCCTGCCGATCAGGTGTATTTCACGGCGCGTATTCAACGTAAAACCGCGACCCATGCGCAGGTGCTGTTGGTTGCCGTACAGCGCGACCGCCTGAACACCATCATCGCGGCGTGTGCCGCGCACAAGGTCAAGCTGCGCCGTATCGATGCTGTCGACCGCCAGAACGAGCGTATGGGTGTTGACCTGCTCCCTGCCGATCACGCTATCGCGCGCCCGGCGCTGTCCCGAATTCATCTGTCCCTTTGGCTGACGGTGTTTGCGTTGCTCCTGGGAACCATGATTGCTGTCTTGCACAAGCACGAACGGCTTGTAGCGGATATGGAATCTCAGGTCGCGTTACAGCGGACCGAGGCCGCCGAACTTGACGACTTGCGACGGGCTTTAAACAGCACGCAAGGCGCTGCTCGTTACTTGAGCACGTTGAAAACGATGCGTCCGACGCGTAGCGCGTTGATCGCTGAGCTGTCCCACTGTCTGGATTCGGACAGCTGGATCGAGAACCTGGAAATAGCCCAAAACGACCAGGTTTCTTTTTCAGGGCTTAGCAAGAAAGCCAGCAGTCTTATTGGCCAACTCAAAGCGTGTCCGAGCCTCGAAGGAGTGCAGTTTCAGGGAGTTATCCAGCCGGAAGCGCAAAGCGGGAATGAACGCTTTTCCATTGTTTCTCGCGTGAAACAGGGTGCACTGCCATGAGTCGTTCATTGACGCGTATTGAACGCAAAATAGTCGCGCTCGCCTTGTTGGCAGCGGTACTCACAGGCATCTGGTACATCGCTGTAGAGAGTTGGTTTCTGCAACCACTGCGCGCGCTGAGCGACCAAGCAGAAACCCTGGCCGACCAGCAGCACAGGTACGCCCTCTCGATCGCTCAGAAAGATGATTTGCAAGCAGCCCTCTCGACCACGCAAGCAGACGCGTCAAGCCTCGCGAGTCTGTTTCCTGGAGAAGACCCCAACGCAGTTGCCGCAGACTTCATGCAATACGTGGTCGATCAGGTGAGCACTGTCTCCTCAGAGGGCCCAGGGTGTGAAGTAGCTCAGCGCAGCCCCATTGTCCCGGCGGCGCTGACGCCCGAGCCCTACCAACAGGTGAACGTGAGCGTAACGCTGGACTGTGGGACGCAGCCGTTGGCTAACCTGCTCCACAGTATTGAATATGGCCAACCGAGCGTATTCGTTGACTATCTCAACATACGTCGCGAGAACGCCAATTCGTCTGGGCCAGGGCCCGGCCGGCTCAAGGTCCAGCTGCTGCTCCGGGCTTATCTGCACAACGGCGCTGGCGAGGTGACAACACCATGACCTTGCGACTCAGTGTATTAGCACCCTCGGCACTCGCTGCCTTGCTGCTTGCAAATTTGATTTGGCAACTGCAAGCCACCCCACATCCTCGTTGGCAACCGATGGCGACCAAATCTCCGCTCGCGGTTTCCCGCGCACCCATCGCAATGTTGCCGGACCTATCGGAGCAGTACCGAGCCGTGTCATGGGAGCAGCCGTTGTTCAGCCCAAAGCGTCGTCCTGATCCAACGGGCGAGCCCGTTGGTGTTCCCGCCACGACTTTCTCTTTAGGCGGCGTGGTCATCACAAGCCAGGGCCAATGGGCATGGTTACGTGCAGCCGGTGGCAAGCCCATAAGAGCAAAGTTAGGCGTCACGCTGGAAGGTGGGTGGACGCTTACCCACATCACCCCAACCAGCGCCACGTTATCCCGGTCAGGTAAAGACCAAATAGTGCAGATTCCGGCAGCACGCCTTCCGTTAGCGCCCCCTGCTCCAGCCACTCCTCATACAGATGCGCGTCTTCCATGAAAAAACCATTACATGCCTTATTTACGGCCGCTTCGCTGCGAGTCCCGCTGTGCGGGCTGGCTGTAGCGATCAGCCTGCAGGGTTGTTCCATTCCCGCGCAAAAGCTTGTCGGCGATCCTTCTCTAATGAGCGAAGCGCTGTCGGGAACGGGCGATCAAAGACCCAAACTCGTAGAGGATCGGGAGCCGCAAAGCGAGCCTGCCGCGCCCCAGACAACGTCGCAATCGCCGCCCCAGAAACACATCATTACGGGGAATCAGCAGTTCATTCGCGAGCCTGCTCGCATGGCTCAGCCGGCGGTGACCGAGCAAGCAGATATTGTTTTCAACTTCACCGATCAGCCCATCGAAGCCGTGGTCAACAGCGTGCTCGGTGACTTGCTCCACGAAAACTACACAATCTCCAAGGACGTCAAAGGCTCGGTCAGTTTTTCAACGTCTAAACCCGTTAACAAACAACAGGCGCTTTCGATCCTGGAGACCCTCTTGTCCTGGACCGAAAACGCGATGATCCGGCAAGGGGATCGCTACGTCGTGCTTCCTGCGAGCCAGGCGGTGGCAGGCAAGCTTGTGCCAGAGATGGGCCTCGCGCAGCCGCCAGGCGGGCTTTCGGCGCGCCTATATCCGCTGCGCTACATCGGCGCTGCTGAGATGCAGAAGCTGCTCAAACCGTTTGTACGGGAGAGCGCCTTTCTTCTCGTAGACCCCGCGCGCAACGTGCTGAGTCTCGCCGGTACGCCAGACGAGTTGGCAAACTATCAGGAAACCATCGACACCTTTGACGTGGACTGGCTTAAAGGCATGTCGATCAGCGTTTATGGCCTGCAACGCGCGTCGGTGGCGGAGCTGATGCCACAGCTGCAAAAGATCTTCGGCCCAGACAGTGGTTCGCCACTGGGGAGCATGGTCAAGTTCATGCCCAACGAGCGCACCAATTCTGTGGTCGCCATTTCGTCCCAGCCCGGCTATTTACGTGAGGTCGGCGAGTGGATCCGCACCATTGACGAGGGCGGTGGCAACGAGCCGCAGATGTATGTCTACGACGTTAAAAACCTTAAAGCTGCTGAGCTCGCCAAGTACCTGCGGCAGGTTTATGGAACCGGGCAGATAACCGAAGACGCACCTGCGAAAGTTGCACCCGGCCTACGCACAGCCACCCTGTCGTCCCCAGGTGGCACCGCCGGCGCAAATGGTGTTCAGGAAGGGTTGGGCTTGGCCAGCACTAATGCGCCCGGGTTTGAGAGCGACGAGGCTGAGCAGGCTGATGATGTTGGGGAAGAAGCTTCCGACACGCAGGCGATTTCCGGTAACTCGGTGAAGAGTCTGGATCAAACCGTTCGAATCACTGCGCAGAAAAGCAGCAACCAACTGCTGGTTCGCACTCGGCCTGCACAATGGAAAGAAATAGAAACGGCAATCAGGCGGTTGGACAACCCGCCCCTTCAAGTACAGATAGAAACACGAATTCTCGAAGTGAGACTGACCGGGGAGTTAGACCTGGGCGTGCAGTGGTACTTGGGGCGCTTGGCAGGGAATTCGGCGAGCACGACGGTAGCAAATGCGTCCGGCAGTCAGGGCGCACTGGGCGCCGGCGGTGTCGCCTTGGGCAATAGCTCGCTGTTTTACTCCTTCGTCAGCGACAATCTTCAAGTGGCGTTGCGGGCCCTAGAAACTAGAGGCTTAACCCAGGTGCTTTCCTCCCCCTCACTCGTCGTGCTTAACAACCAGCAAGCACAAATTCAGGTTGGCGATAACATCCCGATCAGCCAAACCACTGTTAACACCACAAATTCGGATACGACACTAAGCAGTGTTGAGTACGTCCAAACCGGGGTCATTCTGGACGTTCTTCCGCGCATCAATCCGGGCGGCTTGGTGTACATGGATATACAACAGCAGGTTAGCGATGCCGATGTCAGCGCCATCACAGCTGCACAGCCTAACCCACGGATCTCGACTCGGGCGGTATCCACGCAAATTGCGGTACAAAGCGGGCAAACCATTCTTCTTGGAGGGTTGATCAAGCAAGACAATAACGAGTCTTCAAGCTCGGTGCCTGGGCTGGCAAACATCCCCGGTCTCGGATGGCTATTCGGAACGAATTCAAAAGGGCGCGACCGCACAGAGCTGATCGTGTTGATCACACCTCGCGTCGTGACCAACACGAATCAAGCCCGGCAAGTTACCGATGATTATCGAGAGCAAATGCGTTTGCTGACTGGCGAGACACCTGTCTCGGCGCTCCGTCAGGAATAGCTGTTAGGCTCGCAAGCGCCGAGCCTTTAAGCGTGCGAGAGAGCCTATTTATCGTACTGAAATTGGCACTAGTTCAGCGCTCGCAATGCTGTTGTGTTGGACCATGTAGCCTACCAACGCACCGCTTGATTCTTTGTCGATTGGCAAGTGATCCACTTTCAGAGCCCAGATCTTAAATTGGTAACGGTGTGGCTTATCACCAGCAGGTGGACACGGGCCTCCATATCCAGGGCTGCCAAAATCAGTCCTGCCTTGAACGGCTCCGAGAGGCAAATTTAAACCCGATCGGTTACCTGCGTCTGCGTGCAACACGTTTACGTCTTTAGGAATATTAACAACGGTCCAATGCCACCATCCGCTTCCAGTGGGCGCATCTGGATCAAACATGGTAATCGCGAAGCTTTTTGTCTCAGCAGGTGCGCCAGCCCACGAAAGACCTGGCGAAATGTCCTTGCCGGAACAACCTGAACCATTCTGCATATAAACATCACTTATCTGTTCTCCAGTTTCTACTTCCTCGCTCTTGAGTTTGAAATCTTGCGCAAATGACGTTAAGGAGAGGACTGACAACGCTGCAAAAACGACTGCCCGATTCATGGTGGAATACCTGCTTATAAAGTAAAGAGCACGCCTAAGCGAGCCACTCGGCGCCCGGTAGAATACGGGTGCTTGAACCATTAATCACAACTGGCGGCAACATATGTGATAAGGCGAACGGCTATTAACCGTTCGCGTTCACATTAGTTCAGGTTCTTTTGAAAAAAGTTAGTCAGTTTTTCAAAAGGAATTAAATCGGTGCGATCGTACAGATCAACGTGCCCTGCGTTAGGGATCACCACCAATTCTTTCGGCTGGCTAGCGAGCTTGAACGCATCCTCGCTAAACTCGCGAGAGTGTGCTTCTGAGCCGGTAATGAACAACATTGGGCGAGGCGAAATTGTCTCGATGTCGTTGAACGGATAAAAATTCATTTGTTTCACTTCGGCCGTAATTGGACGATTGGTGGTTTCATACAGTGAGGAGCCTTTCGGGATATACTGACCGCGCGGCGTACGGTAGAAATCGAAAAACTCTTTCTCGATTGCGCTAGCGTCGGGCCTCAATGTCTCAAGCATGCCGTCTGAATATTTTTTCTTGCCACCCAGGAATTCGACATACCTCTGTTTCGCAGTCTCCGCGATGAACTGCTTGCGCTGCTCCACAGTTTGAGAATGTTTCAGGCCGTTGCGAGTTACGCTGCCCATGTCGTACATACTTACTGTAGCAATAGCGCGCATACGCGGATCGATCTTCGCGGCGTTGATAACATAGCCACCGCTGCCACAGATTCCCAAGGCGCCGATCCTAGAGTTATTGACATAGTCACGAGTCCCTAGATAATCGACAGAGGCCATGAATACCTCTGTATATATATCGGAAGAAACCGCATTGCGGGCTCCTTCGCTTTCGCCCCAGAAAGATAGGTCTGGCGCCAAAGTAACGAAGCCTTGCTCGGCTAATTTCTGGGCATAAAGATTTGCGCTTTGCTCTTTAACAGCTCCGTTGGGATGGCCCACAACAATCGCTGGATACTTCTTTGTTTTATCCATGTTTTTCGGGAAAAAAAGATTAGCGACAATTTCCATCTGGTATTGATTCTTGAATCTTACCTTTGTAACTGACACCTCCTCGCTTTTATAGAAGTTGTCCGCGCCGTTAGACATGTCTTGTCCCATGGCAGCAAATGAACTGGCGGCCAACGCCAGCGCTAGGGCAATCTTTCTCATAGTTATCACCTATATTTTCCAATGAAATGTACGCATGTGTCGTTACGCTGCGCCTTCCGGTTCCGTCTCTTACCAGCTATCCAAAATCGCTGTCGAGGATGGAAGCTCTTTGCAGCAGCTAGAAGGAGGCGTCCGCTACCGGCCAGCCACCAGCACGCGCAATCGCCTCATTCGACGAATGTCATCATCACAGCGCCATAACGATGGGCGTTAACGCAATTCGCTGGTTTTCTTGCCTATTGCTATGAGCAGCGAAATTTCGCCTGGCCTGGAATGAACATCCCGTTACACTAAGGCTTGCTACTCAAGACCAAGGTACCGACACCAAATGCTCTCCGAAAATGAGAAACTTGCTGAGAAATTGGCGGAAATTATTGGCGCTCACGCTAAGGTCGCTTTCGGAGACGTATCAACCTCCATTGATGGGTTGACTTTTTTTCGTCGTGAAGCTGCGTCTTCGCCTGCGATGTGTATGATCGAGCCCAGCGTCGTATTGGTGGCGCGCGGGGAAAAGAGGATGTGGGTTGGGGGCGAAGACTACTCTTACAACCCGTCTCGCTTCTTACTCACATCTCTCGATGTGCCAGCTTATTCGGAAATATTGGAAGCTAGCACGGAAAACCCATGCTTAGGTTTAACCTTCAAGATTGACCTCCAAATAGTCTCCGAACTAATCGCCCAGGGGAGCTTGCCGCCTAGACGGGATCGACTCAATGGAACGGGGGTTGGTATTGGGGGCGTCACGCCAAACTTGCTGGCAGGATTTGTTCGACTTCTCGATTTGATGGAAGAACCTGACGCGATTCCCTTCCTGGCGCCTTTGATAAAACGCGAAATTCATTATCGCTTGCTGATAAGTGATCAAGCGACTTTACTACGCCAGGTCGTATCCATCGATGGGCAAGGATACCGAATAGCAAAAGCAATCGATTGGCTGAAGCTGCATTATGTCGAGCCGTTCAGTGTCGAAAAGCTTGCTGAACGTGTGCAGATGAGTCCCCCTACGTTTCATCATCACTTTCGCCGACTGACTGCGATGAGCCCTTTACAATATCAAAAGTGGTTGCGTTTGAATGAAGCGAAGCGGTTGATGCTAAATGAACATATAGATGGTGCTACTGCAGCCTTCAAAGTTGGATATGAAAGTCCGTCACAATTCAGTCGAGAATACAGCCGTTTGTTTGGAGTATCGCCGAAGCGCGACATCTCGACGCTGCGTACGACAGTACCGAAGAAAGATAAAACATCTAAAAATTAGGCGTTGCCAGGTCGGTTCCTCATCATTCGTAGCCCTTGGCCGATTTCGAATATATGTGTCCACAATCTCATTTCAGTTTATATCCGTCTTGGCTAAGTCTGTACCGGACTTCACTTTAAGGAAACTAGGTTTAAGTAAGAGGCCCACCTGTTGGCGCCTCGGAGGTTTTCTTCGACGCCAGGTATGGCCCCTTAGCTCGTGGTTAACCCGGCGAGATGGCGCGCACCGTTATCCAGATGCGCCACGACTCTAAATTTTGCGCCAACCTCTGCGTAGAATGGACCTCGAAAACCAACTCCATAATGTTACGCAGGACCGCCTCCGCCCGCCTAACTCAAATAGTGGAGTTTTTAAAAGCGAACGATCAACGAATTCCCTGTGTTCTGAGTGCAGCTGGTGTGAACTCCGATCTACTGGCCTCGAAGCCGAATGAGATGGGCTCAGAGCTGCTGTAGATCAACCCGAACACGAGGTAGCGTCCGTTGGTAAAGTCATAAATGGCTTCACCGGCATACCACGGCGTGTCGGCATAATCGTACTGAACGTGGAACCCTTCTGAAAAGCGCCACAGCTCCCCACGGCTGTCGTAATGCTCGGCTAGGGCGATTTGCCAAGTGTCTTCGTCGACGTAGAACACTCGTTTGGCGTAGATATGGCGCATACCAGGCTTCAACGTACCGACCACTTTCCAGACACGGTGCTTTTCGTAGCGGAGGTATTCTGGCTCAAGGTGGCCCTTCTTTATAAGCTTGTCTGAGGTAAGCTCACGATTAGTCAGGCGATAGTTATTATACGGAATATAAATTTCCTGTTTACCCTCTAGCTTCCAGTCGTAGCGATCAGGCGAACCGGTGTACATGTCGTAGTTGTCCGAGGTTCGCAATCCATCCGCTGCGGTGCCGGGACCGTCATAGGCGACCTGCGGAGCGCGTCGTACTCGCCGCTGCCCGGCGTTATACAGCCAAGCCAAGCGTGGTTGTTTAACTTGGTCCAAGGTTTCCTGCACCAACAGGATGTTGCCCGCTAGTCGGGCAGGCGCTGTCACAGCCTGGGTTGAGAAAATCATGATGTTGGCATCGCGCACCGGGTCGAACCCGGCTAGCTTCTCTGGCCAGGCGGCTCGGTCCTCCAACTGCACCTCACTGAACGAGCCGTTCGGCTGTGTAATCACCTGTGTATGCTTACGCAACAGGCTACCGCCTCGGTATCGCATGAAGTGGTTCCAGAGAACCTCCACCCCGCTTTGGGGATGGCTAAAGGGAACGTAACCCTCATAGTCGTCAACCCCGTTGCCACCTGATGCTAATTTTGCGGTCTTCGCATTTTTGAGCGCTGACGCGTAAACGTGTTCGGGATACCTGGCAGTGCGTCTGGTTTCATAAATGTTAAGGCGATAGCCGTCCGGATTTCGGCGCAATTGCTCGATCTGCCCTGGCGTTAGGTTATCGCTATACGTTCTGTAGTTTTTTGCGTCGATGGAAAACTTAACCCGATCGTTGGCAAAGGGATCCACAAATTGTTTAGGAATGTCGTTCCAGCTTATGCCGCGATTGAAACCACCGGTCCATTCGGGAATAGAACCATCTGCATTAGCTGAAGCTTCGGCACCTAGCGGCGTGTACTTGTCCGCTTGCGCGGTGAGCGTGAATGAGACGGTCAAGACAGCTATCAATTGTGAAAGGGCGATTGGCTTAGTCATGAGATTGACCTTCTTGCGCCAGCTTATTCTCAACCAGATCCAGGCGTTTTCGCGCTTCGCTGGAGCCCAGCCTCACCGCCTCGCTGTACCAACTGTGCGCATATTCAAGTGCCGAAATACCTTCGACTTTTTGATCAGATCGCTCTAAATGACAATTGCCCACTGCGAGAGCCAAATCTGCAGTTATCAGGCTGTTGTCCAGCTCATTAGTAACGCAGCGCTCATGCGGTGCTGCATGTGCGGCTGCGGCAAGGGAAACGGCCGACGCGGCCAGAAGATGCTTGATCATAGATAGACCTCAAAGTGATCGCCTTGAGGTTCTATAACAGAACCTCTGCGCGGCCAACTTAGGTGCTATCATGGAACCTGTCAAATCTTTCTTACGACGGCGGTAGTGCGCCGCCCCGTCCGGAGACTTCACCCATGGAAAGAGTTACCTTCGAAAACCGCAATTGTTCAATCGCCCGGTCCACAGACGTACTAGGCGACTGGTGGAACCTGCTGATTATTCGCGAGCTTATGTGGGGAACTACGAAATTCGATGACTTTCAGCGCAATCTGGAGATCTCCAAGGGCATCCTGTCCAAGCGCCTGAAGCTCCTCCAAGAGCATGAAATAATTCTCAAAACACCTTTGGGCACCGGCACCGAATATGCCCTGACCTCCAAAGGTCGGGCGCTACACGTGATCATCATCGGCATGCTTCAATGGGGAGATAGATGGAACCCGATTCCAGAAGGGCCTCCGCTCATTCCCACTAACAGGAAAACCGGCGCAGCGATTGCTCCCCTTCAGTTGACAGATATCAACGGCGAGCATGTCGAGCTCAGAAACTTAGGTCTCCAGCCGGGACCTGGCGCTGACGAGGCAACCCTTGAGCGACTAGATCTAGCCCGGAAGGCATTTCAGCAGAAGCTCGCATCACGCGAATAGCTCCTAGTACGCCGACCCAGGCCGATGTTTGGGCGGAATTATGGAAGAGGAATTCTTTACTAAGGGTAATTTTCTGCTAAATAAAAGGTTGCGATAACCAAGCGTGGCCGACGGTTTGTCGATGATGTTCCCGTAGCCACGTTGTGGTTGGAGGCCGTAATCCACTTCAGCCGCTGAAGCAAACCTGTATTGCCAGATTATTAGACTTTGCATGCAAAGACGAATGTGAGTTTTTTAACCGGATACGCCTCGGTAGGCGACCGTCCTGAGTGAAATGAAACACCGTTCTGAAAGACCAAACCTCTAATTTGAGTTTTACTTGTAAAAAAATTTAAAGCTATCAACTGTTCATTACGCGCGAGAACATGGTCTGATGCAACCATCTTGGGGTTGCCCAGATGAACGCCACCGCTAGTTTATTACTAATACCCGGAACAACGCTGATACGCCCTTTTTGCAATGCGCGAATGCCAGCTTTGACCACCGGAGCAGGCCTCATCATTAAGAGCCTGAGCCCTAATGTAACTTTCATGCCTGCAGCTTGCGCAAAGCCTGTGTCGGAAATGCCGGGGCAGAGTGAAGTCACCGTTATACCGTCCTTATTAAACTCCCGATGCAGCGCTTCCCCTAGGCGAAGCACATACGCTTTGGCTGCTCCGTATGCAGCCATATTCTCAACGCCGAAGTGAGATAAAAGACTCGCAACAAGCAATATTTTGCCCCTCCCTCGCTTGCGCATGTCTCCTCCGAATAAGAGAGTCAAAGTGGTCAGGCTTACTATGTCCAATTGCAACATTTCCCACACGCTGCTCACGGGCGTATCAAGAAAGATGCCTTGCAATCCACTGCCGGCATTGTTTATGAGGGTATCTATTATAATTCCTTTGTCGCAGAGTTGCGCATGAAGTTGGCATACGGCTTCTAAATTCGAAAGGTCAACTTGTTCTACCATTACCTCCACACCGAATTCGCTTTTCAGTGTCGAAGAGAGCGCTTCCAACCGATCGATTCGACGCGCGACGAGCACTAGGCCATATCCTCGGGCTGCGTATTGCCGTGCGAACTCCTCTCCAAATCCGCTGGAAGCTCCTGTAATAAGAACCCAGCTTTGATCGTTCGCGTTTGTCATAAGAGTGTCCTTTGAGATGGAATCAAGGTGCATCGACGGGGTAACATCTAACGCTTACTGCATTAAAAGACCATTGGTCTCCAAGCTAGCAGACCAATGGTCTCCAATCAAGCGGAAATGTAAACCTCATGACACCTGCCACCTCCCGAGCGCGCTCCCCTGAACAAAAGCAGGAAAAACGTACCCTTTTGCTGACTACGGCGAAAGAAATGTTATGCAAAGACCCCTCCGCCATAGATCTGGGGATCAACGAGTTGGCACGTCAGGCCCAGATGACAAAATCAAACGTCTATCGCTATTACGAAAGCAGTGAGGCGGTGTTGATGGACTTGCTAGTACAGGAATGCATGGGTTGGTATACAGACCTCTTGGAAAAGTTATCGGAAAACCGAGATGCTGAGCGCACGCCTGCCCAAATAGCTCTATGCTTTTCTTCAACCGTATCGGCTAGACGGTTGCTTTGCCGGCTCACGAGCATAATGCCGGCCATTCTCGAGCGAAACGTTTCGATGGAACGAATTGTGGAGTTCAAACGCCAGTTGTTGATTGCCAGAATAGATACGGCGAGAGCGTTTCACACATATGCACCCACGCTTTCCGAAGCGCAGTACGAACAGCTCTTACGCCATGCCCTACCCCTTATGATAGGCCTTTGGCCCTTGAGCAATCCTGTAGCCGATGCAGCACGCGCGGTCGAGCTTCCTGAACTCAAAAGTCTGAAATACAGCTTTGAGCAGGATTTGTGCGGTTCTTTAATTACGATAATGAACGGTATGATTTCGGCTGGCGCTCGAGAATAAAGCTACCGGATTGCTCACTTTCCCTTCGGCCAGATAAAAGTGTTGGGATGTTACAATTGCGAGAAGGAAATCAGGAAATGGTCCCGATTTCCCAAGTGCGGCCGTGGCTCTGCCGCATAGATAACACCGGGGAAAAACAGAGACCGCTGTTGCGGTAACAAGACCTCAATTCTGATTCCTGCCCTAACTCGAGCCATTCTTAGTGGCGATGTTATTCAAGTCCTTTGCGATCCTGCCTAGATAGTACACGGCGTTGCTGGAGGGTCGGCTTTTTAACTCTTTGGCCTTGTCGAGCAAGTATTACCCGCTCTCTCCAAGATATCTTGCGCTCGGCCCACCAAGTCCGTAGTTGCTGGGAGGCTTTATGGTAACGGTCAAAATGTTCTCCTCCGCAACTCTTAGGTTTGCAGTAAACCCATAGGTTGTTGCACATTCTAAACGGCTCGATACGCATAGCCTGAATGTCTTTCGGTAAAGTGCTCCCGAAAGAACCAGTAAGCAGCACTGTTAGCAGGGTAAGCAGTAAGCGGATGTACATTTACGCAATCACTTGTTTGTTTTAGTCCATGCGATGGCGCCGTACCGGACACGCAAGCGCGAGTCCGGGGCCATCTGGATCGTCACGGGTAGCAACAACCATCAGGCAGGCGCGAAGGTTAAAAACGGCGGCACTCTTGTGAAGTGCTCACCGACAGCAGAGGGCTACAGACGCAGCCCTCGTTTAGGCAGTGCAACTAACGCCGTGGAACGCGTCACACCACCTGCTGTAAAAAACTCCCGTGGCAGGGCTGCGTCAGGAGTTGGAAAAAGTACCCTCCCTAGTTCCATCAGGAGTCATACATAGTTTTCCAAAAACAATCGCTGATCTGCCCGAGCGCAACACTCGGTCAGTCAGTGGTGTCAATTGCGTAGGTTTCGCAGGGCGGCAGCCTGTTCTCAGCGCGGTTTCAGGTAATAGCCAACGGCGACCAGGTACTTACCTGCCCTTTGAAACAGGGCATGTTTATCCTCCACCTTCCCGGTCACAGGATTTCTCCAGCGATAGTCATATCCGCCGCTTTGGCTCTGCTTGGCCAAGGCAATAATTGGAGCGCCAACGGGTTTTCCCTCTGGGTCTTTGATGGTGGCGAAGTCGACGCCCACCAGACGCAGGTTGTAGCCATGCGCTACGTAACGACGGGTGTTGAGGTCAATCACGAACACGTACAAGTCGTCCTCCCGAAAGCTCGTCGACAAATCGTTGATTGAACGGATTGCGCTCTGGGGATCTTTGGCAAGTGCCGCAGCGGCCTTATCCAACAGTTCCTCTGCCTGTTTGGGTGAGGCGCGAGGAATGTACTGGCCGACAGCGAAAACACGATCGCCGACGCGTTGGTAGTACACGTGCTTGCGCTCAATGCGTCCGTCGCGCGCATTCATCCAGCGGTACTCCGCTGTGCCTACCTTTCCTTCCGGCGAGGCCAACGCGTCTGCAAACGCCTTACGCAACTCCGGCTCCAGGGTTTTGGACACATCACGTCCAATCAGCACGGCAGACGTGCCTCCGCTGGCCAGCATCGTTCCGTGGGTATCCACCACAAACACATAGTGTTCGCCATCAACGAACTCCCCCTGTCGGCTAAATGCAGCTAACGCGGCATCACCTTGAACGCGGTAATACTCCACGGCACTGCTCAGTAGCTTTTGTGCGCGTTCCCCTTCAGGGCTGTCGGCAGCGGAAGCGGTCATGGGTTGGCCTGCGAGCAGCCAACACGCCATTACCAGCCCTACAAACCTAGCGATTTGCATGTCTCTAACTCCAGATTTAAAAACTGCTTGGTAAACACGACGTCGAGCCGCCCTCCTCCTACCACTCACTTCGTGCCGGAGACAGGGGGAAACGCCACACCCACCTGCTTGGCGTAGGCCTGCCACGCGTCTTTCATGCGCTGTACGGTTTCAGGCTGCAGGGCGGAGAGATCGCGGGTTTCCCCACGGTCCTTGGCGATATCGAACAGCTGCCATTGCAGCGGCTGTGGCGGTGCGCCCATACCGACCTGCGGGCGCATGCCCAACAACTTGAAACTTCCGTCGCGGTAATAGGTGTTGCCAAACAGCTCGCCTGCCAACGGCCCGTTGCTGTGCGGCCCTGCATTCCCTGTCAGCATGGAAAGGATCGACTTGCCTGTAATCGGGTTCATGCCAGGCTCATTTGGCATAGGTAGCCCTGCCAGCTCGAGGAAGGTCGGAGCCAAATCATCAATTCGGGCAATTCCGTTCTCTACGCCCCGGCGAGCCTGCGATGTAGGCAGGTGCACAATGGCAGGCACGCTGATACCGCCCTCTGCCGTAGTGCCTTTGAACAGATGGAATGGGGCGGCGCTCACCTCGGCCCAACGCGGACCGTAGTCGATCTGGGAGCCCCGTCGCCCCAAGTTGGCGTAGCTATTGTCGGTACGTGGGCCTGCGGGATAGAACAACGTGTGATTCTCGCCAGCGGCTCCATTGTCGGACATGAACACAATAAGCGTGTTGTCGTACTGGCCGCTCTCGCGCAGGTACTCAACCAATCGCCCGATGTTGTGGTCGAGGTTGTCGACCATGGCGGCGTAAATCTCCATCTTCCGACTTTCAAGCTGCTTCTGCTCAGGACTCAATTGGGCCCAGTTTGGCAGCTGTGGCGTGCCAGGCAGTGGCTGGGCGGGGCTGAAGTCCGCCGGCAACAGGCCGAGCTTTTTCATCCGCTCGATACGGGCCATACGAATGCTGTCGTAGCCTTTGTCGTATTGCCCGCGGTACTTGTCCAGATAGGCGTCGGGCGCTTGAAGTGGCCAGTGCGGGGCCGTGTAGGCCGCGTAGGCAAAAAAGGGCTTGCCGTCTTTTCGGTTATTTTTCAGGTAGCTGATGAGCTTGTCGGTATAGAAATCAGTCGAGTAAAAATCATCCGGTAGCACGGCCGGCTGGCCGTTTTCGCGAAAGTTCACCTGCTCAATTCTGGTGGGATCTTCGCTGGCGGGTTTGAAGTGCGAAGCCCCTCCTTCCAATAGCGCGAAGGACTTCTCGAAACCCCGTGCCGCCGGCCCTTGCTCCGGTTCCAAGCCCAGGTGCCATTTGCCTACCATCGCGGTGTGGTAACCACCGGCCTTAAGTAACTCGGCGATCGAGTAGCTGTTGCGATTCAGGTAACCCTCATAACCAGGTTTGCCCGTTTGAAAAGGCTGCAGCGCCTCCGCCATGGTCCCCAATCCAGCTAGATGGTGGTCCGTACCCGACATCATCATCGAGCGCGACGGCGAGCAGGTGGGGGACGCGTACATGCCGGTCATTTTCAAGCCATCAGCGGCCAGTTGGTCCAGGGTCGGTGTTTTGATCTCTCCACCAAAACTTCCCAGATCGGAGTAGCCGAGATCGTCCGCCAGTATCAATAAAATATTGGGCCGATCCGTCGGCGCAGCACTCGCTGACCCGTGCACAAATGCCCCAAACAAAACGCTGCACATCAACCGGCTATAGCGCATTCCCACACCTTTTCGTTTCGTCGAGCTCATGGGCAGAAAGACCTTAGTTGGCACCGGCGCCCAGTCGAGAACCGGGCGAATAAGCCGCTGCAAACGCCGGGAGGGCTTGCAGTCGCGCGTACCACGCGGTGACGTTAGGGCGGTCGGCCCACAGCGAGGCAAGCCCCAAGTCTTCGAGGCGAACAATGCTGGGCATCATGGCGATGTCTGCCAGAGTCAGGTCGTCATGGGCGATCCATTGCGTCTTGCCAAGCGCCGCCTCCATACGCTCCAGCGACTGTTCGATCCGCTCCATTGCGTCGTCCAGTTTGTTTTGCGCAAACCCTTCTGGGCCCACTTCCAATGCGAAGTGCTTACGCAATGGCAGGCGACTCGCGAACGCTTGGCGTTGCTCCGGCTCCATGGCGCGCAACCCTCCCCCGAAGAATTTCTGGAAGGATGGATAGCGAATAGCTGGAGTCATGACTTCATCCAGGTATTGCACCCAAGCGCGCATCTGCGCACGTTCATAAGCATCTTTCGGAATCAGGGCAACTTCCGGAAACAGCTCTTCCAGGTACTCGTTAATCACCGTGGAATCGACAATGGGGCGGCCGTCATGTACCAGAGAAGGCACCAGACCATTGGGGTTGATTGCCAAATATTCCGGGGTCAGATGCTCACCACGTTCCAAACGAATGCGCACATCGGAGTACGCCAGCCCTTTATGGGCCAAAACAAAACGGACGCGCTGGCTGCAGGTTGAAATGCCTGCGTTGTAAAGTTCGAGACCACTCATAAACCATCTCCAAATCGGCTAACTGCCACCTGCCTTCAGGCACTATGCGTGGCGTGAAAAATAAAAAGCCCACGTGCCTTTCGAGACCAACAACGTTGGAAACACGCGGGCAAAAACGAATAGTGCCGCCCTGCCCTCAGGCCCCAAGGTCAACGCCGGAGCGTCACTCCTCGAAAATTGCGACGGCGCGAACAAAACCGGCTGAGGCGTGCTTGATCTTGTAAGGGAAGCAAGACACCTCGAATCCACTGGCCGGTAGCGTCTCCAGGTTCGAAAGCTTCTCCATCTGGCCGTATCCGATGTCACGCCCAGCCTTATGGCCTTCCCAGATAATCGAGGCGTCACCGTCGGCGGCAAAACGTTCACGGGTGAACTTGAAAGGCGCGTCCCAGCTCCAGGCGTCGGTACCGACTACGCGCACGCCTCGCTCGAGCAAATACAGCGTTGCCTCACGACCAATACCCACTCCTGCATCCAGGTAACCTGGCTGGCCGAACAACGCGCCGGCGCGGGTGTTCACCAGGACGATGTCCAGCGGCTGAAGTGCATGACCGATACGGGCCAGTTCGGCTTCGATCTCAGCTGCAGTCACCACATGGCCATCGGGCAGGTGGCGGAAATCCAATTTCACGCCAGGCTGCAGACACCACTCCAGCGGCAACTCATCAATGCCAAATGCGGGCTTCCCGCCGTCCGTGGTGGACGCGTAATGCCAAGGGGCATCCATATGGGTGCCGCTGTGGGTAGTGATTTGTAGACGCTCAGCCGCCCAGGACTCGTTGCCGGGCATTTGGTCTATCGAGAGACCGGGAAACATCGCAGCCATTTCTGGCCAGCCTTGCTGATGGTCGATGTAGTCGATTTTCGGCAGCAGAGGTGGCGGGTCGGTGTAAGGGTTGTTGTCCAGTGTAACGGAGAGGTCCACCAGGCGGCGTTTAGTTGATTTCATCGGTAGTCACTCGCGATTCTGCCTTCGACGCACGAGTACGACGTGCGCAAGGCGATGGATTGAGGGCGTTACGAATCAGGGCTGCGGCAGTGCCGTCATGGCGAAAGCCAAGGGACTTGGCGACCGGGGTTTTCATAGCGGGGAAAGATGCAAAAAGCCGCTCGAGCTCGGCGTCTGGTGCAAAGTCGATCAGGGCGCGTCTGTCCTCACCGAAAGCGGCCGCCAGGGCATCCATGATCTGTGCGATGGATAGGCGCAGTACGGGCAACTGCCAGACACGCTGTTTACCCAAGGCCGACGTTTCCAATTCGGCGGCTATGAGCAGGTTCTCCACGCAGCAAATCCCCGACATCCACCAGGCGCCTGCCTGAGGGGAAACCGGACATTGATAGCGCTCCCCGTTGGCAAACGCGCGCAACAAATCACTCATAAATGCCGAGCGAAAGCCGCTGGGCCCGGACGGTCTGGCCACAATCGCGGGCAGGCGAACCACTCGCCCATCAACCTCGCCACGACGGGCGAGGTCATTGATGGCTATCTCGATCATCTGCTTGTGAGCACCAAAGCTCATCAGCGGATTAGGTTCTGTGGCTTCGTCCATCCGCGCCGGAAATGGGCCGCCGTACACCGCCACACTGCTGGCGTAAACGAACACCGGAGCAACGCGCATGCAGCGCAGCTGGTTGAGCAGCTCCAGGCTTCCCAGCAGGTTGCCCTGATAGCCCACGGGGTAGTTTTCCTCGGCCAGGCCGCCGGGAATGCTGGCCAGGTGGAAAACCACATTTATGCCATCAGCCAACAGTCGCCGAATAACCGGGAGCTCACCGATGTCGCCGCGATGGAGACGAAGGCGTTGGTCTTCGGGAAATCCGGACAGCTCCTTGTCGAGCAACAGCAGAGCGCTAATCGGTTGGCCGCCTACCACGCCGTCACGCAGCAAATGCGTAACCAGTAAGCGACCGATAAAGCCGTTTGCGCCTGTGACCAATACCCGCATGTCGCGCTCCCTTACACAGATGCCGAGACGATGCGTTGATCGATGGCGCCGAACACCGAGAGGCCGTCGCTGCCTACAACATCCATGCGGATACGGTCGCCAAAACGCATAAAGCCGGTTTTGGGCGCGCCATGCTCGATCATCTCGATGGCTCGGCGCTCGGAAATACAGGCTGAACCGACACTGCGATCATCGTTCGACACGGTCCCGGAGCCGATAAGCGTCCCGGCGCCAAGGCGGCGGGTTAACGCTGCATGAGCGATAAGCTGAGGAAAGCTGAAGTGCATGGCCTGCCCGTGCGGATTGCCAAACCATTCACCATTCCATTCCACCTGAAGCGGCAGGTTCACTCGCCCGTTTGCCCAGGCATCGCCCAGTTCGTCGGGCGTGACCGCAACCGGGGCGAAGCTCGATGAGGGCTTGGCCTGTAAAAAACCAAAGCCCGTTTTCATTTCGCGAGGCGCCAACGCACGAAGGCTGACGTCGTTGATCTGCAACACCAACTTGATGTGCTCGGCGGCTCGATCTGCCGAGCAGCCCAGCGGAACATCGTCGACCAACACCACGAACTCACCTTCGAAGTCGATGCCCTGAGCTTCGCTGGGTAGGGCGATATCGTCGCGCCCGCCAATGAAATCATCGCCAGCGCCCTGGTACATCAGCGGTGTCACGTCGGCGCCTTCAATAGGCTCGATGTTGAAAGCTTTTTCCATCAAATTGCCGTGACTCAAAAAGGCCGAACCGTCACACCACTGATAAGCTCGCGGCAGCGGCGCCATGGCGGCTGACGGGTCAAATTCGAAGCTTTCTTCGGCAGTGCCATCGTTGAGCTCCTGATAAAGCCCCCGTAGCTCCGGCTCAATGCCCCACCAGTTTTCAATCGCGATCTGCAAAGTGGAGGCGATATGCGCCGCTGAAACTGCTCGGGTTAAATCACGAGAAACCACCACCAAGCGGCCATCCCGGCTCCCGTCCTTTAGCGTTGCTAGTTTCATTTCGCAGCTCCTAAGCTTTTTATGTCGAGGCCGGGCCTCTCTTTTAGAACCAACCGTTTTGCGGGGCACCTGCCGCTCACTTATCAGCAGTACAAACCCAGCATCAGGCCAACGTGCAGGCCTGTTCAAAGGTCAGGCGTGGACCGGCAGGACGCAGGCGCTGGGCATCTCCGTAGCCAAGGCTGCATAGGAAATTGCTTTTCCAGCGACCGTCCGCAAAGAACGTCTCGTCTACCATCGAATTGTCGAAGCCCGACATCGGCCCGCAATCAAGGCCAAGTGCGCGCGCCGCGAGCATCAGGTAGGCGCCTTGCAAACTGCCGTTACGCAGCGCTGCGACGGCCGCTAGCTGAGCGTTTGCTCGATAAGGAGCTGCCGCGTCGTAAGCGGGAAAAAGCTCAGGCAGATGCTCATAAAACTGCGAGTCGTAAGCGACGATCACAGTGACTGACGCCTCCAGCATCTTCTCGCCGTTATGCCCCTTCAACGCGGGGAGCAACTGTTGTTTGGCCGCCGCGCTGCGCACAAATACAAAGCGCGCGGGACAGCAGTTGTTGCTCGTCGGCCCCTGTTTCAGCGTGTCGTACAGCTGGTGCAACAACTCATCGTGGACCGGCGTGTCGAGCCAGCCGTTATGCGACCTGGCTTTGAAGAAAAGCTGGTCAAGTGCGGTCGAATCCAAAGCAGAAGACATGTGCGAAATCCCTCTGACCTCATGCAGAACAGCTATCTCTCTGCCGTCCAGGTCGTCATTTTCCAGAGGCCACTGTGTGAACAATGGCCATTCGTTAATCCTGTATTCCCCAAGAGGCAGCCCCCTGCCCCGCCTTACTGTTCTCCATCACCTCAATCTGATGAATCTCCGCGGCACAGATCGCAGCGCCGTAGCGACACATTCCCTCGAACCAAAAATCGGTAAGACGGCGGATGATGGACATAGGCGCTCCTCTCGTCGGGCGCACGAACGCCTTAGCTGACAGACCGGCTCATGGTTGGCTGCACAGGCTCGCGTTGGGGTTTTGGTTGGGTGACAGCAGCGGCTTCTGGCGTGGTTCTGTCTTGCGCACTGACCTCAGTCCGGCTTGCCGGCAACAAGAAGTACGCCAACGCAGGCAGAAGAACCAAGGCGCCAACCATGTTCCACACGAACATAAAGGCCAACAGCACGCCCATATCGGCTTGGAACTTAATCGGCGAGAGAATCCAGGTTGCCACGCCAATGGCCAAGGTAATGCCCGTGAGCATCACCACCTTGCCCGTGGACACGAGTGCCCGGTAATAGGCCTCGGACAGACTCGCTCCTTGGCGCAGATGGCCAAGCAGGATGCTCATAACGTAGAGCGCGTAATCCACGCCAATGCCGACGCCGAGGGCGATTACCGGGAGCGTGGCAACCTTCACACCGATGTTCAGCCAGACCATCAGGGCTTCGCAGAGAATGGAGGTCAGCATCAGCGGAATCACCGCACAGAGCGTGGCGCGCCAGGAGCGGAAGGTAATCAGGCAGAGCAGGATTACCGCACCGTAGACCCAAAACAGCATCTCGCGGTTGGCTTGCTTGACCACAATATTGGTCGCCGCTTCGATGCCGGCATTACCGGCGGCAAGGAGAAATTGCACCTCATCGGTGTTGTTGGTCGCCGCGAAGGTTTCCACTTGCTCGACCAAGCGAGTAAGGGTCTCGGCCTTATGGTCGGTGAGGTAGGCGTAGAGCGTCAGCAGGCTGCAATCTTCGTTGTACAACCCGCGCGGCGCACTGGCGGTGATCATGTTGAGCGTCGCTTGGTTGTTCTGCAGGTCGTACCATTTGGCGCTTCCTTCACTCAGCCCCACCAACATGCGGCGGTTCAGCAGCGCCAACGAGTTGGTCGAATCCACCCCAGGAAGCGAGCGCAGCTGCCAATCGAGTTTGTCGACTTTGGCCAGGATGTCGTAGCGCGTACAACTACCTGCTGGGGTTTTCACCATCACCGCAAACAAGTCACTGCTCGCACCGTAATGGCGAGTGAGAAACGCATCGTCCTGGTTGTACACCGAGTCGGCGCGTAGTTCGGGAGCGCCGGCATCCAGATCGCCAATTTTCAGCTGCAGGCTGACAATAAAACCCAGTGCCGCCAGGGCAAGGCTGATTGCAATGCACAGACTGGCCCAGCGACGGCGGGTAAAAAGATCCAGGAAGCGCCAGAACCCATGACGACGCTGTCCCGTGTTTTCCGCTTGTTCGCTCTTTAGGCTCAGTTGTGCGGCACGTGGCGTTACCCCGACATAGGAAAGCAGAACGGGCAGAAGAATCAGGTTGGTGAAAATCAGCACGGCGACGCCGATGCTGGCAATAACGGCGAGGTCCTGAATCACCTGGATCTTGATGATCATCAGCACAGCAAACCCTACGGCGTCACATAGGAGTGCTGTCAGGCCCGCTAGAAACAAACGGCGGAAGGTGAAGCGAGCCGCGACCACACGGTGCATACCGCGGCCAATGTCTTGCATGATGCCGTTCATTTTCTGCGCGCCGTGGCTCATGCCAATGGCGAATACGAGGAACGGCACCAATACGGAATAGGGATCCAACTGGTAGTTCAACAGCGGTAGTAATCCCAACTGCCAGACCACCGCCACCAGCGAACAGAACACCACCAAAACGGTGCTGCGCAGGCAACGGGTGTACCAATACAACACGGCAGTCGTGATCAGAATCGCTGCGGCGAAAAACATCAGAATCTGTTTGAGGCCCGCAATCAGGTCACCGACTTTCTTGGCGAAACCGGTGATATGAATTTCCACCTTGTCGCTCTGATAGGCGCTGCGCAGGGCCTCCAGTTGGTCAGACAGTGCCGAGTAATTCAACGGCTTGCCGTCTGGTGTTGTGGCCAGCAACGGCACATAAATGATGCTCGAGGTTTGGTCGAACGCGACCAACTGCCCCAGCTCATTGGAGCGCTGCACGTTTCGACGCAGTTCGTCCAGGCTGCTTGGATTGCCACTGTAGTCATCAGGAATGACGGGGCCACCGTCCAGTCCCTCTTCGGTCACGGCCACCCAGCGCGTTGCTGGCGTCCACAGGGATTTCATAAAGGCGCGGTCAACACCTGGCAACAGGTAGAGTTTGTCGCTCAACGCTTGCAGTGTTTTCAGGTACTGCGCGTCGTAGATGTCGCCTTGCTTGTTGGCCACTACGATGCGCAGTGCGTTGCCCAAACCGGTCAGCTGCTTTTCGTTTTCCAGGTAGTTGGCGATGTAGGGATGATGCGTGGGGATCATCTTCTCGAAGCTGGCGTTCAACTCCACGCGAGTGGCCTGGTAGCCAAGAACCAATGTGGTCAGCACGCAAATTAACAACACCCAGAACCGGTGATTGAACAGCATGCGTTCTACCACCGACCCAGAACGTGGGTCGAAATTAGCCAGGCTCGCCGACGCTTGGCTCGCCTCGGATTGGTTGGAAAGAGAATTTTCCAAAGACTTCATAAACTCACTCCGAAGCAATAGCGGCAGACGGTGTTACACGCAGCACGCCGGTGAAACCAGCCAGCACCAAGCTGCCGTCAGCAGCTTCAACAACACTGGCGACGGGCATGCCCAATGGCTTGCCGTATAGGGTCAAAGCGGCCGCTTTTGCGCCGGTGCGGAACATCGCCCCACCCTGGTTTACCAGCAACAGCTGGCCATCCGCGGTACGTACGGCATCGCTAAAGGAAACCGGCATGGGGACAGGTGCCGCACTGAAGCTTTCGCCCTGATCGGAGGAGACAAAGGCGTTGCCCTTCAAACCGGCGGCCAGCAATGTGCCGTCATCACCGATTTGTAGAGTGAAGAAACTGCCTTCATAGGGGCTGGCGAGTTGTTTGAAGGTTTTGCCTGCGTCATCCGAGCGAGCCAAGTAGCCTTGTTCGCCCGCCAAAACCCAGTGCTCGCCTTGTCGCGCAATAGCGTAAAGATGCAGGCCAGTGGGGTTTTCAACCTGCCCTACGACCGAATGCCAAGTAACACCGCCATCATCGGTACCGAACGCCAAGCCATAGGCTCCAACAATCAAACCGTGTTGCGCGTCGGTGAACTGCAAAGCAAGGAATGGCTTATCCGCACCGTCTTGGACGAAGCGCTCTGCCGCCTGAATCCTTACTTCAGCCAGATCTTTGTCGGTAGCAGCGTCCATTTGCTGCCTGGCTGCATCCAGTTCCAGCTGCGCGGCCTTGTTGCCCTCTAACTGTAGAGCCCAATGCTCACCGCCATCCTGGCTCGCCAATACAACACCGGCGTGCCCAACCGCCCAGCCCCGCTTGGCATCGACAAACTGCACCGCAGTAAGGCTGACAGAGACGGGCACCTCGGCTTGACGCCAAGTAGTGCCGTTATCATCGGAAAGCAGAACGATACCGCGCTCTCCAACAGCCACCAGGCGACTGTCGGCACGAGCTAGATCCAAAATTACCGAGCGCTGAGCTTGGGGTACTTGTATAGCTGGCGTGTTCAACACATCAGCCACAACGGCAGCATCAGCAAAGCTCAACGGCAGCAAAGCCATCAGCCACAACAGCCGTCCTGCCAAACAAATTCTGTTCATTCCCAACCTCGAGAAAACATTTAAAGGGGCTGGCGAAGCAGCCCGTTAAAGCTCAACTCTCGTAGCCCAACGCGCAGCGTTCTGCTGCAAATGCGTTGGGCTACGCCAGACCAGGTGCCGGTATTAACGAACACCAGCACCGGCCATGGCCGCGGGTGAAAACTCTGCTGTTTTGTATCGATCTACGATGCGGTATTGATCTGCCATACCGGCATACACGCTCTGAATAAACCAGGCGCCAGAATTCAGGTCATAGAAGCCGGCAGTGGCTTGGGCAACGGCGGGTACATCTGGCATGACGTAGGGCAGCGACCAGAGCGTTTTAGCCAGTTGGCCGTTAGCGTCCCAGCGGTCGCCCAGCACGGCTTGCCAAGTGTCCTCATCGAGGTAGTAACGACCCTTCGGCAGCTGGTGACGTTTGCCCGGTGCCAGCTCCGCCTCCACCACCCACACGCGGTGAAGCTCCCAGCGCATCTGGTCGGGGTTCATGTGGTGCGGGGAAAACAGGTCTTCTGGTTTGCTCGCTGTCAGCGCTTTGTTGGTGTTGTAAGGGATGTACATCTCTTTCTTACCCACCAGCTTCCAGTTGAAGCGATCCATGCGCCCCTGGAACACGTTCAATTCGTCAAACGACATCACGCCTGCGGTTGCCGGTGTAGGCGTATCGCAGCATGCGTTCGGCAGTTTGCGAACGCGGCGCTGGCCACTCAGGTAAACGTGCGCTTGCGATAGTTCGCCATTGACGTTGGTACGGCCCATGATCTGCTCACCGGCGCGAATAGGTGGCCCCACGTTCAGCAAACGGAACAGCCAGTAATCACCGGTAAAGGTTTCTGGCGTGCCGTCCTGGTAGTACCACGGCATTTCCTGGATGGCCTGACCTTCAGTGGTCAGAACCTGGTTGCCATCGGCGGTCATCAGGTAATGGCGGATGTGCATGGAAACCGAAACACCGCGCCAACTCAGCAGGTGGTTCCACATCGCCTCAGCGCCGTTCTGTGGAATCGGGAAAGGGATACCACCGTAGGCCCCTTGAGGGACTGGGCCAGCGTTGCTGTCGACCAGCTTGCCGCGGGTCGCGTTTTTCAGGGTGTTGTCATATACCCATTGCGGGGCGGCAGCACTGCGGCGCGTCGGATATACATCGACGCGATACGTGTCTGGGTAGCGCTTGAACATCTCCTTGGTTCCGTCGGTGAGCTTGTCTGCATACTGCGCGAGGTTCTTCGAGGTAATGCTAAGCAACGGTTTATCAGCAGCGAACGGATCCAGTCGTTTACCACCCGGTTTATAGGCCGGGTCAACTTTGGTGTAACCGCCGTCCCAAGCAGGAATGCTGCCATCGGCATTGCCGGCGCGCTCTGCGCCCAATGGAGTAAGGCTGGTACCAAGCTTGGCAGCCTCTTCGGCAGTGGCAGCGACAACGGCTTGGCTGGAAATAGCCAGGGTACTGAGCACGGCGAAGCACAAGGCTTTGAGCGTGAACGCTCTATTTTTTATTTGAGTTGTCATGCGCAAGTCCTCTTAAAACGTGGTCTTGACGGAGAAGGCCACGTAATCACGGTCCTTCAACGATTGTTTGTAATTGAATTGGTTGGCCGAATTGAGAGTGGTGTCTTCAGGGCCATAGAAGTGCGTGTAGGTCAGACCGGCTGTTACACGGTCCAGATAGGTCGCAGTGATGCCGATGTTCATATCGCCACCCTTGTTCGGGCCAAACGAGCTGACCATTGCGGATTTACCCATCGGGAAGTAGCTCAAGCCAACCGGGATGCTGATATCCACGCCGGAGAACAACTGGCGGTAGGTAGGGGTGTAAACCATCTTTAAACCGACCGCGTCATCGGTGGCATTGGGGTCGAGCCGGTCGCGGTTTTTAGTCACGCTCAGCAGGCGATTCCACGCGATCTCAGCGACCAGGCCGGACTCTTTTGCAAGGAAGTTAGGGCCGAAGGAAGCGAGCACGTTGAGGTTGACGTGAGCCGTACGGCCAACCGCATACAACGGGTCGTCGTCGTTGTCGGCATCAATGCCCGGCAACACGGTGCCCGATCCCGAGATCAGCGGCATGTTCCAGCGCATCGATGCTTCACCCGCGAAGCTGTACTCATCCATCGTGGTGGAGAAACTTGCGCCGAGTGCCCGGATGTCTTCCGGATAAACCCAGTAGTAATCACCGATCTTGCCGCTGCTGAAGTCCGGCGCACCGGTACCAGGCTTCAGGTACAACTTCGGCGTTTTGTCGTGGTACTGGATGGCGTACAGACCGTAGTCAACGTTTTCACCGGCGTACTTCAGTTGCAGGCCGCCCTGCCCCGAGTCTTTCGCATCCTTGTCTTTGCCGTGGTAGAACGCAGCCGGACTGTCCGGGTTGCCGCCCAGAAAAGCCGGGAACGGAGCGCCGACGATCAGACGCTCGTTGCCCTCACCCAGGGTGTCACTCGTGGAGAAGTAACTACCGGCACCGGCCAGACGCGTTTCTTCCCACTTAAGCTGGTAGAACGCGCCCAGGGAGATCGCATCCGTAAGCTGGAACGTGGTGGAAAGCTGCTCGACAGGGCGCGTGATTTCTTTGAACTGAGTGTTGGGTACGGACTGTGCTTTCACCACATCCACCGGGGCCATGCCACCGGCAATACCGTTAGCGCCGAAGAACAGGCTTTCGCCCCAGATCAAACCATGGCGACCGACACGCACGGAGGTCGCGTGATCAGCGATATCGCCGTTCCAATATACAAATGCATCCAACAGTTCGCCGTCACCGCCATGCAGGTGGCGAGTGTCATCAGTGAACTCGTCGTAGGCCACCGAACGCTGGTTGGCGCGGGCTGCGTTGTTATCGTTGTCGTCCTGATAGACCGTGTCATACCAGCCGGCACCGCTGACACGGGCACCCATATTTTTGAACGACAAATCGAGCTCGGAGAGGATATCCAAGCGATTGGAGATCAGCCCCTTATCGAAGCTGCGATCGCCGTCGTCCTGGTTGCGAGCCACAGCACTTTCGCTGAGTCGGCTGCTTTGATCTTTTGTGCGCCAAGCGGCGCTGTATTTGGCAGTGTTATCCCAACGCAAATTGAAGTCGGGATTACCGGTATCGACTTGAAACGCCTGCGCGACGGGCAACCCCAGCACTAAGCTGGCAGCCATCGTCAGAGTGAAAGGTGCGCACCGCAAGGCCGCAGTTTTGCGAGTAGCCATCTATGTAACCCTCTTTATTATTTTTGTTCGTGTCAGCACTTTTTAATCAACCGCCTAGCCCAAAGCTCGACGCGGCTTTCCCTGCACACCGAGCGCGCGTTGTTGCTGCACGCGTGCCCGCCCGATGTGCTCAGATAGATCTGCTAGGAGAAAAAAGGGGCTGCAGCCGAACGAGAGCCGGGGAAGGCTTTATCGGAGAGCCCCAAAAAAGTTGTTCGCTTGCATGAGGAAATGGCAGCCAACGTTGCGCCTCGAACACGCTCCACTTTGCAAATACTGGAGGGCTCGGGAAACGGGCTTGCTTCGGCGCCGCGGCGAGGGTTTTCGGCATAGAAAAACCGCGCAACCGGGGCGAGCACACAGGAAGTTTTCACGGAAAAAATAGCGTCCAAACGAGAGGACGGCTGCATGGATTCTTTGTTCATTATTAGCTCCACGTTCCTACGATCAGTTGGCGTTCCGGATCAAAATCAGAAGCGCCGATGTCGTGTTGGGAGGGAGCTTGTAGGAATTGGATGAGGTTGGGAAATCGCTTGTAGGGATGTGATGTATCGCTGAAAGCGGTAGCTGGTGGACTATAGATTGGGCACTTATGCAGAGCTGATTAAGCTCTGCATCCGAGCGATCTGAGGCGGCAGGCGGCGAAAAAAACAACGGAAATCCGCTAGCTCCGAAGGGGTGCTCTCAACGGGATTTCGGTTACCAATACTTTCTATCGGTTCGTGCCAGCCGAAGACCAACTAGCGCAGAGACCTCAGGATTCATCTGTAGCTACAGCTTTTGCCGGTCAGAAGCGGAGCTTTATATCCCGAGAATAAATGCTTCCCCCCTTCCCCTTTTGTCCAACGCTACAACCGGTGATGTTCAATGAGAAAGTCCACGAACACACGCACCCTTATCGGCATTGCCGGGCCGCCTACAAATACCGCATGAATCGGCTCGCGGTCGCCGGGATTCCAGGTTTGCAGCAGCGGTATCAGTGCGCCGCGCTTTAGATCTTCGCTCACGCTGAATTCTCCGATACGCGCAACGCCGGCCCCTAGTCGAGCGAGTTGTGCCAGCGCCTCGCCACTGCTGCATTCGATATTGCCGCTGACCTTTAGGGAAAATTCTTTTTCGTCGCGCACGAACGGCCAGTTGGGTTCGGCACGGCGGAAGTTGAAGCGCAGGCAGTTGTGCCGCAGCAAATCTTCCGGTTCCTGAGGAATGCCATAGCGCTCTAAATAATCGGGCGAGGCCACGACCACTTGGCCGGTGTCGCCAATTTTGCGCGCGGTGAGGGGGCTGTCCGGCAGATAACCAAAACGCACCGCCACGTCGGCCTGGCCGCCAAGGATGTCGACCACTTCATCGCCCAGGGTGAGGTCGACGACGATGTTCGGGTAGCGCGCGCTGAATGCCGCCACCAGAGGAACGATGGCCATCCGCCCGTGACCGAGGGCGGCGCTGACCCGCAAGCGGCCTCTGGGAACGCTCTGGTCGGCGATGGCTTCTTCAACCTCGGCCATGTCCGCCAGGATGCGCCGCGCCCCGCGCAGGTAAGCCTCGCCCTCGGCGGTAAAGGTAATGGCGCGGGTGGTGCGCAACAGTAAGCGGGTGCCAAGCCGCTGTTCGGTGCGCGCGATGATCCGGCTGACCGCCGAGGGCGTCATCCCCAGCGCGCGCGCGGCCGCCGATAGGCTGCCTTCCTGCGCAACCGTGGCGAACACGCTCATTTCACCCGACCTGCCGTTGTCGTCCATTTGTGCTCCGCACGCAAAGGTGCTTGCCGGAAAAGCGATCTACCGCCTGAAAAGGCTTGATCGTAGCATTCGCGGCATAGATAAGGAGCCTCTCATGCGTATCAATCCACCGCTTGTAGCACTTGCCATTGGTGCGTTCGGCATCGGCGTTACTGAGTTCGCCCCCATGGGCATGTTGCCGGGCATCGCGAGCGATCTCGGCGTTTCCATTCCTGCCGCTGGCCTGCTGGTTAGCGCCTACGCGCTCGGCGTATTGCTCGGCGCGCCGCTGATGACGCTGACCACCGGCCGAATTCCACGGCGCTATTTACTGATCGGGCTGATGGCGATTTTCACTCTGGGCAACCTGATGTCCGCCCTGGCGACCGATTACTACAGCCTGATGGTCGCCAGGGTGGTCACTTCGCTGAACCACGGCGCGTTCTTTGGCGTTGGTTCCGTCGTCGCCGCCAGCGTGGTCGCTCCGGAGAAACGCGCCGGGGCGGTTGCGGCGATGTTCATGGGCCTGACGCTCGCCACCATCGGCGGTGTGCCGCTGGCTGCCTGGTTTGGTGAATTGCTCGGCTGGCGCACGGCATTTTGGGGAATTACAGGCCTTGGCGTGCTGGCCATGGCCGCATTGTGGTTCGCCTTGCCCAACGTGCCGGCGCCAAAAAGCGTCGGAGTAATGGCCGAAATTCAGGCGCTGGGCCGTGGCCCGGTGCTGGGGGCGTTGGCCCTGACCGTGGTTGGCTCAAGTGCGATGTTCACCGTATTCACCTATATCGCGCCGATCCTCAGCAGCGAAACCCACGCGTCCACCGCCTTTATCACGGCCATGCTGGTGCTGTACGGCGTGGGGCTCACGTTGGGCAACGTGTGGGGCGGCAAGGCCGCCGACCGCTCGATAGACCGCACCCTGATCGTATCGCTGGGCGTGCTGATTGTTGTGCTGCTGGCGTTCACAGTGCTTATGCGCTGGCCGCTGCCGGCGGCCGTAGCCATCCTGATATGGGGTATTGCCAGCTTCGCCATCGTGCCGCCGCTGCAGATGCGCGTGATGGAGGCCGCCAAAGGCGCACCCAATCTGGCCTCGGCGGTAAATATCGGCGCCTTCAACTTCGGCAATGCAATTGGTGCTGCGTTGGGCGGCGCGGTGATCAACGCGGGATTGGGTTATCCGGCGATTTCGCTGGCTGGTGCGGTGATGGCGGCGCTGGGGCTGATGATGGTGTTGGGGTTTGCCTGGCGCTCTAAAACGGTAACCGCTGCCGTGGTGTGAGGGCCGCTTGGGTTTGATAGGTGTCAATGGTCGCTACTGATAAGTGGCGGCTTCTGGCCGATTGTGCCCTGTCGTGACCGGCTGCAATCGGCCAGGAGCGGACGCTGAGAACAATGAGTTTTTGACTAGCCCGACGGCATCCGCATTAGCACTGAGCGGATAATCTGTAATCCGCCGCGTTCGTTTTCTCTCACCTCGTCCGGTGTTCTGTCATCTAGTGCCGAGCAGGGCGAGCCATACCAACTGACGGCGTTCTCTTCCATATACCCGGCAAGCACTATGGCGATATCTTCATCCTGCACTGCGTCCAGCAAGATGGATTTGTCTATCAACTGCAACCACGCAGACCGGTATTCGCACACGAACTGCTGCCAAGCTAAATCGCCGGGGTACTCAGCTTCTAGAGTTTGCGTAGAGTTCATCGCTCGTGTCCAAAAGGTTGTGAGCTGGGTGTGCCATAGATTCATGTTGCCGTAGCTTCCCGCCGCTAAGAACAGGCAGCCGTCGCCCAAAGAGGGCACGTCCTTAAGTCAAACTTGGCGCTATATGCGGGCAAGGACCTTCATCAGACACAACCGGCTAAAAGCTTTACGCTACTCGTATCATCAAGATCATAACTAGGTTGCAGGCATGAGCAGTGATCAGAGCTGGAAAGAGAGCTCGAAGCAAATAGACGCGCTAAACATCGAAATCTATTTTTTGCTGCAGAGTGATTTCTATGGTGGCGATCCCAATAGCTACGAGCAGATCAACGATCCTAAGTACCTAGAGCCATTGTCGCTTCCTGATTTTGCGCGTGCATCAGAAAATTTTGCCACTACTGCTGAAGCCGTTGGCAATGAAGAGCAATTGATCTCGTACTACAGACAGATAGTTGAGCGAGGGGAGTCTGTTGGAAGGAGCTTCAACGAGTTAAGACATTATTTTTGGCTTAGGCTTTACCTTGGAAATGAAACTGATGGCATCAGCTTTTCCTTTCCTTGGTACGACTCCCTTACTGAAATTCAGAGCGTTACAAGCTGGCTATCTAGTGCGCAAGAGCAAGACCTCTTTGACATCGACCAGGGGTGGCAACTGGAGGCAGCCCAGGCTTCGGGCTTTCTCCACATCCGCGAATTCGATCCAGACAGCGATGAAAACTATGACAACGTGAAGGTACCCCTTAGCGAGGTCGCTGAATCTGCAAAGCTTGTAGAAACTCGTGCTCAGGTGATCATAGAGCGCTTAGCTGCGGAGTTAGGGGTCGATGTTTGGTCGAAACACGTCAAAGAAGCAGCCTTTGGCACGAGCGATTGGCAGCCTAAGCGCTCAATCGAACTAACCCCGGAAAAGCAGCGTTTTTGGGGGAGCCTCGCTGCGTTCTGCGCCAGTTTTTTCAAACGCTAGCGTCCGTCGCTGGCCGTTGGTGAAATGCAGCAATCGGCCAAAAACAGGCTCTCAAATGCATTCACAGCAGCGGAGACGGCTCGCGGATCTTGTATTCAACCATCAGCTCCCAGCTCAAACTTTTCAGCCCATACATTCCAGTCAACCCATGCGGTGGGTT
The DNA here is from genome assembly GCF_979254655.1 of Pseudomonas sp. AC229. NCBI lineage: Bacteria > Pseudomonadati > Pseudomonadota > Gammaproteobacteria > Pseudomonadales > Pseudomonadaceae > Pseudomonas > Pseudomonas sp. AC229. The sequence goes on from NZ_CEEDHK010000008.1 coordinate 144,796, forward strand.
CCTTAAATACGCCCTCAAACAAATAGGCGCGTAAAGCACCAACCTTCTCAGCAACAGGCTCAAGGTCTTCAACTGAATATTCATCCTTGAAACCGTCAGGATTTTTGGGATCGCCAATGTATTCGGTCAGCCTCCTTGTCGAACTTGCAACGCCATGGAACACAAGCACTCCTGATATCGCTCGCGCACCGTCAGCCATTAGTGGGTGCCCGACCATCGGAAACAATCCAGCCACGGGAATTCGTACCGCTCTGCCATTCACTACAGGTTTACCAAAGCAGGCATTCGTGAAATGAAGCTGATCGAAGTGTTCTTGAATTATCTTCATAGAGTTCGACGCGAAACTGGATAGGCAAGAGGGACGAATAGATTACTCCATACGTCTGCTTCTGGCCGAAAACGGAGGTTTGTAGGCATCAAAAAAGTCCTCAATGAAGGTTCTTGAACCCCTTATTATCCACGCCCATCGGGCGAACTCGCCCAATACAAAGCAGCCCCACTATCACCTGCACCACCGCAACTGCCACAAGCGCAGACGGCAACTCCGCAACCACACCGCCAGTCACTGCAAGCACCACCAGCGGACTAATGAACTCACCTGCAAACAGCGCGGCGGTGAATCCCCCAGCAGCACGACCGCGATGCTCGAAGTCGACGTAGGACATGATCCTGGTGATCAAGACTGGCAACATCAGCCCAACCCCCAGGCCATTGATCAGCACCGCGACGACCACCAATGCATGACTGCCGGCGACCGCCATCATCAAGCCGCCAGCCCCGGCTAGAACAAACGCAAGGAGCAACTGCTTCGAGGCCGAAAGCTGTCCAAGCAGCCGGAACCCGAGCGCACCGGCGAGCACACCCAGCTGATTGGCGCCCATGGTCATGCCGATCTGTTGCGGGGCATCCACATGCAACAGATTGAGCAAAAAGCCTGCCTGAACGGGGACGATGAAAAGGCTGACGCCAGCCAACACGCTCAACAGGTAAAGCGGTGCCAATCGCTTCCATGGGAATGCAGTAGCCGCGGCTTCTGCAGCACGCTTCGCACCCTCTTCAGAAGGCTCCCAAAGCAGCTTGGCCATCAAGGGCAGAAACAGCAGTCCCACGGCATAAAGAGCAAACGGTGTACGCCAGCTGTTTTCACCCAGCAGGCCACCCGCCGCGATAAATACGGCGGCCGATAGCGACGTTGCCACCATCTGCATGGCGAACAGTCGTTCACGTTTGGCGCCGCTGTAGTAATCGCCCATCAGCGTTGTACAGCCGGTCATGATCGCGGCTTCAGCCAGGCCAATACCCGCGCGACTAAGAACAATCGCCGGCAGAGAGTCGAGCCAAAGCGGCAACAGGCCACACAGACTGTAAAGCAACATGGCCCACAGCAGCATGGGTTTGCGCCCAAGCCGGTCAGCAATCACTCCGGCGAACGGGGCCGTAACGGCAATGACCAGCGCTGGTAGTGTCAACGCGATGGGCACCATTACCGTGGCCCCGGGCGTTTCGGCAAAGTGTTCCTGCATGCGGGGCAGCACCGGCGCCAGTAGCACTGCGCCCAGAACCGGCAGGCAACTACCGAGCAGTAGAAGCAAGGATTGCGGCAGTCCAGCGGAACGCTCAACACTCATGACGCACCTCCTGTCCCAGCAGCACACTAAACGCTGCGCCAAACGCCACAACGACCTTGTACAAGTGGTAGAGAAACAGTTTCGAACAACGCATGGCAGCTGACTCTTATTGTTTTTAAAATCGCGGGACCCGCTGATCAGGATTTGGGGTGGTTATGGCCGGGCGCTCACGTTTGAAAATGTCCGACAGCGTCGCTGAGCTCTCCGCCTACACGCTGCAATTCAATGGTTGATCGCTGTAACTCAACGCTTTCCCGGGCATTGTCCTCGGCCACGTCGCGGACACGTTGCATGCTCACGCTGATTTGCTCAGCGACCAGGCTTTGCTGCTCTGAAGCCTCAGCAATCTGCTGGTTCATTTGCTCCACACTTGAAACGGCCGTGGTAATGCGCGCGAGGGACTGTGAGGCTTTGTTGGCCAGAGCTACGGTCTCTTCGGTTAATGCATGACTACCTTGCATGCGGTCCGCAGCCTGTTGCGCAACAAGGCGTAATCGTGAGATCAGCGCTTCGATTTCCAGCGTCGACTTCTGGGTGCGCTTAGCTAACCCGCGGACTTCGTCGGCGACAACGGCAAAGCCTCGACCATGCTCACCAGCGCGCGCGGCTTCGATGGCAGCATTGAGTGCCAGTAGGTTGGTTTGTTCGGCGACAGATTTGATGACATCGAGCACGCCACCAATAGAGGCGCTCTCGTTGAGGAGCGATTGCATCGATTCAGAACAACCGACCATCTCGATGGCCAGCCGGTCAATTTTGCTGCCTGCTTGCTTGACCAGCTCATCACCGTCACGGGCCTGCCGGTCAGCATGTTCCATGGCAATCCGGGCCTCGCTTGCTTTACTGGCCACCATTACGGCTGTCGCGGTCATTTGCTGCATGGCAGTAGCCGCCAGCTCGGTTTCCTTCCGTTGCAGTTCTACGCCCTGGCTGTTCCTCTGAATCACGTCGGCAAGCCCGGAAGCCATGACATTAAGTAGACCTACGCCCTGCCCTATCCTTCCGACCAGGCCGCGAAGGCTGCCGAGCATGTCTCCAACAGCACCGAGCAATTGGCCCAGTTCATCGTCACGCTTCACCGCGTCGCGGGGCTGCCCCAGGTCCCCATTTGCAACCCTTCGGGCAAGCTCAACAGCCAGCGTTAGCGGTTGAAGCACCAGATGGCGAATCAACAGACCAGCGCCGACGCCGACACCCAGCGCCAACAGTGTGATAAGCGCCAGCTGTCTGTTTGCGCTTTGGCTGTCGCTGCTGATCGCCAGACTTTGATGTGCATTTGCCTGGGCGAGTAGCTCTGCCACTCGCTGCGTCTCGGTGTTCATGGACGTTTTGGCACGGGCAGTCTGCTGGCGGCTCTCCACAAACTGCTCAAAGGCTTTGCGGTAGTCGGCCAGCGCTGCGCCTGCCGCCTTGAGTGATTCGAGATCCTGGGTGCCGACGCTAGAGCTTTGCGCCTGCATCGCGGAAATTAGGTCGCTCATGCTGAGCTCCCAGTCCTGGCGATAGCGGTCGTCGCCATCGAGCGAGTAATAGAGCTCGCTGTCACGCAGCTTCGTCAGCTTGTCACGCAGGGCTGCCGACTGTTCGAGTCCAGACATGCTTTCAGATGTCGGAGTTTGCGTCTGTTCTACCTCATCATTGATGGCATCGAACTGATCCAGAAACACACCTGTAAAACTCTCCCCAGCAGACTGGGCACGCTCCTGCATCAACAGGCGGGCCTTACGAGCCATGCGTAGGGAGTCGGCGTAGTTGACGAACTGCGCTAGGTAGGCATTGGACGCGTTTTTGATTACTACGCCGGAGTCATCATCTGCTCGACCGCCTTCGACCAATCCAGCCAACTCATTCAGCGCCTTAGGTACCTGTGCTGCGACCTCAGCGTCCAGACTCAAAGCGAATTCTTTTTCATCGATTCGTGCCTGGAGAATGAGCGCCTGAATGGAGGACTCATCCCGCAGTGCTTCACTACGAGACTGCAGCATTTGAAGTGAGTGAAATGCAGTCGCCGCCACCCCTATCGTGAACAGCAAGACTAATCCGAAACCGAAAGAAAGCTTTGTTCCGACCGATAGATTTCCGAGCAACCGAATGAGTGCAGACATAGGTAAACAGCTCGCCTTGAGGGAGCGTGACCTACACGACGTACTCATCAGTCTTGGCCTGCATCAGCCGCACCTGACGTGGATACGCCGGTAGCTGTACTCACCTGCCGATGAGTACATGTCCACTCCGCAATTTTTATTGTTGTAAGGCCTCAGCCGGTGTTGCGCATTCCTGCCGCTACACCCGCAAAAGTTACTAGCAACGCTTGTTCAACATGGGACGAAGAATGGCTCGCTCCCTGCTCGGCCCGGGAACGGCTCAACAACTCCGCCTGCAGCAGGTGCAGTGGATCGGTGTAGGGATTGCGGATGCTCATTGACTCGCTGAGCTCGGGATTCTCCTCAAGCAGACGCGTAATACCTTTGAGCCCAAGGACCACCTCCGTGGCAGATACCAGCATCGCCCGCAACTCCTCCCCCAGTGGCCGAAGCTCAGGTTCCACAAGGCACTGCTCGTAGAAGTGGGAAATGTCGATATCGGCTTTGCTCAGCACCATCTCCAGCATGTCGATTCTGGTGCGAAAAAATGGCCAGCCGGCCATCATCTCTTTTAAGAGCGGCGCTTTGTCGTCCTCAACTGCACTGGCAAGTGCCGACGCGGCACCCAGCCATGCGGGCAAAAGCAGGCGGTTCTGAGTCCAAGCAAAAATCCATGGAATTGCCCGCAACCCCTCCACTCCTCCGCCTGAGCGGCGTCGGGCAGGCCTGCTTCCCAGAGGGAGTTTTGCCAGCTCTAACTCGGGCGTCGCTTGGCGGAAGTAGGCAATGAAATCGGGGTTGTCTCGGACCACGCTGCGGTAGCTTCGCAGTGAGTCGCCCGCCAGCCGATCCATCATCTGCCGCCAGTCATCACGCGGCGCCGGTGGTGGAATTAGCTGAGCCTCCAATACCGCGCTCATATACAGGCGCAGGCTCTGGATGGCGACTTCGGGCATGCCGAATTTGAAGCGGATCATCTCCCCTTGTTCGGTGACTCTCAGCTCGCCAGTGACTGAACCTGGGGGCTGAGACAAGATGGCTTGATGAGCAGGGGCGCCGCCACGGCCGATAGTTCCGCCGCGACCATGAAACAGGCGCAAGCCAACACCATGCCTTTGGCAGACCTCGACCAGCCGTTCCTGGGCTTGGTACTGAGCCCAGGCCGCCGCCAGCGTACCGGCATCCTTGGCCGAGTCAGAGTAGCCGATCATCACCTCTTGAGAGCCAACTAACTGGGCTCGGTACCAATCGAGCGCCAACAGCTGGTCTATGCAGGTGGAGGCGTTTTCCAGGTCATCCAGCGTCTCAAAGAGTGGCACCACTGGAATGGATCGGCGCATCCCTGTCGCCTTCAGTAGCAGTTGCACACCCAGCACGTCGGAGACGCGCTTGGCCATGGAAATAACGTACGAACCAATCAATTCATCCGGCTGCGACGCAATTGTCCGGCAGCACGCGAGTAGTTCAGCTGTCTCCTCTGACGGCGTCCAATTCTCGGGAATCAGTGGGCGGTGATTAGCCAACTCACCCAACAGAAACGACTGGCGCTGCGGTTCATCCCAATCTTCATAGCGACCCAGCGCTAGAAACTCAGTCAGCTCGGTGAGCGCACGCGTATGCAGGCCACTGTCTTGGCGAATATCCAAGCGTGCGAGCCCAAGGCCAAAGGCGCGAACACGACGAATACTGTCAAGCAACAGGCCGTCTGCAATTCTGGACAGACCTTGCGAGTGAAGGGATCGGTAGCACAACTCTAAAGGTGCCAATAGTTCATCCGAACTCTGAATCACCTGTGCTGAATCCTTTTCGCCCCCTCTGATTGAGGATTGCGCCCAGTCCCGAGTGAGATGCAGACGTTGCCGAATGCCTCTGAGTGCAGCGCGGTACGGCTCAGGCGCCTCCCCTACCACGCCCGTCAGCTCCTCGCTGGCACGCGACATGGAAAGTTGTGCCGATAGCGCGTCGATATCTTTCAAGTAGAGATCCGCTGCCATCCAGCGACCCAACAGCAAGACCTCGCGAGATACAGCTGCTGTCACGTTTGGATTGCCGTCGCGATCGCCGCCCATCCAGGACGAGAACCGCACAGGTGCTGCACCTGGCGGCAATTTCTTACCCGTAGCGCTAAGCAGTTCGCTATCGAGTGAACGTAGAAAGCTCGGAAGTGCGTCCCACAGGGTATTTTCGATCAGCGCATAGCCCCATTTCGCCTCATCGATCGGCGTCGGCGGCGTGCTTCTGATCTCGCTTGTATGCCAGATTTCGTCGACCAACCGGGCGAGATCCACCTCAAGCGTCGCTCGCTCAGCGCTACTGAGATCACGGTCGGACAGCTCGAGAAGATGGGCGATGGCATCGTACTTCTGGATCAGGGTTCTACGCGTGACCTCGGTAGGATGTGCCGTTAACACCAGATCAATCTCAAGCTCCGTAATCTGCTGATGAATGCGCTCGTTTGAGCACCCTCGGCTTTGTAATCGCCCGATCAACTCGGAGAGGCAACCATCGGCAAAACGAGCGGGTTCATCTGCTTTGCGTTTGCGGATTTGGTGATGTTGCTCGGCGATGTTGGCCAGATTCAGAAACTGGTTGAACGACCGGGCAACGGGAAGCAGCTCTTCATCTTCGAGGCTATGTAAAAGCTTCAGCAGGTCCTTCTGCGCATGCACGCTCCCGGAGCGGGCGCGCTTGGCGCCGTGGCGGATCTCTTCAATTTTCCGCAAAAGCCCCGTGCCGAGCTCGTCCTGAATGGTATTGCCCAACAAGGTACCTAGCTCGTTCACGTTTCGCCGCAGACGAGGGTCGATCAGCCGCTGCGGCAAATCGGCCTGGGTTTTAGCGCGACTATTCACCGGTGCCGCCTCCTACTCAGTTAGCGGTCACAGGGGTAGGAGGCCCCAATGAAGTGGCTTGAAAAACGGTCTGGCGCCACTGGCCGTCAGCTTCTTTTGCCCAGACCTGAATGGCTTTCGACTCAATGCGCATGACGGTCCCGTCCCCCTCACGAAGACGTGCAGTATTCACCTGCACACCGGTCATCACCGCCGCATCGCCGTACTGACGAACACGCAGCTCCCCGCGCTCAACGTTTAGAAGCTCAAGGGTGGACTGCATGTACACCAGGTAGCTGTCATAGCCGTCACTGTTCCCACGGGTATGGGTATGCAACAGGTCGCGAGACAGCACATCGCCCAGTAGCTCAAAATCACCCGAGGCAAGCGCCTGACAGCGTTGCTCCTCGCGCTTGAGCAAAGCCTGGATATCTGGATGCTGATCTGAAGTGGTCATGGATGCCGTTCCCAAAGTGATCGACCGCGAATTGCGGTGGTGAAAAATGTCGAATGAGGGTTTCTCTACGGCGAGCTCGACAAAATTCAGGCCGCACGAATCCACGGCCGCATCAATGCGGCCGCGAAACGTGGGTGAAATCTGTCTGCTCGAATCGCCTTAAATAGGCTGAGCGGTAACCTCGATCATCTTGCGCACTAGCCCGTTGAAGTCGGCGGTGTGGTTGCGTTCCATCTCCCAGGCGCCGATCTGCATTGAGGCACTGACAATAAACTTGCAGCGTTCAAAGCGTCGGGTCATGAAATCCTCTAACGCTCGGTCCACCGGCTTATTCTTAAGCTCTTGCGCGAGCACGATACCGTCTTCGATCGCCATGCCCGCGCCCTGCCCTAGGTGCGGCGTAGTGGCATGTACAGCATCGCCAATCAGCACGACGCGCCCCTGATACCAGGGCTGCTCAACGAAGATGGTTTCAAAAGGCTTGTATACGACCTGCTCGGGGCTGGTGATGAACTCATCGCGCGCGCGGGCGACGGGACCTTCGAACTCAGCCAGACGCTCTTTGAATAGAACGTCCAGTTTGTCTTTATCAAACCAAGGATTACCCGGCTCGGCAGTGGTTTGCAGCAAGTACATCAGGTCGTCTTTCAGCGGGCAGAAACCTGCTTGTCCGCCATTGCGCCCCCGGTACATGGTGAGGCAATCGATTTCCTCCATGCGTGGCATGTTGCAACGCCAGCCGCCTTGGCCAGTGAAGGTGGGCTTGAGGTGGGTGCCCAACAGCAGGCCGCGCACTTTGGAGAAAATACCGTCAGCACCGATGACCAGGTCGTAAGCGCCATCGCGGCCATCGCTGAACTTCACGAGCGCTTTGTCGGCACTGTTTTCGAGGGTTTCGATGGTCATTCCAAGGGTGATTCGCGCGCCCAACTCAATTGCCTTGTTGAGCAAAATGGTGTGCAGGTTGATACGTGGCAAGGCCATGTTCACCGGGTATTCAGGACCTGCGACGCGTGCGCCCGGAATGACCGCAAGCTGGGTGCCGGCACCGTCGCACAAGCGCACGTTGTCGAACGAGAAACCATGTTTCAGGCACTCGTCGGCAACGCCCAGTCTGGCCATTTCACGAACCACGTTGCCTTGCTGAATGATGCCCACACCATAGACGGTCCACTCGGCATTCAACTCGATCAGCTCGACGTCAAAACCTTGCTGAAGCAGCGCAATCGCGGTGGATAGCCCACCGATACCGCCACCGACGATCAGGATGTTTTTAGCTTTTTTGTTATCCATATTAAGACTGCCTCAGTCAGATTATTCGGTCATACAAGTGAGTCGAGCGCTGTATTCCAGAGCGCGGCAATTTGTGAAAGCTGGGTCTCGGGCGTGGTAATCAGTGCTGGGGCGAAATCGCGAATCAGCTGTTTAGGGGACTCTGTAACCAAGTACTCAACCGGAGACTTGCCATCCACCCGCGCAAGCAGCAACGCCGGCAGAAGCGCAGCAGCTCTCTGCTCGACCTCTTCCACCCTTCCCTTGCTGAAGTAGCCTTCAAGAAAGCTGTTGAAACAGGCCAGGTACTGATCCTTAAGAAGCGGGTTAACCAGGCACTTGAGCAGCATGTGGTTAAGGAGAAATGCGATGTCGAACGCCGGGTCGCCATACCAAGCGCATTCAGCGTCGAGAATCACTGGGCCATTCGGCCCAACCAGAATGTTCTTCGGGCTAATATCACCATGCACGAGCGCCTCATGATGAGAAGCCGTGATGGCGACCAATTCTTCAAGACGGGCCGCGAGGTTGGGATGACGCCGCGCTGTCGCCAACAAGTAAGGCTCCAGTCGTAGCGCAAAAAAGCTCTCATCCGTCGCGAATGCCTTAGCCAGAACGTCGGAGTTCGCACTCGCCGCGTGCAACGTGCCAAGCACCACACCCAAAGCCCGTGCAACCGAAGGATCCACGTTCCCATCGAGCAGTTGCTGTTTCCACAAAGGGTGATTCGCAATGGGCAAGAACTCCATCGCAAACAACCCGGCTTCGGAGTCATGTGCGATCGGCACGGGAACGGCCGCAGGTACTTGCGCAGCGGCGAACTTCAACCACTCCCACTCAAACGCATTCCTGGATACTGGTGCTTCCCAGTCAGCTGCCACTTTCAGCTTTGGCAACGCACGTTTGACGCACAAGGTGCGGTCGGGCAACTCAACCTTCCAGATATCAGAGGACACGCCGCCCGTTAGAGGAATCCAACGGGTTGTGTCTTCAGGGCTGGATAGCCCCGAGCTGACCAAAAAGTGCTGCAACTCGGGCGCTACTTCCATATTGACTTCGGCCATTGCACCAGCCCTCTCAGCGTTTCAACGTGATAGCAGAGAGACCGGCAAACCGAGCACCGCTCTGTTCCTCGATACGAAGCAACTGGTTGTACTTGGACAGACGATCGGAGCAGCGGACCGAACCAATTTTGATTTGTCCGGCAGCTGTGCCTACTGCGAGGTCAGCGATAAAGGCATCTTCGGTCTCACCCGAGCGAGCAGACACTACAGGCGAGTAACCGTTGCGGCGGGACTCGGCGATCACATTGAGCGTGCCGGTCAACGTACCGTTCTGGTTGACCTTCACCAGCACACCGTTGGCCACTTCGTTGGAGACGCCATGTTGCACGCGCGACAAGTTGGTGGTGAACAGGTCATCACCGATCAAGCGAATTTTGCCACCCAGGCGAGCGGTCAACTTGGCCCATCCTGCCCAGTCTTCCTCATCAAGACCGTCTTCGATCGAGGCGATTGGGAAGTCACGTACCCAACCGTCCAGCAGATCAATGACTTCGTCAGTGTGGTAATCGCGTCCCTCACGGGAAAAACGGTAGGTGCCATTGGGGCCCTTCAGCGAGCTGGCGGCGACGTCGATGGCGATGAGCATGTCCTTACCTGGCTCAAGCCCCGCCTCCAGAGTCGCGTCGATCATCAGCTCCAGGGCTTCACGGCCTGTGGCAAAACCCGGCGACAAGCCGCCCTCGTCGGCCAACAGGGTTGTCAGGCCACGCTTGGCCATGACCCGGGTTGCCGCGCTGCGGATCCGCGATACCAGGTGGATCGCTTCTTCGGAAGATCGGGCACTGGCCGGGATTGCGAGGAAGTCTTGTACATCCATCCCACGCCCGGCATGCAAGCCACCGCTGAGGATGTTCACCATCGGCATAGGCATCGTCAGTTCGGTGCAGCCGGCAAGCTCGGCGATGCGCTGGTAGAGCTCCTGCCCAGTGCTTTGGGCCGTGGCTCGGCAAATGGCCAACGAGCAACCAAGGATAGCGTTGGCGCCAAGACGCTTGAGTTGGGCGGTCCCATCCAGTTCAAGCAACGCGCCATCAATACCTTCTTGGTTCAGGGCGTCTGCCCCTTTCAGGGCGTTGTTGATTTCGGTATTGACGTTGTGGACCGCCTGAAGAACGCCACGGCCTTCGTACAGAGCGGCATCGTCGTCCCGCAATTCATGTGCTTCGGCAGCACCTGTAGAGGCCCCGGATGGAACCGCCGCACGGCCGAAACTACCGTCGGCAAGTAGAACATCGACCTCGACAGTTGGGCGACCGCGGGAGTCCAGAATTTGGCGAGCATGGAGCGATTTAACGGCACGAGTAGTCATGATGTTTGAACTCTTTAAAAATGGGGGCGGTCAGGCGTGAGGCTTGTTTCGGGCCTGCTCTGGGGCTTCACCTTTCAGGACACGAACCACTTCTTCGCTCGCGCGACGGCGCAGCTCCAGAAGCGACGCGTCGGAAGAAAAAGCCACGTGTGGTGTCAGCATTACGCCGGGATGCGCTAATAGGGCGGCGGGCACTTGGGGTTCGCTTTCGAGCACGTCAAAGCCGACGGCGTCCAGATGCCCGCTTTCCAACGCTTCCAGCACAGCATCGGTATCCACCACGCCGCCCCGGCTTACGTTGATAAGCAAGGCGCCCTGTCTAAGCGTCGCCAGGCGGGCCCGGTTGATTAGATGGTGGGTGCCCTCAACCAGCGGGGCATGGACGATGACGATGTCCGACTGGCTCAGCAGCGCGTCGAGGTCCATAAACTCCACCAGACTCTCGTCCTTCGACGGATAAGGGTCGTAAGCCAATACTCGGGTGTTGAAGGCAGACAGTTTTTGCGCCGTGCGCCGACCAATCCGACCGTAGCCGACAATGCCGCAGGTCAGATTGCGCAGGCGGCGAAGCTTGGCGCCCGCAGGATTCCAGGAGCCGGCCTTTACCTCGCGGTCAAAATGCACCAGACCGCGGGTCCACGCGATAGCGAAGCCAACGGCGTGATCGGACACTTCCTCAACGCAATAGTCAGGCACGTTGGTTACCCAAAGGCCACGCCGCGTAGCTGCGTCTACAGCGATGTTGTCGAGACCAACACCGAGTCGAGCCACAATTTTAAGTGCATCAGAAGCTGCAATTGCATGAGCGGAAACCGGTGCCCAACAGGTAAGAATTGCTGACGGCTGGTGCTTTTTAACCAATGCCTCAACGTGTTCGGCCGAGGACGGCTTTGCCGGTCCGCTGACCAGCTTGAATCCCGCAGATTCAATAATCTGGCGTTCGACGCTGTCGTCTGACCAGGCGTAGTCTGTGAGCAGGACGGTAGGTATATCGGCAGTCAAGGTCATTTCACTTTTCCCTATTTTTGATGCTGGGCTTAGCGCACCAAGGTGTGCTGGCTACCAAAGCCTTCGATGTTCGCGTGAAGGTGATCACCCGTTCGGAGGTAGCGTTGGTAATGGCTGCCGAAACCTGCGGGAGACCCCGTGCATATCACGTCGCCGGTTAGCAACTGGACATGCTGCGAGATGTAAGAAAGCTGCTGGGCAATATCGAAGATCATGTCTTCCACCGCCTCTTCCTGCATGGCCTGGCCATTTAGCGACAAGCTAAGACGTAAGCTTTTCGGGTTAATAACCGAACGTGCGGGGACCAGATACGGACCCAGAGGAAGAAACCCAGGAGCATTTTTTGACTGCAGCCAGTCGGTGCCAAAACCAGCGGGATCAGCACGAAACACACGGTCACGGAGGGTGATGTCGTTGGCGATGGTAAAGGCCGCCACATGCTCAAGCGCACGTTCAACGGGAACGTCCTTCGCGGGCTTACCGATCACGACGGCAAGCTCTACTTCCCAATCAACTTGGTCAGAGGTTGATGGCAAATGCAGCGTGTCGTGAGGCCCCATAACCGCAGTGGGCGACTTGCTACACACGTACGGCAGCCCCTGCTCACGCTGCGAGATAAACGTCATCGCCTTATCGAGCAGCGCTGCGTCCGAAGGCTCGTCACCGGGATGCGCCCTTTGAGCACGACCGCTGTCGACGATCGCCTGTGTGACCTGAGAACGGTAGTTACCGATGGTGCAGAACACTTGCCCAGGCAGAACCGGCGCGTGCAACTTCAAGGCACTTTGCGGGATTAGCTGATTCGCCAGATCTGATTGATCAAAACGCGAAGCAAGCTCCAACAACGTTGGTTGGTTGACGTCCCAATGCTCAAGCAATTGAGCTATGGAATCAGTCGAGACCAGAACAAGACCTAACTGCCGGGCGAACGGCTTGAGTGCGTTCAAGGCGATTGCACCATCGCCCACCATCAATGCCGGGAAAGGTGGGCAACCTGCGATGGATACGTTGCCAATTCGGCATGAGCGTGCAGTGGAACTGAGCACGAACCTCTCTCCTTCATTGCGCATTTGAAGCCCCATGACGGACGCACACATCAGCTAACTGATAGCGAGCGCCGTCATGCAAGGTAGGCGTGCTTACGGGTGCGGCTTTGACACGGGTGTGTAACCCGGCGCGTACTCGTACTCCCAGGGCGCGGCATCCAGCATGAAAGGCGCCATGTTGGAGATGAAACTGAAGAACCCGAACATGGGGTTCCACACCCGCGGCACCCAGCTGTCATCGACATGATCAGAGTCCGCGCCATATTCCGCCTGCCCGCCCGTTGGGCACGGCAGATAGAAGAACAGCGAAGAAGCGATACGGTGACGACCCAGGCCCCAGGCAGACTTCGGCCAGCCTTGGCGTTGCATGTGGTTGGCACCCACCATCACCTCATCAACATCGTCGACGCCGAAGTTGACGTGGTCGAAACGGTACTGCCCGTCCAGGCCCCAGACATCCGGGCCTTTGAATGGCAAGTTGGCGTTCAGGAAGTAGATGTTGTGGTGATCATGCGCACCGGATGCGCGACCGAAAATGCCGAAGCCTTTTTGCACATCGGACAAACGGAAGTTCATACGGTCGCGGAAAAACTCCCAGCTTTTCTCCACATCAGGTACCTGAAAAACCACGTGCTGAAGGGTTTTCGGGCGAGCCCTGGCGATCCATTTACGGTGCTGGTTGATGCGATTGACATTGCCCGGCGAGTTCGTGGGGCTGGGTGCCGACACCACCGGAATCTTGGTGAATACCTTGAGGCCAAGTGCTAATCCGTCATCGGCAACGAAGTGCGCGGTACCGTCATCATCGAAGCGGATTTCACGGTCCCGCCCAAGGTCCTTGACCAGCTTGTCGAAGTTCTGCGGGGTATCAACGCCCCAGATTACTTCCTGCACACCGGTGCCCACGACGCTGCTTTTCGGAATCAGGGGATCGTTGATGGAGCGGATGATTACGCTCGAACCTTCATCCAGACGGAAGTGAGCGTGCTCGCTCGAACTTTCCACCAGCGGCAGGCCGAAATCGACGAAGTACCGAGTGCAAAGCTCGACGTCATCAACGCCATACAGGACTGTCTCAATACCGTTAATCATTTAATTGTTCCTTGCGCTACACATTGATTTCGTTGCATCCCAAGGCCGGTGATCGTCGACTCGACAACGTCGCCGTGCTGAAGGAAGCGGTTGAAGTGGGCACCGTTACCCGCTGGCGAGCCGGTGCAGAGGATGTCGCCGGGATGCAGCTGCACCAGGCCGGACAGGTATTCAATTTGCCGCGCGACATCGAAAATCATGTCGGAGGTGCTTTCGTCCTGTTTCACCTCGCCGTTGAGCTTCAGCGTCAGGCGCAGGTCTTGTGGATTACCCACAAATGCGGCAGGAACCAAGTAAGGACCGAGCGGCAGATAGGTCGGGCTGCTTTTCCCGGCGATCCAGTCAGTGCCCATGGCCTTCATGTCGTCACGACGCCAGATTTGGTCGCGGTTGGTGAGGTCGTTGGCGATGGTGTAACCCGCGACATAACTGAGTGCGTCTTCACGACGGATATGGCGGCCAGCTTTGCCAATGACCACTACCAGTTCGAGCTCCCAATCGGCTTTCTTGGTATGAGGCGAAATAACGATAGGGTCGTAGGGACCACTGATGCAGGCTGCGGGCTTGCTGAACATGTAGGGATCGCCGGTACGCGAACGCTCCTGCATGATGTTCTCGGCATACGTGCGCATCTGCTCTGGGGAGAAGCCTTTGGTGTCGGGGCTATCATCCGGACCGGCCGCCACAATCAGATCGACGACGTGCTTGAAGTAGTTGGCGCCGGAGCAAATCACCTGGCGTGGCCTGTCAAGAGGCGCATGAACACGCAAGCTCGCCACCGGCACGAACTTCGCTCGAATGTCAGCGGTGTCGGGCTGCAAAAGCGCCAATTGCTCTGCGGCGACGGTCAACGCTCGCAGCGTTGTATCCCAGTCCTGCAGCAGCTCGAAAACTCCGGAGCTATTTGGCAGGCCACACCCCAGATTAAGGCAAAGCGTTCGCAATGCCTCGACGGCAATGACCTGATCGTTGATCACGACGCCGGGAAATGCAGGACCGCCAGCAATTGAAAAGGTCCCTAGCGCGAAAGGCGCAGACGCAGTCAGATGGCTCATCTGCCATATCCTCATCTTGTTATTGTTAGAGAACGCCCCAGTAGCTCGGTGCTTCAGCTTCTGGCTCGGGTCTCCGTTGCCGGCAAGACTATTTTTTGCGCGACCAGTCTGTAAAACTGTTAATTCGGTTACTTGCTATCGCTACCATGGATACCTGGAGGGACGATGCGCTTTAAAGGGCTGGACCTGAATCTGCTGGTGGCTTTGGATGTTTTGCTGGCACAGAAAAACATCAGCCAGGCAGCGGAAAGCGTGAACCTGAGTCAGTCGGGAATGAGTGGTGCCCTGGGCAGGCTGAGGGAGTATTTCGAGGATGACTTGCTGGTGTTGGTGGGCCGCAACCTGGTGCTCACGCCGCTGGCTGAGTCGTTGATCATTCCAGTGCGCGAAGTGTTGATGTCGATCGACGCCACCATCGTCACTCGCCCTAACTTCGACCCCAAAACGGATGAGCGGACCTACCGGATCCTGGTGTCCGAGCTGACCATGCTGTTGCTGATTCCAGCCGTGGTCCGCCGCCTTGCGCACGAGGCACCCAACATCAAAATCGAGCTGATCGCTCAATACGCTCCGCAAGAAATGCTCGAGCGAGGCGACGCCGATTTAATGCTGATTCCAGAACAATTTCTCTCGCCCGAGCACCCGAGCCGCAAGCTTTATGAAGAAAGCTACGAGTGCGTGGTGTGGCTGGAGAGCGAAAAATTCGGGGACTCGATTACCTTCGAACAATACATCGATGCTGGTCACGTAACCGTTCAGCACGGCTCCAGCCACACACCCGCGTTCGATGGGTGGTTCCTGAATCAGTACGGCGTTTTGCGTAAGACCGAAGTCATTACCTCCAACCTGACGTTCCCGCCCCTTCTGATCGTTGGCACAGACCGAATAGCCACGGTTCATCGACGACTTGCCAAGAAAGCAGCGGATTACTTGCCGATTAAAATCATTCGTCCGCCTATCGATATCCCACCACTCAACCAGATGCTGCAATGGCACAAGAATCGCTCAAGCGACCCTGGTTTGATGTGGATGTGTGAGATTCTCGCGCAGGAAGCGCAGAACGTCTGACAGGGGATGACGCAAATCAAACGTCATAGCTCGTGGCGTTTGGTCATACCGCAGCCACTTTAGATTCCCTCTGTAGTCTCTCGATGAGAGATTGAGTCGCTGCTTGAATGCCTGGCAAAGACCTGAGCGACGTCTGGGAAAATGTGCCTTCGAGGCAAGACGGCACAAAAAGCGTGATAGCCACAAAACCGACCAAGGAAGAAATGTGAGGCCAGTGCACGACCTCACAACCCTGTTTCAATCAAGCGGCGCTAAACATCTTGTGCGGGTCGATCACAAACTTCTTCGGCACGCCTGCATCGAACTCGCCATAGCCACGGGGCGCGTCGTCCAGGCTGATGACCTGCACGCCAACCACCTCGGCAATATTGATGCGGTCCCACATGATGGCCTGCATCAACTGGCGGTTGTATTTCATGGTGGGAGTCTGTCCGGTGTGGAAACTGTGGGATTTAGCCCAGCCCAGGCCGAAACGAATGCTCAGGCTGCCGAGCTTGGCAGCGGCATCCACGGCACCCGGATCTTCCGTCACGTAGAGGCCGGGAATACCGATTTTCCCAGCGACCCGCACTACGCCCATCAGCGAGTTCAGAACCGTGGCAGGCGCCTCATGTTGCGCGCCTGAATGTCCATGGCCACGAGCCTCGAAACCGACGGCATCGACGGCGCAATCCACTTCAGGCTCGCCCAGTAACGCGGCGATTTGCTCGTGAAGAGGTGTGTCGGTGGACAGGTCGGCAATTTCAAAACCCTGGGCTTTGGCGTGAGCCAGACGGATCGGATTGACGTCGCCCACGATCACCACCGCAGCACCCAACAAACGCGCAGAAGCCGCAGCGGCCAAACCAACCGGGCCAGCCCCGGCGATATACACTGAACTACCCGGCCCTACCCCAGCAGTCACCGCGCCGTGATAGCCCGTCGGCAGGATGTCGGACAGACAAGTCAGGTCGCGGATTTTCTCCATGGCCTTATCGCGGTCCGGCAGCTTCAACAGGTTGAAGTCGGCGTACGGCACTAGCACGTACTCGGCCTGGCCGCCGACCCAGTCACCCATGTCTACATAACCGTATGCACCGCCGGGACGGGCCGGGTTAACGGTCAGGCATACCCCGGTGTGTTGTTCTTTGCACGAGCGGCAACGACCACACGCCACGTTGAACGGCACCGAGACCAAATCGCCGATCTTCAGATGCTCGACGTCGCTGCCCTTTTCGATCACTTCGCCGGTGATCTCGTGCCCGAGCACCAGGCCAACCTGGGCGGTGGTACGGCCACGGACCATGTGCTGGTCAGAACCACAGATGTTGGTGGAAACAACCTTGAGAATGACGCCATGCTCGATTTTCTTACCGCGCGGGTCCTGCATTTTCGGGTAGTCGATTTTCTGCACTTCGACTTTACCGGCGCCGAGATAAACCACGCCTCGATTATCAGACATACACAATCTCCTTATGGGTAACGACTGTTGCGGGATAAAAGACAGCGGCCTGAGGCCAGCCCGGCCCAGGCCGCTGTGCACTCAACGAGCGGAGTGGCGAAGCTGCTCAATGATCTTGCGAGCACGGTTAGCGCCCACATCCACATGGATATCGATCATCGGAGGCGTGCCGAAGCGGCACATGTTTTGGTACTGAGCCTCGATGACCACTTTGTCTTCATCGAACGTCAACGCGGTTTGCTCGATCACCTTGGCTTTGACGGCTTCGTGGTCGGTTTGCGGGTTGGTGGCCATGGTCCAGAAGTAATGACAGGTGGTCTCTGTCTCCGGCGTCACGCCATGGAAACCACGCATGTGGAAGCCACCTCGCTCAGGGTCGCTCAGGGCATCGGTGTTGGCGTCCACCGCGCCGGTCCAGATACGTAGATGGCTGACGTGAAACTCGATTTCCTGCCAGCGGTCCACCAGGTCTTTGAACGGGTAAGCGGCTGTGTAGGTGGGAGGCGGAACAGAGCTCGGCATGTAGCGAGTAACTGTCACGGTACGGTCATCACTCTCGACCTTCATCTGCGCATTCATATGGATGCTGGCGTTGCCGCCGATGGTGCGCAGATGCACGTAGCCCAGGTGGCTCAAGTCCATCAGGTTGTCGTGGATAAGCTGGTACGGCGCATCGTAGTGGTACACATCGCCATCGAAGATGTACTTGCCGCTGCTGTGCACGTCGTACGCCGGCGGCTCGCAGTTCGGCTCAGGGTGCTCGCTGCTGCCGAACCAGATCCATACGATCTGATCACGCTCTTTTACGTGATAGGCGGGCACCTTGGCCTTGCTGGGGATCTTGTCCTGCCCCGGAATTTCAATGCACTTGCCCTCACCATTGAACAGCAGCCCGTGGTAGCCGCAACGAAGGCCACGCTCATCCAACGTGCCGTTGGAAAGTGGCAGCGCACGGTGACAGCAGCGGTCTTCCAGGGCGGCGACCTGACCATCCGGGGTGCGGAACAACACCACCGGCTTGTTCAGCAAGGTACGCCCGACGGGCTTGTCGGTCAGTTGCCAGCCAAGGGCTGCGACGTACCATTGATCCAGCGGAAAGGTAGGTAAAGGAGCCGGTGTGCCTACGTCGTAAGCAAGGGATTCGCTGCCTGAGACATTCATAGTGTTCTCCCGATATTGGGTTGGGGTCAGGGGCTGATTCAGAGGCGCTCAGAGGTCCAGCACCAGACGCGGGGTCTTGGCGCGTGAGCAACACGGCGTGAATTGATCGTTGCGGGCATGCTCGGCGTCGGTCATGAACTGGTCACGGTGATCCGGCGTGCCGCTCAGCACGCGCGTAATGCATGAGCCACAGATGCCTTGTTCGCAGGAGGTTTCTATCTCGATACCGGCGTCATCCAGTACCTCGAACACAGAGCGGTCCGCAGGAATTTGGAAGACCTTGCCTGAGCGGACGAGCTCCACTTCGAAAGCCTGGTCTCCGTCGTGATCGATAGGGGCGGCCGCGAAGAACTCTCTGTGTACTTGCTCTTCTGGCCAACCAGCCGCTGCGGCAGTGGTGAGGATGTAGTCCATAAACCCGCCAGGCCCACACACATAGATATGGCGACCGGCTTCAGGGCGTTGCAGCAAGGCGCTGGCATCGAGGTTCGACGGCACTGCACTGCTGTCATCGTGCAACGTTACCCGGCGGGCAAACGTCGCGTTTTCCAGTAATTCGAGAAACGCCGCGCGATCGCGGGAGCGAAAGCAGTAATGCAGCTCGAAGTCTGCACCCTGCCGCTCGAGCTCAAAGGCCATTGCCATCATTGGAGTGATGCCAATGCCACCCGCAATAAGCAGGTGGCTTTCACCTTGATCAGCGAGGGGGAACAGATTGCGCGGTTCACTGATCTGGAGGGTCTGGCCCTGCTCCACCAACTCATGCATGGCCTGGGAACCACCACGGGAGAGCGGGTCCTTCAGTACGCCGATCAGATAGCGATGACGCTCTTCAGGCGAGTTGCACAACGAATACTGCCGGACCATGCCCGATGGCAGATGCACATCGACGTGGGCGCCCGCCGTAAAGGACGGCAACAGCTCACCGTCGGAGGCACGGAGTTCAAAACTGCATATGCCGTCGGCAACGATAGCCTTGCGATTAACTAAAACTTGGAGCATGAAACGACCCTCCACACTGAAGTGGCTGCAAAAAGCGAATAGAAATGGGTGAGCTAGCGAGCTCGCTTTATGGGGGGCTGGTTACGGCTGAAATGCGTCGCGAACGACAGCTGAAGGCGATACGGTTCATTGGGCTACCTGTTACTTATTTTTGTAGGGGCGGCTACTCGCCTATGATGCGAGCAACCCACGCACTGCGTGGCTGGGAGTAGAATCCAACCATTTAGTTGCGGTGTCAACCAGTTTGGCAATACCGTTTATCTCACTTTTCAAGGCACGTCTTCATGTCGGATATCGAAAAGCTGGACCTCAACCGCTACGTACCAGCCTTGCTGACGTTCCTCGCCAACAAATTGGCCACCGGCGCATCGAGCACCTACCGAAAGCATTTCGGCGTTGGTGTCGTGGAGTGGCGGGTGATTGCCCTGCTCGCAGTGGAAGACAACATCACCGCAAATCGAATCTGCCAAGTCATCGGCCTGGATAAAAGCGCGGTCAGCCGATCACTCCAGGCACTGGAAGCATCAGGGAAAATTTCAGGTCAGGTAGACAGCAAAGATGGCCGCCGCTACGCCGTCAGCCTTACGCCTGAAGGCAAGGCGTTGCATGACCGAGTGCTTAAGGTTGCTCTGGAAAGAGAGCGGCGATTGTTGAGCGATTTCTCGCCTGAAGAAGTTGATACGTTGGTGAACCTGCTTAGTCGGATGCAGGGAAAAGTCGGGTACGTCAATGAGTACGATCCGCCTGTATCCACTTGATGGAAGTTCGGCTGGCTAATGAGTCATAACCGGAAGTCTGGCCAAGTTGGATCGCTGCAATCTGCGACCACTTCCCTTACGGGGAGGGCTAATTTGCTCACACTTGGCCGTACGCGGGCGTGAGAGATGTGCTAGCGCGCCGAAATTGGCACTAGTTAGTAGTTGCTAGTTACATTGACCTTGTGCCCAGGGACTGCGACACACATTGATGACCTTCATGTCGAGGCCAGTGCCTCCGCTTGCTGAGCTTAGTGAGCTAGCCCAACGGCACCGATCAACGCCGGCGAGTCTTCTTCACAAACCTGACACAGGGCTGATTTCCTAAGCTGGCTTTTTGTGAAGTGAAGGCTCGGCTTCTAGCTCGAAGACGACATCTCATCCGTCACCAGGGCGCAATAGAAGCCCGGCACTGGTCCGGGCTTCTGGCTATTTTTTACGCACAACAGGCGGCATTCTCGGCGGTGGAGGCGACTGAGGCGGCGGTTTGTAGCCTCGCACAGCGCTCCGAACGCGCTGTCTTCGCAGTCAATCCTTTTTCAGACTGGCCTGCAAGTTACGCAGTTTGTCTCCTGTGGTTTTGAGCATGGCGGCACCTTCGCGCCGCCATGCGTCTTCCAAGCGCAACAGATCCGATTCCTGCTCGGCTTTTAGGCTCCACTGATGTCGATCGTGCCAGGCGCCCAAACCGCTCTGTGTAGCTTTGAGCAGTTGGCGTGACTCGGCCGACAGTGGACTTTGTTTCGGATACGCCTCGGCGGCATAACGGTTGCGTTTAATCAACAAACGCAGGCGATGCGGATCGTCGCCACTGTTGCTCAGGGCTTTCAGCAATTTGACCTGTTGTTTGTGCAGGCGCTTTTGTAATTGCGCCGGCCAATTTTCCAGCTCCCCGGCGCGCTCGGCGGCGCGTATGGCGTGTGGCCATAGATCCAGACCGACGAACAGATCACGCAACTCGCTGCTGCGCACCACCTGGCGGTAATGCTCGGCCAGGCGCTGCTCACGAACCTGCGCCTGCGCCTCAAACCCTCGTTCGCGCAACTCACCGGCCAGCACTTCAAGGTCTCGGATCGGTGTGGTCAATGCGCCCACGCGTTTCGCTGCATCTTCCAATGCCTCAACGCCTCGGCTTCCGCGCAGTGGGCGCAATACGCTGCGCAAGCGCCGCACTGAAGTTCGAATGTCGTGCAGCGCTTCGCTGTCGGTGCTGCTTTCCAAGCGTGCGACTGCATTAAAAAGTGCCACTTCCAATTGCAGAACATGGGCCACGATGTTGTTCACCAACGACATGCACTTCCCCCTAAAGCCAACGAAGCAACCTGCACTATTGCGTTGCTACTCGAACTCACGGTTTTTAACCAACGTAAACATCCGCACCCGGTCGCTCAGTTCCTGAAAGGTATGGCGAAACGGGTCGTGCTGATCGCTGGTCGTTGGGTCTACGAAGTTCCATACAAGCACCTGCGCCGAACGCGGCAGTACCTGTTCTTCGTTGGACGATTTGTCGCAAAGATCGATCAAGTAATCGAACTCATGATCCTGAAATTCTTCCAACGCTTTGCTGCGCAGACGTTCAGTTGAAATGCCGGCGTGTTCCAGGGTTTCCAGTGCGCGTGGGTCGATTTCGGTTGGCTCGATGCCGGCGCTGTGGGCTTCAAAATGGTCGTGCTCAAGATGGCGTAACAGCGCTTCGGCCATCGGCGAACGGGCGTCGTTGGCGATGCAAACGAACAGAACTCGTAGTTTCCGGCTCATGGGTCTCTCCAGTGGCGAAAGTCGCGGGCAGGCTTGAGCCTAAGGCTTGCGTATGACACTTGTGCTTACGGTCATACGTCGCTTGGCGCGATAAAGCGGACGAGCAGCCGCACCAGGTAGAAAAACTGTCATGTGTGGCTTCTAGCGTGAACGCCTACCCGTGCTGACCATGGTGATGCCCGATGAGCCGCAACGAACCCCTGCCCTCGCCCTTGCCGTCTGATGGTTATGTCGAGAACGCTGACGTTTCTTTAGCCGAGGTGCTCGGTGCGTTGTCGGTGCTGCGCGACGACATGCGCGAGGCGATCAATAGCCGCGTTGACCTCGCTGCGATTCATCCTGATTACCTGCCTGGCGCCATCAATCTTCTTCACTACCTGGCGCTAAGACGCCAAGACATCCGCCAGCTGCAAAAGCAACTATCCGCCCTCGGTCTGTCGTCGCTGGGGCGCTGCGAAGCCGATGCATTGGGTTCGGTTGAGCGTGTGATCGACGTGCTGAAAACTCTCGGTGCCAGCCAGGAACCGAGCGCGCCCAGTGCAGCGTCGCCGCTGGCCAATTCCTTGCAAACCAACCCATTGCTGGATCATGGCGCCGCGCTGTTTGGTGAGGCGCCGCAGGCCAGGTCGGTGCGCATTATGGTGACCATGCCCAGCGAAGCCGCTGACGATTATGAGCTGGTCGAAAGCCTGCTGGCCGCAGGCATGAACTGTCAGCGCATCAACTGCGCCCATGACGATGCGCCGGCGTGGCTGAAAATGATCAAACACCTGCGCAAAGCCAGCAAAAAGCTCGGCAAGCCCTGTCAGGTGGCCATGGACCTGGCGGGCCCGAAACTGCGCACCGGGCCCGTGGCGCTGGGGCCGGCGGTGTTGAAAGTGAAACCGCTGCGTGACTCGTTTGGCCGGGTTCAGGTACCCGCCGAGGTGTTCTTGACCGGCGACCCTGCCCGTTTGGTTGACAACAGTGTGCTGTTGCCCGAGCCATGGCTGCGCCAGCTGAAGGTGGGCGACCGCCTGGCCTTTCGCGACGCCCGCGATGCCAAACGCGCGCTTGTTATCAGTGCTGTGGAAGAAGCCGGCTACACGGCGACGGCGCAATTGGAGAAAACCGCTTATTTCGTGCCTGGCACCCTGTTCACGCTGAACGAACCGGCCGGGCGAAAAGCCTGCGCCAAGGTGCAGGCGGTTCCCCCATGTGCTCAAACCATCACGGTCAATGAAGGCGACGTATTGCTGTTGGGCCTTGAAGGCGAAGGCGTCGCCGCACAGTTCGATGCAGAGGGCAAACCGCTTGCGCCCGCGCGCATCAGTTGCACCTCGGCGGCGGTACTGGAAGCGGCCATGCCGGGCGACCCGATATGGTTCGACGACGGCAAAATCGGCGGCGTAATCACTTCCCGGCGTGACGGTGAACTGGAAATTCACATTCACCACGCGCCCGACGGCGCCAAGTTAAAAGCCGACAAAGGCATCAACCTGCCGGACACCGATCTGAAGCTGGGTGCACTCTCGGACGACGATCTCGACGCCTTGGCGTTCGCCTGCAAACACGCCGACATTGTGCAGCTGTCATTCGTCAACCAAGTAGCCGATGTGCATGCCTTGCTTGAGCACATTGAACGCCTGAACGCGCCCGATCTTGGCGTGGTGCTGAAAATCGAAACCCGCCGTGGCTTCGAGCAGCTTCCGGAACTGCTGCTCGCCGGCATGCGCTGCCCTCGGTTGGGCGTGATGATTGCGCGCGGTGACCTTGCGGTGGAAACCGGTTTCGAGCGCTCGGCCGAGTTGCAGGAAGAAATGCTGTGCCTGTGCGAAGCCGCCCATGTTCCGGTGATCTGGGCGACGCAGGTGCTTGAGAGTCTGGCCAAAACCGGCGCCCCTACCCGCGCGGAAATTACCGACGCCGCCATGGGCGTGCGGGCCGAATGCGTGATGCTGAACAAAGGCCCGTACATTCTCAAGGCCATTGCCACGCTCGACGACCTGTTGCAGCGCATGCAAAATCACCGGGACAAGAAGCGCGACCTGCTCAGAAAACTAAACGTGGCAATGCTGCACGGCTGACGAAGCGCCGGTCTCGAAGCACGCGACTTAGCATCTCGCTATCTGCGAAACTAGGATAATTCTTCCCTGAACGTTCGAGATAGTAGAAATGGCTTCGGATCCCGAAACTCCCACGCTGGACCAGCTCAAGGTGTTTTTAACGGTTGTCGAAGTGGGCAGTTTCGCGGGCGCGGCGCGCAAACTTCACCGCGCCACCTCGGTGGTGAGCTACACGATTTCCAATCTGGAAATGCAGCTCGGCGTCTCGCTATTCGACCGTAAAACCACGCGCAAACCCCAGCTCACCGACGCCGGCAGAACCGTGCTGGCAGAAGCGCGAACCATCACCAACGGCGTAAACGGGCTGCGCGCGAAAGTCTCTGGCTTGCTGCACGGCCTGGAAGCCGAAGTGCATTTGGCGCTGGATGTCATGCTGCCGGCCGAACGTGTGGTCGATGCGCTGAAAACCTTTCGGGAAGTGTTCCCCACTGTCACCTTGCATCTGCACATGGAAGCCCTCGGCGCCGTCACCCAGTTGGTGCTAAACCGCAAAGCTGGCGTTGGCGTCAGTGGCCCGCTGGATATCGGCCTTGATGGCATTGAACGTATCGCCGTGGGCAGCGTGCAGCTCATACCCGTGGCCGCGCCCAGCCATCCATTGGCGGCGCCCTCCTCCAAACAGCCCGGCGCCGCCCGCGAGCTTGTGCAATTGGTGTTGTCCGACCGCTCCACGCTGACCGGCGACAAAGACTTTGCCGTGCTTAGCACCCGCACCTGGCGCCTGGCCGATCTGGGCGCCAAGCACATGCTGCTCAAAGAAGGCATCGGCTGGGGAAATATGCCGGTTCCCATGATTCAAGCCGACCTGGACTCGGGTCGTCTGGTGCGGCTCGATCTACCGGATGGCAAAAGCGGGATCTATACCTTCGATGCGATCTACCGCACCGACTCGCCACCCGGCCCGGCCGGGCGCTGGCTGATTGAGCGCTTCGGGCAACAGGCGGCGCAGGATTGAAGCTTGCGTATTTAATCGAACAGTCAGCTCGAAATTATCTGGGTATTTTCGACGAATAGCCGATGCTAGATTTTGCGCTCCGATAAGCCATTCCGCCCTCGAACGGGCCTGGAGAAAATCTGATGAGTGCTAGCGCAGCCGATGTGTTGAAACGCCACTTCGAGACGTTTGTAGACGATCCGGAGCAATGGAAAAGCCTGGTAGCCGACAACATCGTCTGGGAATTGCCGTTCGCGCCAAGCCTGGGCCACCCCAGCAAACTGGTGGGCAAGGAACAGGTGTTGAACCACGTAGGCTGGTTTGTCGGCGCCGTCGAGTCCTTCAGGTTTTTCGACCTGCGCATTCAAACGTCCACGGATACACACACCGCGTCTGCCCAGGTAAACGCTGAAGGCATCGCCAAGCAAACGGGCAAAACCTACTCGCAGGAGTACGTACTATTCGTGAGCGTTCGCGACGGCAAACTCACCCACATTCGCGAGTATTTCGACCCGGTGAAAGCGGCCTATGCCTTCGACGCGCCCGTGGTCATGGCCGCCCCTTCCGCCTGAGCACAAAGAAGCAAAACCCCGACAGCCTGAGCAAGCCCGCCAAAGCGAAGCAGGTCCGAAAGCGAGAAATTTGAACCGTCGAAAGCGACATTCAAATGACTACTTGGAGACCTGACATGACGACTTTCAATCCAATCCCCAACGAAGTGGCAGACAAAGTAATTCTGGTCACCGGTGCCGCCAGCGGCATTGGTAAAGCCATTACCGAGCTGCTCCATTCTCGCGGCGCCAAGGTGATTGCCGAAGACATCGACCCGTCGGTAAACGCACTGGAGCGCGACGGCATCGTGCCATTCGTTGCCGACATCACCGTGGATGGCTCCGCTGAAAAGGCCGTGGCCCTGGCGGTTGAGAAGTTCGGCAAGCTCGATGTGCTGGTCAACAACGCAGGCCGGATTCTCTACAAACCCATGGTGGAAATGACCCGCGAAGACTGGACCTGGCAGATGGAAACCAACGTCACCGGCGCGTTCCTGCACTCGCGCGAAGCGATGAAGGAAATGATGAAAAACAAGTCGGGCGCCATCGTCAATATTGCCTCCTACGCCTCGTATTTCGCATTCCCGGGCATCGCCGCATACACCGCCTCCAAAGGCGCCCTCGCCCAGCTGACACGCACTCAGGCGTTGGAAGCCATTGAACATGGCATTCGGGTAAACGCCATTGGGGTGGGCGATGTGGTGACCAACCTGTTGAACCACTTTATGGACGACGGACGCGGCTTCCTTGAGGAACACGGCAAATCCGCACCCATCGGCCGTGCAGCGGCGCCGGAAGAAATTGCCGAAATTGTCTCGTTCCTCGCCTCCGAGCGCGCCAGCTTTATCGTCGGCTCGGTGGTCATGGCCGACGGCGGCATGAGCATTCCGGTGGGCTGATGCCCCATGCCATCGGCGCGGTGCAGCGTTGCTGACACCGCGCTTTTTTTATCCTTTACCGATTCACGGAGGCGCCATGACCGTACTTCGAAAATCCGACTTTCCATTGATCGATGTACGCCAGCACCTGGAGACCGGCCCCATCGTTCTAGTGACTTCGGCCTGGAAAGATGAAACCAACATCATGACTATGGGCTGGCACACGATGATGCAGTTCTCCCCTGCCCTGATCGGCTGCTACATCTGGAGCGGAAATCACAGCTTTGACCTGATCCGCAACAGCCAGCAGTGCGTGATCAATGTGCCGACCGTTGAGTTGGCCGACCAGGTGGTTGCGGTCGGCAACAGCAGCGGCGCCGCCATCGACAAGTTCGCCGAGTTCGCCCTTACCCCAGCGCCCGCCGCTCGAGTCAAGGCGCCGCTGATTAAAGAGTGCTACGCCAATTTCGAGTGCCAGTTGTTCGACGCGAAGCTGATCGGCGAGTACGGCCTGTTCATCTGGGAAGTGGTGAAAGCCCACGTCGCAAAGTCGGTGGAAAACCCGCGAACCCTGCACTACCGCGGCCGGGGACGGTTTATGGTCGCCGGCGAAACCCTGGATTTCCACGGGCAATTTCGGCCGCAGAACCTGTGATCTCCACGCCTGGGCTCACTTGCGATAGTGGCTCGGCGTAACCCCCACTTCCCGTTTGAACACCTGGGAAAAATGGCTTGGGCTGCTGTAACCCACGTCCAGGCCAATATCGATGATGCTGCGATCGGTTTCTAAAAGAAGCTGCCGGGCACGGGCCATTCTCAGGCGAATAAAAAACTGCGACGGCGAATGCCCGGTGGCTTTTTTGAATAGCCGGCTGAAGTGGAACTCACTCATGCCAGCGGCCTCGGCCAGGGTGCCAAGACTGAAATCCTTGCGCAGATTGCTTTCCATGTCCGTCAAAACCCGCCGCAGCTTGTACGCCGGCAAGGCATTGCGGTGGGCAATGTCGTCGGCCGAATCGTCCCTGTAGTCGCGAGCCAGGTGCACGGCCAGGCACTGCGCCAGTCCTTGCAGGAAAAGTGCGCTGCCCGTATGGTGCCCGGTCACTTCAGCGCGGAACTGCTCCAGCAGCATCGACAGTACAGGGTCCCGTCCACCCGACACCTCTCGCAACCTAACAGGCGCCGCTACGCCGAGCGTCTCGTGAATGGCTTTTTCCAGCAGCGCGATACCCAGATAGATATGCATGACCACGAATGGCGCTTCGCTGGTGACGTTCCAGCGCATCTCATAAGGCTCGGCCGAAGTGGTTAGAAAGAAGTCGCCGGTGGTTACCCTGCTGGTTTCCCATGCGCCGCCCAGGGTTCGTTCGTCTACCGTAGCCGTTCCGCCAATAACCCAGACCAGCAAAGGCTCCGCCACGGCGGGAACGATGAAGCTCGCTTCCTGGCGCTCGCGGTTGAATATCTGCACCAGCACGTCGCGCGCATCCAACTCATCAGACGCGGCGAGGCGCTCACCCCGAATGTAGTTTTCCAGGCCCTTAGGCGAGGTTCGTTCTGCGGTGTCCATGCGCATCAGCTTCCTTCGTTGACCGGCACACAAGCGAACCCAAAGGCCGCTAGCGTGAGGCCATTGTAGTTGCGAGCAGTTCCATGGATTTACCGTTCCAGGGCTGCCAAACGCATCCGCCCATAAGCGCTCACCCACTCGGCCATGTGTTTTTTACAGAGTCAAAAAAAGCCGGAATCTCCATTCCGGCTCTCTGATCAACGCTGCGGATACAACACCATTCCTGCGTGGTACAGCACGTTGTTGCGGAACTCGCCGTCGGCTGTAAAACCGGTGTCGTCGGCGTATTCGATATGGTCGCCTTCCAGCCAGTAGCGTCCTTGATAAGCGCTTTGCTGCTGTCCCCGCGCTTCGTCATAGCGCCCGCCGGGCAGCAATTCATGGCGAATACGGCCGTCGGCGGTCACCCACATGCCTACATATTTGTTCTGATCTGCGGATGGCTGGGCCATGAGCGTCTCCTCTGCATTGATGTTGAAATTGAAATACCCGCGCAGGTGCAAGCCTTACTGAATTTCTTCGCGCTGAATCGGCGTATCGGGCGAATCACAACGGCTCGACCACAGACGCTCCGTGGTGGCATAGACAATCAGCAACACCACCGGGAACGCTGCTCCCAGCACGCACAGCCCTTCCCAGCCGAGGTAGCGCCAACCGACGCTGGCCACTGCCGAGCCGATGGCCGCGCCAACAAAGTTGAGGCTGATAAACACCGCTGTAATTCGTGCGTTTGCCGTGGGGTCGAGTTTGTAGATCACCGCCTGATGGGTAATTTGCAGCCCCATCACGCCAACGTTTAGCGCCATGGCGGCGGCGATGATTATCCAGAGCCCCGCCGTGGCAACACTCAGCGCCGCCCAGGCGAACACCATTAGCGTTGCCAGGCCGATAGCCAGTGCATGGCTGTGGCCGCGATCGCTCAGGCGGCCCACCAAGCCAGGAATCAAGGCGCCGGCAACGCCTGTCAGGCCGATGAGGCCGATTTGCGAAGCGGGGAAATTGAGTGGTGCCTGCGACAGCAGAATCGGCAAGCCGGTCCACAGCATGCTGAAGCTGGCCATTCCCAGCGCGCCGTAAAGAGCGCGGCGACGAAGGGCTGAATGGGTTCGCGTGATGCGCCACAAGGAGAGCAGCAGCGGCCGATAACGCACCTTTTCCATTCTCCGTTGCGGCTCGGCCGGCAAGGTAATTCTCAGCAACATGAGCAGAATCAGCGCGGTACATCCGGCACTGGCAAAGACCATTCGCCAGCCTGCTGCATTGCCGACTCCGCCGGACACCAGCCATGACAGCGGAATCGCCAGCAGCGCGCCGGTCATCACAAAGCCAACCACCTGACCGCGCCGCTGCTCGGCAGCAATCGAGGCTACATAGGGCACGATCAGCATGGCGGCTGCCGCAGTGATACCGCACACCAGAACGGCTGCGCTGAACAGCAGAAAGCTCGGGCTGGCCGCCGCCATGAACAGGGCCAACGCGTTAAGCGCAAACATTCGGCTTAACAGCGCGCGCCGTTCAAGCACGTCGCCAAGCGGCACCACCAGCAAAATGCCCAGCGTGTAGCCGAGCTGGGCGCAACTTACCAGCAGGCCGGATGCGGCAACGGGAATGGCAAAGGAGGCGGCAACCAGGGAAAGGATCGGCTGCAGATAATAAAGATTGGCGATCATGGCTCCCGTAGCGATCGCGTAGAGCCACAACAACGGGCGGGACGGGGACGGTGAATCCATAAAAATTCTCCTCGGTGCGGACCGTTCAAACTGGGCGACTTGCGGCTAAGTAACGCCACGCACCCAGTGTTGCCCGCACCGCGCGGTCCCCGTTAAATCACTCCTGTCAGTTGTTTGCCTAATCCTGCCGCGCCCGCAACCTGGCGCCGCCACAGCACTTACGGGGTTGGAAAATCCGCACCACGGGCAACCGATTCCCAGGCGCTGAACTCGCGTGCCATGGTTGCGACCTTGTCCTGCGCAGCTTCATAGGCTTCGTTGCCCAGCAGCAGGCGTGCTGGCGGCGTTGCGCAGGTAACGGCGGCATAGATGGCCGCCGCTGCCCGGGCCGGATCACCCGCCTGTTTACCAACCGAGTCTTGATAGGCGCGCATGGCGGCGCCTGCGGTTGCCTGGTAATCCTCGGCCACGGCTTGCGCGGCGTCAGATGAACCGGCCCACTCCGTTCTGAACGCGCTGGGTTGAACGGTCATTACGGCAATACCCAGCGGCGTCACCTCGGCGCGCAGGCTTTCAGACAAGCCTTCGACGGCAAATTTCGTGGCGCAGTAATGGCCAACCGCTTCGAAGCCGACCAGACCGCCCACCGAAGTGAGGTTAACGATCATGCCGGCGCGCCGTTGGCGCATGCCTGGCAGCACTGCGCGAATCATGTTGGCCGTGCCGAAATAATTGACCTCGAACATTCGCCGTACCGCGTCATCGTCGCTGTCTTCCACCGAGGAAAAATAGCCGATACCGGCGTTGTTGATCAGCACGTCCACGCGCCCGAAGTGGCGCTCGGCGGCCTGCACAACCTGCTGCGCCTGTTCGGGATCGGTCACGTCCAGCGGCAGAATCAAGGCATCGCCCAGCGCTGCCAGCTCTTCAATCTGCTGCGTCCTTCTTGCCGTCACCACCACACGCTGGCTTTCGTTGAGCAACGCCGTGGCGATGTGTCGACCAAAGCCGGTGGAGCAACCTGTCACCAGCCACACTCTGTTGTCGTTCATTACAAAATTCCTCTTGATAGAGGCGGTGCAGCGCCATGCTGAACCGCATTCAAGATGGCCCGGTGGCGTATTACACCGAGCGTTTCACGTAGCGGCGCAGGTCCAGTTCGCCTTCGATGAGCTGGGGCAGATCCGCTGCAAATTGGCGCAAGTACGGCGTTTGAAAATGGCTGTCGATATCGGCGGCAGACCGCCAGTTTTCGTACATGCACCAGAGGTCGGGGTCTTCCATCGATTGGTGGGCGTCATAGGAAATACACCCCTCCTCCGCGCGTGACGGCGCCACCAGCGCCAACAAACGCTCACCCAACGCTTGCGACTTCCCGGCTTGGGCGCGCAGGTAGGCAATTACCGTGATGTGCTCAGTCATAGCGTTCTCTCCGTTGCGTGTTTGAACCGGGGTTCAGGCTACTGCTCTGATGCGCGCCGGGGGTATTCGATTTCTCCGACGTGTTTGCCTGATTCTGCCAGAGGTGATTGGCACTTCATGCCGAAATAATCGAACGTAATCGTCGAAATTAGTCGGCTATTCGCAATAGCTTGGCGATGACAAGATGACCTCACATCGGCGCTTCGTGGTGAGGCGCTGAACTCAAAAAGGATCTACCGTCATGTCCCACGCAGCTATCGCTTCTACCGCTCCACTGGCCTCTTCAAACACCTTCAACAGCAGCGCTTCGTTGCTTGGGCGCATCTTGCTAAGCGCCATTTTCATTCTGTCTGGCATTTCAAAAATCAGCGCCCCGGCCATGATGATTGGCTACATCGGTTCGGTCGGGCTGCCGTTTCCGGAACTGGCACTGGCCGCCGCCATCGCCGTGGAAATTCTCGGCGGCGCGGCGTTGATCGCCGGCTATCGCACCCGCCTTACCGCAGGCTTGCTGGCGGTGTTCAGTGTTGTCACCGCACTGATCTTTCACAGCGCTTTGGCTGACCAGAACCAGTTCATTCATTTCTTCAAAAACATCGCCATGGCTGGCGGCCTTTTGCAGGTTGTCGCCTTCGGTGCTGGTCGCTTCAGCCTGGATGCTCGTCGCCGCTAAACCCACCGCCGGCAGGTTCGCCTGCCGGCAAGGCCCTCACTTTTGGAAATGGAGTATTCAGATGAAAGCTATTCAAGTCGCCCAATACGGCCAGCCGGACGCCCTGCAACTTAAAGAGGTGGCAGACCTGAGCCCAAACGATGACCAAGTGCTGATCAATGTCGCGGGCAGCGGTATCAACCCGGTCGACTGGAAGATTCTTTCCGGCGCCATGAAGCAATTCATTCCCCTGCCGCTGCCCTACACGCCCGGCGTCGAAGTCTCGGGAACCGTTGCAGCCGTGGGTAAAAACGTCAGTGAATTCGCGGTTGGCGACACGGTGTTCGGCTTTATCGGCATTGTCGGCGGCTACGCCACGCAAGCCCTTTCCACGCCCGATCGACTCGCCCGCGTGCCGTCCACAGTGCCGCTGCAAGTGGCCGGTGGCATTCCGGCGGCGGCGCTCACCGCGTGGCAAGCCTTGCATGAACACGCCCTCGTTCAGCCTGGCCAGAAAGTGCTGGTCCACGGCGGTGCAGGCGGTGTCGGCAGCTTTGTTGTGCAACTGGCCAAGCTTGCCGGTGCGTTCGTGATTGCCACCAGCTCGCCGAAGAACCACGACTACCTTCGCTCGCTGGGCGCCGATGAAGTGATCGATTACAACGTTGAAGAATTCGAAGACAGCGTCGCGGATGTGGACGTGGTAATCGATCTGATCGGTGGCCAAACCCAGGCTCGCTCCTGGCGCGTAATCAAAGCCGGGGGCGTGCTGGTTTCGCCGGTGAGCACACCGGACGCCGGCAAAGCCCGCGAACATGGCGCGGCGGGCAAGCATTTCGCCACGCGTTCGGACGGTCGCCAACTGGCGCAGATTGCTGACCTGTTCAGCGCCGGCAAGCTTCATCTGGAGGCGCAAGTGGTGCCGCTCAGCGACGTAGTAAACGCGGTGAAACAGAGCTTGGCCGGGCACACGCGCGGAAAACTGGTACTGGATGTAAACCGCTGAAACTGCCGTCTACCAAGCGCAGCGCATAAGCCATATTCTCTGGCGCAGGACTTACAAAGGGAGGTAACCGATGTGAACGACCTGGACGCGGAAATTACCCGACGCCGAGCCGAGCTGGCCAATGCCATGCAACGCTTCGCCCCGGAATATGGTGTGTTTCAAACCGACATTGCGCCTCTTCATTTCATCCGCAGCGACAGCCCCACCGACACCATCCACACGGTGCACAAACCCGGTTTGTGCATCATCGCCCAGGGCCGCAAAGAGGTTCGGCTGTGGAACGAAAGCTACGTGTACGATCCACTGAATTACCTGGTCGTGTCGGTGACGCTGCCCTTGGCCGGGCAAGTGATTGAAGCGTCCCCCGAGCAACCGTATCTGTGCGTACGCCTGGATATCGACCCCGCCGAAATCGCCCAGCTGATCGCCGACGCCAGTCCCATCGGCGTGCCGGGGCGAGAAGCGAACCGCGGTTTATATCTGGACAAAATCGACACCTCGCTGCTCGACGCCATGCTGCGCCTGGTGCGCCTGCTCGATTCCCCGGCAGATATTCCCGCCTTGGCACCGCTGGCCCTGCGCGAGATTTTTTACCGCCTGCTTAAAGGCCAGCAGGGCCAGCGGCTGCACGAGATCGCCATCGCCGACAGCCAGACCCACCGCGTAACTCGCGCCATCGAGTGGCTGAACCGCAACTACCACAAGCCGCTGCTTATCGAGGAGCTGGCCAGCCTCGTCAACCTCAGCACCTCGACTCTGCATCACCGCTTCAAAGCTGTTACCGCCATGAGCCCGCTGCAATACCAGAAACAGCTGCGCCTGCACGAAGCGCGGCGGTTGATGATTGCCGAAGGCATGGACGTGTCGGCCGCAGGGTTCAAGGTGGGCTACGAAAGCCCGTCGCAGTTCAGCCGCGAATACAGCCGAATGTTTGGCGCACCGCCCAGCAAAGACATCGCCAAACTTCGCTCTATTGCTTAGTGGCGCGTCGCTAAGGCGCGGCTTTTTCCATGATTTCCAGCAGCGGCGCGTAGTCGGCGTGGCTGACCGGCATGATGCCGGACGCATGTTGCGAGGCAAGAAACGCGGCGAGCGCCTGCGGCTCGCTGAGCATGGCCGTGCGAATGCGCGCTTTTAACGGCGCGCACACGTTGGCGCTGAACACGTACGGGTCGTAAAAAATCGGTGCCGAACGCCACAGCACGCGCAGGGTGTCTTGTTTGATTTTGCCGCTGTTGAGGTACCCATCGGCCTGCACGCTGGACACAAACGCCGCGCCGACGCGCCCGTCGAGCAATGCGTCCAGCGATTTGTCATGGGCACCGGTGTACACCAGCGAGGCGAAATAACGGGACAGCGGCTGGCCGATTTCTGCGGCGAACTCGCCATTGGGAACAATGCCGCCGGAGGTGCTGGCCGGATCGCTCAAGGCCACTTTTTCACCACGTACGGCATTGACGTCTGCGGGGCCGTCGCGGCGAACCATCAGCAGTGACTGGTAATGGTGGCCGGCCGGCGTGAAAAAACCTTCGTTGATGGTGAGACTGGCGAACGGCTCGATTCGCGGCTCGCGCTGGTACGCCAGAATGTACGAGGCCGGGCCGAGCCAGGCGATATCCACGCCGCCAGAAACAATGGCATCCACCACGCTTTCATAGGAAGACGCCGCGACGATTTCCACCGGCATGTGCAAGGTGCTGGTGAGGCGTTGCAGCAACGGCTGAAACTCCACCATGAGCGCTTCCATACTTTTCTTCGGAATCACCGCCACGCGCAGGCTTTGTTGGCTGCACTGCGCGTTGGCGTCAGCGCTCAGTAACGCCGAAAGCAGCAGCGCTGCCAGTGCTGTTACGGCGCGCACGCGTTTTCCATGGCGCTAACGAACGGCGCATATTCGCGCAGCTTTTGCGCAGAGAGCGGTCGGCTGAAGTGGTAGCCCTGGGCGATGTCGCAGCCTGCCAGTTTGAGGCACACCACCTGATCCACGGTTTCGACGCCCTCGGCCACCACTTCCAACCCGAGGCGTTTGGCCAGAATGATGGTGGAGGAAACAATCGGACTGTCGTCGTAGCTGTTGGATAGCGGCGCAATCAGCGCGCGGTCGATTTTCAGCTTGCTCAGTGGCAGCGATTGCAGGTGGGCAAAGCCGGCGTAGCCTTGACCGAAGTCGTCCAGACTGACGCCAATGCCGTTGGCGCGCAGCCGGTGTAAATGCTCAATGGCGATGCCGTCCTGGTCGAGCACGGTGGTCTCGGTGATCTCCAACTCCAGGCGCGATTGGTCGATGCCGTGGCGCGCCAGCTTATTGAGCAGGCGCTCGCTGAAATCGACCTGGCGTAACTGAATGGCCGATACGTTCACCGCCAGCCGCGTGGTGATGCCCTGCCCTTGCCAGTCGGCCAGCTCTTCGCAGGCCAGGCGCAACACTTCCCAACCCAGCGCGACGATAAAACCACTGCGCTCGGCCAAGGCGATAAAGCGGTCCGGGTACACCAGACCAAACTCGGGATGCTCCCAGCGCACCAGCGCTTCATAAGCCACCACCGTCATCGAGTCCAGCCGCAGTAATGGCTGGTAATGCAGCACAAACTGCCGCTCGCTGAGGGCATGGCCGAACGCCTGCTCAAGGGTGAACTCCTCGATATCGGACACATTCAACGACGGGTCGAAAAACCTGAATTGCCCCCTGCCCGCGCGCTTGGCCGAATACATGGCCGCGTCGGCGTGGCGAATCAGACTGTCGACATCCTGCCCGTCGCGCGGGCAAATACTCACGCCCACGCTTGGGCTGGTGTTGAGTTCGTGCTCGTCCAGCGAATACACCGCCGTGAGTTTTGCCACCAGCGCGCGCACCCAGGCATTAATTTGCTCTTCCGTGCGCTCGCCAGCCAACAGCACCACAAACTCATCGCCACCAAAACGCGCTGCCTCATCGCCCGGTTCGAGCAAACGGCTGATGCGTCCGGCCACCGCCTGCAAGAGCAAATCGCCGGTTTTGTGGCCAAGGGAATCGTTGATCGACTTGAAGCGGTCCATGTCGATAAAACAGATCGCTAGCAGACGCCGCTTGCTGCGCTGCTCGGTCAGCACACGTTTGGCCACTTCGATAAAGCGCCGGCGGTTGTGCAGGCCACTGAGATGGTCGGTAGCGGCGGCATGACTGCTGCGTTTGTGTTCTTCCTCCAGGCGGCCAATCAATTCCTGGTTCACGGCTTGCGCTTGTTCCAGGGCGCTGAACGCTAATTGCCGGTTGTTCAGGGCGCGCAGCGTCCAAAGCAGGCCGCTGAGAATCAACAGGGTCATGCCCAGGTTCAGCCAGCGTTGACGGCCAAAGGCCAGTTGCGGCGAGGCCAGTATTTCATCGGTGCGCTCGCTGACCATCACGCTGAAACCACGGTCGGCGACGCGGCGGTACAGGCTTTGATACGCCTCGCCATTCAGGTAAACGCTGAGTTTGCCCACTTCGTCGGTACTGGCGTTCAACGTCGAATGCAGCGGCACGGCGGAAATCACCACCCCGCTGTTGTTGATGCGCAAACGCTCTTGCCCGTCGCTGTCGAGCAGGCTCATAAGCCCGCTGTTGCCCAGATTGATGTGCTGGAACAGTGTCGCCAGGTAGCCGATATCGAGCTGCACCAACAGCACGCCATCGAGCTTGCGTGTGGTGGCGTCGGCGAGCGGCAGCAGAAATGGCAGGCGCCAGTTAGGCAACGAGGAGGTCTGCTCGCGTTCGCTAAGCCGAGGCAAAAACGCTTTGAAGCCGTAGCGCGCGGTATGCGCCTGAAGTTGCTCGAGCCAGGCGGCCGGCAGCGCTTGCGCTTCATCGTTGTGGCTGGCGGACAACAGCTTGCCGCTGCTGTCGTAAAGGCTCATGCGCTTGAGCACCGGGTCTTCGGCCAACATGCGCACCAGCCCCTGATGGCTTTGCTCACGACTTTCCGGCGTGCTTTGCGTCACCCGGCCGATGGCCTGCGCGCGGTCGACCAGTTGCTGCAGATTTTGCGCAACGATGCTGGCGAGATTGAGATGCTCCGAGGCTTTCGCGGCCAAAGCCTCCTGCCGCGAAGCGGTTTTTTGCTGGAAATACAAACCCCACAGCAACACCAGCATCGCGACGCACAAGGTCAGCCACAGCACCTGCAAAAATCGGGGAGACGAGAAAAACTGACGGTTCACTGCACCATCATCCGGCCACGTTGAATGGCCAGCATACGACGCCCACATGACGGCACAATGACATCATTTGGGCGCAGACGGTTTACTCCGGCTGATCGACAGGTGGCGTATACGACGCGCTGATTTGCCGATGGCACGCCTGCAATATTTCGTCGGCCAACGACGAATCATCCGGGCAAGCGCGCGACAACACCACGGCGCCCACCAGCTGCGCCAACAGGCTGATCATTCTTTCGCGCACTTGATCGTCCGCCGCGTTGCCGTCGGCGATGTGCTTGTGCTGCAGCCCGCTGACCGCTTGCTCAATGCCCTCGGCAAACGTGGCTTTGATGTCGGCCGGTTGCCGCGCCGCGTCGCCGCACAGGGCCGACATGGTGCAACCGCTACCGGGCGAGTCACGGTGTTGGCGCGACAGGAACAGGTCGATAAAGCCGGCGAAGTCCAATTCTTTGCTGGAAGCGCGCGACTGGGCCAGGCTGCACGCAGCGGCCTCGGCCATCAGATCGGCCTTGGAACCGAAGTGTTTGTAAAACCCGCCCTGGGTGAAACCAGCCGCCGCCATCAGGTCGGCCACGCCGATGCCGTCGTAGCCGCGTTCGCGGAAAAGCACCGACGCCGTGTCGACGATGTGGGCTCGATTGGCCAGCGATTGGGCTTTTGTCACTTTCATAGCAAGCGCCTCTGTTTCGTTCACATACGCGGCGAATACTACTCTGATGTCGACCATAATCAAAACAGTTGACAGGTTAGATTATGCTCGACATCATAAAGCCGCCGCTTCGTTACTGCGTGTCGGCATGCCCTTACCTTTCACCGAATCGTGGACCAGAAATGAACGACAACACGCTGTTCGAACCCTACACCCTAGGCTCACTGACCCTCACTAACCGTGTCGTCATGGCGCCGCTGACGCGCAACCGCGCGGGCGTTGGCAATGTGCCCAGTGAATACGCCGCCGAGTACTACGCCCAGCGCGCATCGGCCGGGCTGCTGATTTCCGAAGCCACGCAGATTTCGCAACAAGGCCAGGGCTATCAAGACACCCCCGGCATCTACACCCAGGCCCAGATCGACGGCTGGAAAGCGGTTACCGCTGCGGTACACGCCAAAGGCGGGAAAATTTTCCTGCAGCTGTGGCACGTCGGCCGCGTTTCCCACGTCGACCTGCAAGAAAATGGCGCGGCGCCGGTAGCGCCGTCGGCCATTCGCGCCGCCACCAAGGTGTTCGTCAACAACGGTTTCCATGATGTCTCCGAGCCACGCGCCCTGGAAATCAGCGAGCTGCCAGGCATCGTCGAAGACTTCCGCAAAGCCGCTGCCAACGCCATTGCGGCTGGCTTTGATGGTGTGGAAATTCACGGCGCTAACGGCTACTTGCTCGATCAGTTCTTGCAAGACGGCGCGAATGTGCGCACCGACGCGTACGGCGGCTCTATCGAAAACCGTGCGCGGCTCGTGCTCGAAATCGCTGCGGCGGTGGTGAGCGAGATTGGCGCCGAGCGCACCGGCATTCGCATTTCCCCTGTCTCCCCGGCCAATGGCGTGTCCAGCAGCGACCCGCAAGGGCAGTTCGACTATCTGGTGGAAAAACTCAGCGCGCTCGGCCTCGTTTACCTGCACGTTGTAGAAGGCGCCACTGGCGGCCCGCGCAACGTGGCGCCGTTTGATTTCGACTCCCTGCGCAGTCGCTTCAGCGGCACCTACATTGGCAACAACGGCTACCACCTCGACCTGGCCAACGCGCGCCTTGCCGACAACCAGATCGACCTGGCGGCGTTTGGCCGTCCATTTATTGCCAACCCGGATCTTGTCGAGCGCCTGCAAGCCGATGCACCGCTGGCTGCACTCGATGCCGCCACGCTCTATGGCGGTGGTGCGAAAGGCTATACCGATTACCCAACGTACACCGCGTAAACCACCCTCTTCTCTTAAGGAATTACCGCCATGACCGCATTGAAATCTGTACTGATTACCGGCGCTTCGTCAGGCATTGGCGCCGTGTACGCCGAACGCTTCGCTGCCCGTGGCCACAACCTGGTTCTGGTGGCCCGCGACAAAGCCCGCCTCGACACCCTGGCTGCAAAACTGCGTGACGCGCACGGTATTGCCGTAGACGTACTGCCCGCCGACCTGACCGAACTGCGCGACATCGAAGCCGTAGAAGCGCGCCTGCGTGAAGACGCCAACATCGGCATTCTGGTTAACAACGCCGGCGCCGCGCAGTCTGGCGGGTTTATCCAGCAAAGCACCGAAAGCGTCGCCCGCCTGGTGGCGCTGAACACCACCGCCCTGGTGCGCCTGGCCAGTGCCATCGCTCCGCGTCTGGTGGCGGCCGGTGAAGGCTCAATCATCAACATTGGTTCGGTCGTGGGCCTGGCCCCTGAACTGAACATGACCGTGTACGGCGCCACCAAGGCATTCGTGCAGTTCTTGTCGCAAGGCTTGACCCTGGAACTGGGGCCAAAAGGCGTCTACGTGCAGGCCGTGTTGCCAGCCGCCACCCGCACCGAAATCTGGGACCGTGCCGGCATCGACATCAATCAACTGCCGGAAATCATGGAAGTTGGTGACATGGTCGACGCCGCGCTGCTGGGCTTCGACCGCCGCGAAAACGTGACCATTCCGCCTCTGCAAGACGCTGCCTACTGGGACACCTTGCAAGGCGCGCGTCAGGCGTTTCTTGGCAACCTGAAGCAATCCACCGTCGCCCCACGCTATCGCAACGAAGCGTAATCGCTGGCCCGCCGCGCCTTGTTCAGGGTGCGGCGCGCCCTTCCCCGCTCGTAGCGTTCGCTTGCGAACCGAGGCACGGTCACCGTGACAATTCATATTTCCCCTACCCGTGGTCCTGATGCGCAGTTTGCCACCGCCATCAATCGCACCATTACCGTGGCCGGCACGCCCATCGCCTACCGCACCATCGGCGAAGAAAACGCCATGCCGCTGGTGATGCTCAACCACTGGGGCGCGGTGCTCGACAACTTCGACCCGCGCATAGTCGATGGCCTGGCACAAACGCGCCGGGTCTTCGCCACCGATTACCCCGGCATCGGCGGCTCTGGCGGCACGGCCCGATTGACCGTCGAGGAAATGGCCGACGATGCCATCGCCTTGATTCGCGCGCTGGGTTTTAGCCAAGTCGACTTGCTCGGCTTTTCCCTTGGTGGTTTTGTCGCCCAGGCCGTCGTGCTCAAAGCGCCTGAACTGGTGCGCAAACTGATTCTGACCGGCACTGGGCCTGCCGGTGGACTAGGCATCGACCGCGTGTGGTCCATGTCATGGCCGCTGATGATCAAAGGTCTGCTGACCTTACGCGACCCCAAGTTTTACTTGTTCTTCACCTCCAGCACGCAAGGCAAACAGGCAGCCAAAGCCTTCCTGAAACGTCTGAAAGAACGCAAACACCAGCGCGATAAAGCGCCGTCGCCGGCTGCGTTTATGCGCCAACTGAAAGCGATTCAGGCCTGGGGCAAACAGCCGCCACACGACCTGAGCCCTATCAAAAGCCCAACCCTGATCGCCAACGGCGACAACGACATCATGGTG
Organism: Pseudomonas sp. AC229; assembly: GCF_979254655.1. Taxonomy (NCBI): domain Bacteria; kingdom Pseudomonadati; phylum Pseudomonadota; class Gammaproteobacteria; order Pseudomonadales; family Pseudomonadaceae; genus Pseudomonas; species Pseudomonas sp. AC229. The sequence continues at coordinate 185,337 of NZ_CEEDHK010000008.1, forward strand.
CCGTCGCTGAACTCGGCCGACCTGGCGCGGCGCATCCCCAATGCCCAGTTGGTCATTTACGACGATGCCGGGCATGGCGGGATATTTCAGAATCACCAAGATTTCGTAGAACGGGCGGCGATGTTTTTAGAGGATTGAGCCGGAATGGCCGCCACTCTTTCAAAAAACACACCCCCCCACCTGTAGGAGCGGCTTTAGCCGCGATTGGCCGGCCCTGCGACCGCTAAACCGAGCCCGAACGCATCATTATCGTTTCCAGGAATCGCGGCTAAAGCCGCTCCTACAGGGGGTCCCGCGTCGGGAGCTGTCAGCCCGCCCGCTCAGGCACAACCACTCGCCCGCTCAACATCTGCGGATCGGCAAAACACTCGCGCAAAATCGAGGCGCTTTCGCTGGCCCACAGCGCGTACGCCGCAGCGCCCGGATGGAAACCGTCGGCGGCAAGCGAATCTCGCTGCATGGGGAAGTTGCATGTTTGCAGGTGGCAGTCCATGCGCCGGTTCGTCAGCCATTTCAGCCCGGCGTTGAAGTGCCTGGCGCGGCGCCCCAGGTACCAGCGCAGCGGTTGCGGCAGCGCCGGGAAGGCGTGCATGGGCGGTATCGGTGCAATCAACAGATGTCGAGTGTTGTATTTCCATTGCAGCAAATCCAACAGCCGGTTCATGGCCGGCGTCCACTCGGCCACCGAGGCACCGCCGGTCACATCGTTCAAGCCAATAGACAGCACCACCGCATCAAACGGCTCGGTCACGCTGCGTTCAACCAATGCCTGCAATTGCGCGGTGTTCAAGCCCGACTGCGCGATCAGCTTCCACGACACTCTGAAAACGCTGGCCAGGTTGCCGACCAACTGCCCGCTCAGCGCCTCGGCCTGGCTGTTCACCCCCACGCCTGCTGCCGCCGAGTCTCCCAACACCAGCAGGCGCAGATGCGGGCCACTTCCGGTCGTGCCCACGCGCTCGCCTTCTGGCTCAGGCAGGCGCGGCGTGACTCGGCGCACATACAGGCCTTGCAGCAACAGCAATGGGGCAAGTGCCAGTTTGATCAGCGTGTCGCGCATACACCTCAACCTTGTTGCTTTAAATGCAGGTTCAAGCGGCGGGTCAGTTTGGCAACCAGTTGCGGGTCTTCCATGGCCAACAACTGCTGGCCTACCCAGTCGCGCCAGCCAGCTTTCTTTTCTTCTCGCGCACTCATTAAACGGCCAAATTCCCACGCGGCTTCGAGGGCCAACTGCGCGTCCAACTCTTGTTGGCGTTGATAGCTTTCGAAGCAGTATTGGCGATGGTGCTGAATGGCGGTGCGTTCGGCGGCTGGAAGCTGGCTGAGGTTGAACGACATATCCGAATCCCTGTAAGCTGGTTATGCATACAGTATTTGGAGCAAGTGATGAACTGTCAACACGAGTCTGAACACGACGGCAAAAAACACGCCGCAGGCACCGAACAGCAACCCATGGAAATGCTCGATTACCTGCGGCTGGCCAACTTCATTCACTACCTGGCCAACGACGTGAGCGAGGCGCCAGGCACCGGTGGCCTGGCCTATGGCGAAACCGGCCTGGCGTAGTGCCACAAAGCTGCTCAAAGCCGCTCTCCTGCAAGCGGCCGAGGCGGCTGATGGGCGCGCGCTTTCTGTAGGAGCGAGCTTGCTCGCGAACCTCTGCAACCGCCAGTTTTGGGATCTCCTTCGCCATCATTCGCGAGCAAGCTCGCGCCTACGGGTTTGCACGCTTCCGTTCGGCATAAGGGCTGGATGCCAATAAAAAATTGAACCCCAGCGGCATAGTGCCCTCCCATAGGCTCCGCGAACCGGCACCGACCGGCGCAGCCGTGGTCATACACTACGATTGCTGCAGCGCACCCGCCTAGAAGGAATATCCGCCATGGAAACGCCGGCGAAGCCGCGTAATACCCTCAACCCGCCGGTGTTCTACACCGCCGCCGTACTGATTCTGCTGTTGGTGTCGTACACCGTGCTGTTCCAGGAACAGTCGCAAACGCTGTTCGACCATATCCAGCACTGGATCATCATTAACGTCAGCTGGTTCTACATCCTCACCGTCGCGCTGATTCTCATCGGCGTGGTGTTCCTCGCCGTGAGCCGCTACGGCGACATCAAACTCGGCCCGGACCACAGCGAACCCGACTACCGCAATGCCAGCTGGTTTGCCATGTTGTTCTCCGCCGGCATGGGCATTGGCCTGATGTTTTTCGGCGTGGCCGAGCCGGTGATGCACTTCACCACACCGCCGGTTGGCGACCCCGGCACCGTGCAAGCCGCCAAAGAAGCCATGAAGCTGACGTTCTTCCACTGGGGCCTGCACGCCTGGGCGATCTACGCCATCGTGGCGCTGATCCTCGCCTACTTCAGCTTCCGCCACGACCTGCCGCTGACCCTGCGCTCGGCGTTGTACCCGCTGATTGGTGAACGCATCTACGGGCCCATCGGCCATGCCGTGGATATTTTCGCCATTCTCGGCACCGTGTTCGGCGTCGCGACATCCCTTGGCTATGGCGTGCTGCAGATCAACAGCGGCTTTCACATGATGTTCGGCCTGCCGGTCAACACCACCGTGCAGTTGGGCCTGATCGTGGTGACGTGCGCGCTGGCCACACTGTCGGTCGCCACCGGCCTGGACCGTGGCATTCGCATCCTCTCGGAACTGAACCTGAGCCTCGCCGTTATCCTCATGTTGTTCGTGCTGGTACTCGGGCCGACCGTGTTCTTGCTGCAAACCTATGTGCAGAACACCGGCAGCTACTTGTCGGAAATCGTCAGCAAAACCTTCAACCTCTACGCCTACGAACCCACCGACTGGATTGGCGGCTGGACCTTGCTCTACTGGGGCTGGTGGCTGTCGTGGTCGCCCTTCGTCGGTCTGTTTATCGCGCGCATTTCCCGTGGCCGCACCATTCGCCAATTCGTTTGCGGCGTGCTGTTCGTGCCGGCCGGTTTCACCCTGCTGTGGATGACCGTATTCGGCGACACCGCCATTCATATGATCCTCAACGAGGGCAACACCGAGCTGGCGCGAATCGTCGGCGAGGACAGTTCATTAGCGTTGTTCGCCTTCCTCCAGCGCTTCCCCTGGTCCACGGTGGTGTCGAGCATTGCCGTGCTGATGGTGGTGGTGTTCTTCGTCACGTCTGCCGACTCTGGCGCGCTGGTCGTCGACATGCTCGCCTCTTCCGGCAGCACCCATTCGCCGGTGTGGCAGCGCATTTTCTGGTCGGTGCTAATTGGCGTGGTGGCGATTGCGCTGCTGCTGTCCAACGGCCTGAAAGCGTTGCAAACCGCGACCATCGCCAGCGCCCTGCCCTTCGCCGCGATCCTGCTGGCCTCGATGTGGGGCCTGTTCAAAGCGCTGGACAAAGACTCCACCAAACAAGGCATGCGCTACCACGCCCTGGCTCGGCCTCGGCAAACCGCGCGCACCCACGGCGGTTGGCAGCGTCGTCTGCGCGGCATCGCCATGTTCCCGCGCCGCGCCCACGTGAACCGGTTCATCAGCGAAGTGGTGCGCCCAGCGTGTGACTCGGTGGCAGAAGAACTGAAAAAACAGGGCTACGTAGCTGAAGTCACCACCGGCAGCGACGGCCGCACCGCGCTTGCCGTAAGCCTGACCGGGCAGCCCGACTTCCTCTACGAAGTACGCCCCCGCGCCTTCACCCTGCCGAGCTTTGTACTGAGCGGCGAGGAAGACACCGCCAGCGAGACCCGCAAATACTTCCGCGCCGAAGTGCACCTCAAAGAAGGCGGGCAAGACTACGACCTGATGGGCTGGAACCGCGACGACGTGATCGGCGACATACTCGACCAGTATGAAAAGCACATGCATTACTTGCATGTGGTGCGCTGATTAGCCCGGAGCATCAACGGCCCCTCACCCCAACCCTCTCCCGCAAGCGGGAGAGGGAGCTGATCTCCGCGCGCTTTTGTAAGAGCGACCTTGGTCGCGAACCCTGCAAACGCCAGTTTTGAAATTTATTTGCCACCATTCGCGAGCAAGCTCGCTCCTACGGATATGCACCCTCGTCGCCATACGTCACTCCTCGCCCGCTTGCGGGAGCACGAAATGAGTCCACTGTTGGGAGCGGCTTTAGCCGCGATTTCCTGCGGACGAAACATCAAAAGCATCGCGGCTGAAGCCGCTCCTACAGGTGCGATGTATCTGGGGTGTTGGTACCGTCAGCGGGCAACCCCAATCTACTGTGGGAGCGGCTTTAGCCGCGATGGTTTAAGGAAAAACGACAGTTTCGCCACCTACGCTGCAGTGCTGGGCTGATTCAGTTGTCGCCGTCGAATTTTCCCGAGTCGCCTGGCGCGCCTCATATTTCGGACTAGCCTCGGCACTTCCCACATCGGTGCCGTTCCGAGCCGGAAGGTCCAGTAGGCCACCCCAGTGGTAACCATCAGCAAGCGACGTTCCTTTAACTCCTGCAACTCAAGAAGCGCGTTGATGAAGCCGTAGAAACTGCCTTCGCTGAGATAGTCGTCGTTTAGCTTTTCAACCAGTCGAATCGCGACCGACCGCACCGTGCCCGCGATCATTGCCAAGGGAATAACCAGAACCGCTAGCGGGAAAACAAGGTTCGCTGTGATGAGCCAAATTAATTCCCAGACATCGCTCATCAGTGTCGGCAACTGGGCATAGAAGGTTTGCCTGTCCGCCATGGTGACGACAATAGCGGCAACCACTGCCAGTAGGCCTCCGAGGTAGGAGGCGAAATTCCCCGCGCCGGGAATGGCGAAAAAGCCACGCGCTTTTCTCACGATGGGGTCGCCTGCCTTGGCGGTTATTGCGCAGCGCCATTCCCACTGTTCAATGAGCACTCGGGCCAACGTTTCGTAATTTTCGTGCTCGCCAAATAGCGCACGGATGGTGGCTGCGCGGTCTCGCTCTGTGAACATCAGAGCGGTTCGCAGCTTGGGATGAGGCGAACCTGGTTTTGACCGCAGATAGCGCTTGCGGCTCGCCTCCACAATTAATTGGGCAAAGCCAAACGCTAGCGGAACTTCGAATGCCAAGACGACCCACGTAAGGTGAGAGTATGTCTGCCAGCGACAAACGATGGTTGTGAATACCGATAGGCCAACCGCACCGGTCATTAACACCACGAGAATCGCAACGAGCAAGAAAATGCGAGTGTTCAACACGTAGCGAGGGATCAAGCGAAACTGACGCCGGTAGGTTTTGACTTTGTGCGAGATCGTCCGCATTTACACATCCTTGTTTTGGCTCCAGCGCGGTAATAGAGCATATGGCAACGGGGTTTGCGAATGTCGCCATCTCCGTTGCCGGAAAATCACAAGCATCGCGGCTAAAGCCGCTCCTACAGGGGCTGCGTTGACACCTTTGTCTAAGCGGCGCGAATACATTGTAGGAGCGGCTTTAGCCGCGATTTCCTGCAAACGAAAAAACCAAAAGCATCGCGGCTCAAGCGGAGTGCCGCCCAGCCGCTCCCACAGACGACGGTGGTGTTTCGCGAGCACAAAAAAGCCCCGCACTAGGCGGGGCTTTTCGTTACAGCTTCACAGCCGTCAACCGCGCTGCGACAAGTCCATCAACTCCCGATTCGCCACGGCATACATGGCGTAGTCGGTTCCCGTGGCGGCGCGCAGTTCGCCGAGCATGGCTTTCCAGCGGTCGACCATTGGCCGGTGCTGTTCGATCCACACTTGGGTGCGCTCTTCCATGTCGGCCGGGGCGTCGGTCATTTGCAGCACCGATACCGTGATGGCCCGCTGTTGCCAGTCGAGGTCGTCGCGGAATGCTTCACGGGCCAGGGCTTGCCAGTTATTTTCCACCGGCAGGTTGGTGATTTGCTGCAAGTACCACGACAGTTCCAGTGCACCACCGACGGCGAAGTAGGCAGCGCCTACCTGTGCCGGGTCCTGGCCGGTGATGTCGGCCGCTTCGATAATCGGCAGCAAGGTGTACAGATGACTTGTGCCTGCGACTGCGCGGGCCAGTTCTTCCGGCACGCCTTGTTCCACGTAGTCCTGCACGCGCGCTTGCCATTGTTCACGCGCCGGCCCTTCCAGCAGGCCGTCGAGTTGTTTGGCCAAGGCTTCCAGGCGTGGGGCGAAGTGGCCGACGTCGCGGGCGGCGTCCAGTTCGTTGCGACGGCTGCGCAGGAACCAGCGCGTAGCACGACGGCCCAGGCGCATCAGTTCGTCCATCAGTTGCAGTTGCAGGTCGGCCGGCACTTTGTAGTCCAGTGCCTCGATCTGCGACCACCAGTACGGCAGACGGAACACGTCGCGCACGATCACATAAGCGCCCGCCACGTTGGCCGCGCTCATGCCGGTGGATTCCTTCAGGCGCTGAACGAAGGTGATGCCCATGTGGTTGACCAGATCGTTGGCGATCTGGGTGCTGATGATTTCCCGTTTCAGACGGTGGCGGCGCATGGCGTCGCCGAACTTCTCGGCCAACAGCGGCGGGAAGGCGGTTTCCATTTCGCGGGCGAGGTAGTCGTCGTCCGGCACCAGGGATTTGAGCAGCGATTCCTTGAGGTCGATTTTGCTGTAGGAAATCAGCACCGACAGTTCCGGTCGCGTCAGGCCGTGACCGTTGGCGGCGCGCTCGGCCAGTTGCTCATCGCTTGGCAGGAACTCCATGGCGCGGTCGAGTTTGCCGCTGGCTTCCAGGGCGGAAATCAGGCGTTTGTATTCGCCAATGCGCTCACGGGCGCGGCGCTGGGCCAGCGACAGGGCCTGGGTTTGCTTGTAGTTGTTGCCCAACACCAGGCTGCCTACGGCGTCGGTCATTTCGGCCAGCAAGGTGTTCCGCTGCTTGCCGGTCATGTCGCCGGCGGCAACGATTTCGTTGAGCAGGATCTTGATGTTCACTTCGTGGTCGGAGCAGTCCACACCACCGGCGTTGTCGATAAAGTCGGTGTTGCTGGCGCCGCCATTAAGGCCGTATTCCACACGGCCGAGCTGGGTCATGCCGAGGTTGCCGCCCTCGCCCACCACTTTTGCGCGCAGTTCGCGGCCGTCGACGCGCAAGGCGTCGTTGGCTTTGTCGCCGACGTCGGTGTGGCTTTCGCTGCTGGCTTTTACGTAGGTGCCGATGCCGCCGTTCCAGAGCAGGTCAACCGGTGCTTTGAGCAAGGCGTTGAGCAGTTCGGTGGGCGGCAGTTTGTCGGCCTTGATGTCGAAGCGCTCTTTCATCTCCGGGCTGATGGCGATGCTTTTGGCGCTGCGCAGGAACAAGCCGCCGCCTTTGGAAATCAGCGAGGCATCGTAGTCGGCCCAGCTGGAACGGGGCAGGTCGAACAGACGTTTGCGCTCGACAAAGCTTTTCGCCGCGTCGGGGTTGGGGTCGATAAAGATGTGCTGGTGGTTGAACGCCGCCACCAGTTGCAGCTTGTCGGACAGCAGCAGGCCGTTGCCGAATACGTCGCCGGCCATGTCGCCGATGCCGATGACGGTAGAGAGGTCTTTCTGCACGTCGATGCCGCGCTCGCGGAAGTGACGCTGCACCGACACCCAGCCGCCTTTGGCGGTGATGCCCATGCCTTTGTGGTCGTAACCGGCCGAGCCACCGGAAGCGAACGCATCGCCCAGCCAGAAGCCGTATTCGCCGGCAATGCCGTTGGCGATGTCGGAGAACGTGGCGGTGCCTTTGTCGGCGGCAACGACCAGGTACGGGTCGTCTTCGTCATGGCGCACGACGTTTTGCGGCGGCACCACTTCGCCTTCTTTCAGGTTGTCGGTGATGTCCAGCAAGCCGGAAATGAAGATGCGGTAGCAGGCGATGCCCTCAGCCAGCACTTCGTCGCGGCTGCCGCCGATGGGCATGCGGCGCGGCACGAAGCCGCCCTTGGCGCCGACCGGCACGATCACGGCGTTTTTCACTTGCTGCGCCTTCACCAGGCCCAGCACTTCGGTGCGGTAGTCCTCTTCGCGATCAGACCAGCGCAAACCGCCGCGGGCCACTTTGCCGCCGCGCAGGTGCACGCCTTCAACCCGTGGCGAGTAAACGAAAATCTCGAACATCGGCACCGGCTTGGGCAAGTCGGCGATGGCGCGCGGGTTGAATTTGAAGCTGAAGTACGACTTGGCCTGACCGTTCGCATCGCTTTGATAGAAGTTGGTGCGCAGCGTGGCTTTGATCAGGTCCAGGTAGCGACGCAGGATGCGGTCTTCGTTAAGCACGGCCACGTCGTCGAGGGCGGTGAGAATCGCTTGTTCCAGACGTTGCTGCTTGTCGGCCAGGTCGTCGGCGGTGAGTTTGCGCGCCAGGTAGAAGCGGGTTTTGAACAGGCGCACCAGTTCTTTGGCGATGTCGACGTGGTTGAGCAAGGCGCTGGCGATGTAGCTCAGGTCGAAGCCCAGGCGAATCTGTTTCAGGTAACGGGCGTAGGCGCGCAGCAAGGCCACGTCGCGCCATGGCATCGCGGCCGTTAGCACCAGGCGGTTGAAGGCGTCGTTCTCGGCGGCGCCACCAACGATCTGCACGAAGGCGTCCTGCAGGGTGTCGTTGAGTTGCTGAATGTCCAGGTCCAGGCCTTCGGCGTAGGTAAACGCGAAGTCGTGAATCCAGAACTCGCGGCCGTTCTGGTGGCGCAGGCGGTACGGGAATTCACCCAGCACGCGCAGGCCGAGGTTTTCCAGAATCGGCAGCACATCCGAAAGCGCCAGCGGTGTGTCGGCGTGGTACAGCTTGCAGTGCAACTGTTGGCCGTCGGCGCTCAGCGGCTGGTAGAAGCTCATCACCAGCGGGCGATCGTCCGAGAGGCTGAGCAAATGCTGCATGTCGACCACAGCCGAGTGCGGCGCAAAGCGTTCGCGGTAGCCGGCCGGGAAGCTTTTCGGGAAGTCCGCCAGTACGCGGGTGCCCTTGGCTTCGCCGAGGCTTTCCACCACCAGACCGGCGTAGTCGTCTTTCCACGAACGGCAGGCCTGAATGACTTCGCGCTCGATTTGCGCGTGGTCGATGTTCAGTTTGGTTTTCGGGTCGATGCGCAGAATGAACTGCACGCGGGCCAGCACCGATTCGGAGAAGTAGGTCCAGAACTCGCAGTCGGTGGCTTGTAGGCGATCGACCAGCACTTGCTGGATGCGCACGCGGCTTTCGGTGGAATAAATGTCGCGCGGCACATAGGCCAGCGCATACACAAAGCGGCCGTAGGGGTCGGCCCGCAGGAACAGGCGCACTTTGTTGCGTTCCTGAATCTGCACGATGGCGAGCGAAGTGTTGTACAGCTCGTCCACCGGGGTCTGGAACAGGTCGTCGCGCGGCAGTACTTCCAGCACTTTCACCAGCTCTTTGCCGAGGTGGCCTTGGGCGTTGAAGCCTGAACGCTGCTCCACTTCCGCCACTTTGCGGCGAATGTACGGAATGCTGCGTACGCTTTCGCTGTAGGCGATGGAGGTGTAAATGCCCATAAAGCGGCATTCCTTGACCACACGACCTTTGGCATCCAGTTCGCGAATGGAAACGAAGTCCGGGTAGGCCGGGCGGTGCACGCGGCTTGGCTGGGCGGCCTTGGCGAACGACAGCAACACGGGCTCACGCAGGTAGTTCACGGCGTAGGCTTCGATGTGCAGGTCTTCGTTGCTCAAGCCGGTACGCAGGCGTTTGGAGAGGCCCAGCAGGGTCGATTCGTCATAGGTGATATGACCGCCCTCGGCTTCATCGGCCACGGTGAATTCTTCATAGCCGAGGAAGGTGAAGCGGTTGTCGAGCAACCACTGCAGGAACACTTTGATTTCCGCCAGTTCGGCGGCTTCGACGTTGAGCTTGGCTTTGCTCAGCCAGTCCAGCAGTTCGCCAACTTTGGCGCGCATGGGTTGGAAGTCGGCGACGGTGATGCGCACTTCTTCCAGCACTTCAAGAATGGCGGCTTCCAGCGTGCGCATGTCGGTGGCGTTGGCGCTGCGGTCGATCTCAAGAAAAATCAGCGATTCTTGCGCCACGTCCGGGCCGGTGGTGCCTTTGGGCAACACTTCCACCAGCTCGCCTTTGGCGTCGCGGCGCACGCTGAGCACGCTGTTTTGCAGGGTATGAATGCTGTAACCGCGACGGTTCAGCTCCATGCGCACCGAGTCGACGAGGAAGGGAACGTCCGGGTGCAGTACTTCGACGGCGGTGTGGGTCGACTGCCAGCCGTGCTTTTCGTAATCGGGGTTGAAAACGCGTACCTGCGGTTTGCTGCTGTCGAAGCGTTCTAACAGACGCCACGCGGACAAGGTGCAACCGACGAGGTCGGAGAGGCGACGCTGGGTCAGTTCCTCGAGGGCGGTGATACCGAAATACTGCTCGGCGAACAGGGCTACTTGTGACAACGCCTGTTCACTAACGTGCTGCGCCAGTGCCGCTTGCAGTTGATGCTGAAAGTCGGCTTTGCTGGCCGCCGTAAAGAACGCCATGTGTGTGCTCCGCTGGGCTTGTTGTTCGTGAGAGAGCTCGCTGAATTCATACCTGACCGATTACGCCGTGTGCCGGTGCCGATAGTTACGTGGGCAGGGCACCCTGTTAATCGGGTTGCACAACAGTCTAGGCCATTGTTGAAACCCGCCAGTGCACGCGACGACCATCAAGTCACGCGTAGCTTAACGAGAGGCTGTGACCGAGGGATTGCGATGGGGCGACATATTCGGTCAACAGATGCAGTGCTCTAGTGCGCTGGTTGTACGGGAGTCTCGGAACAAGCGACGTCATTACCGTGTAGGCGGCGGCCCGACGATTTGGCGCGCGTGCGCTGTTTCCCTCACAAACCACCGTCATTCCCGCGAAAGCGGGAATCCAGAGTCTTTCAGGAGAACGGTGATTGCTCCGAAAACCTGGGTCCCCGCGTGCGCGAGGACGACGGTGTGGGTTGTGGAACCGTCGCCGGTCAGACGATTCGCCGCGCAGGCGCCACCTTCTGCAAATACCCCGTCATTCCCGGGAAGGCGGCGGTCCGACGATTCGGAACCGAAAGTTCCGGAAAGATCACCTTCTCCTGAAAGACTCTGGATTCCGAATCGTCGGACCGCCGCCTGCGCGGAAATGACGGTGAAAACTCAAATCCGTTGCCATCCTTAAATAAATGTCGGAGCGCGATGCTTTTTGACCCACCACTCAATCCCCCAGCCCCCCAATAGCCGCCGCTTCGTGTTTTGCATTAAAGTGTCACGCCATTCGCAGCCACCCCCGCGCGCCTTGTCGCCTGGCTGTGAGCCGTTGCATCTCGTCAATCCGCCAGGAAACTCTCCACGATGGAACACCGCGAAGCGCTCGTCGCCCTGCGTCAATTTCTCTCCACGCAGATTCTGGGTCAGGAAAAACTCATTGAGCGGCTGCTTATCGCCCTCCTCGCCGACGGCCACATGTTGGTCGAAGGCGCTCCCGGCCTGGCCAAGACCAAGGCGATCAAGGAGTTGGCCGAAGGCATCGAGGCGGAGTTCCACCGCATTCAGTTCACCCCCGACTTGCTGCCTGCCGACATCACCGGCACGGAAATCTATCGCCCGGAAACCGGCAGCTTTGTGTTCCAGCAAGGGCCGATCTTCCACAACCTGGTGCTGGCCGACGAAATCAACCGCGCGCCGGCCAAGGTGCAGTCGGCCTTGCTCGAAGCCATGGCCGAGCGCCAGGTGAGTGTGGGGCGCAGCACCTACGATTTGTCGCCGCTGTTTCTGGTAATGGCCACGCAAAACCCGATTGAACAGGAAGGCACCTATCCCCTGCCCGAGGCCCAGCTCGACCGTTTCCTGATGTATGTGAAGATCGGCTTCCCCGACGCCTCGGTCGAACGCAAGATTCTCCAGCAAGCCCGTGGCGAAGCCCTGAACGGCGAAACCAAACCCGAACATAAAGTCAGCCAGCAGGCGATTTTCGCCGCGCGCAAAGAAGTGCTGGGCTTGTACATGGCCGACGCTGTGGAGGAATACCTCGTGCAGTTGGTGATGGCGACGCGCACCCCGGCCAAGTTCGACCCGGAATTGGCCGAGTGGATTTCCTACGGCGCCAGCCCGCGCGGCTCCATTTCCCTTGACCGCTGCGCCCGCGCCCACGCCTGGCTGGCTGGCCGCGATTTCGTGTCGCCGGAAGACATTCAGGCGGTGCTGTTCGACGTGCTGCGTCACCGCATTATTTTGTCCTTCGAGGCCGAAGCGGCGGGCATTGATCAGGACCGGGTGCTGCAACGCATCCTCGATGTGGTTGCCGTGGCCTGATCGCCATGCAACCGCTTGCCGCCAGCGAACCCGGAATTCGCGTCAGCCTTGCTGAGTTGATCGAAATGCGCCACCGCATCCGCGAGGTGCAATTGTTCTCCACGCCGGCGCGACGCAGTCCGCTGGTGGGGCTGCACCATTCCAAACTGCGTGGCCGTGGCGTCGACTTCGATCAGGTGCGCGTGTATCAGCCCGGCGATGACGTGCGTACCATCGACTGGCGCGTGACGGCCCGAACCCAGGAGCCGCACACCAAGCTGTTCCATGAAGAACGCGAGCGGCCGATTTTTATTCTGGTGGAACAGAGCCAGCGCCTGTTTTTCGGTTCAGGGCTGGCGTTTAAATCGGTACTGGCCGCGCAAGCGGCGGCGCTGATTGGCTGGGCCGCGCTGGGCCACAACGACCGCGTCGGCGGCTTGGTGTTTGGCGACAACGAGCACCACGAAATCAAACCCCGGCGCAGCAAGATGAGCCTGCTGCAATTGCTCAACCGCCTGGTGCGCGCCAACCAGAACCTTAATAGTGAAATTCCCGCCGGCCGCGACACCTTTGGCCTGGCGCTGCGCCGTGCGCGCGAAGTGCTGCGCCCCGGCAGCCTGGCGGTGGTGCTGTGTGATGAGCGCGCACTGAACGACAGCGCCGAGCAGCAACTCACCCTGCTCGCTCGTCATACCGATTTGCTGCTGCTGCCGTTGTCCGACCCGCTGGACCACGCCCTGCCCGCCGCCGGCTTGTTGCAATTCACCGAGCGTGGCGCGCTGTTGGAACTCGACACCCATAACGCCGAACTGCGCGAGACCTATCACGCCCTCGGCGAAGCGCGGCAGGCGCGCTGGCAGTTGCTGGCGCAGAAACTAGGCGTGCCGCTGTTTCCGCTGTCGACGTTGAACGACCCGATTGAACAGCTGCGCGATCACTTGCAAGGGCAGCGGCCGAGGAAGAAGCAATGAATCCTCTCGACCAGTTGCAGCCTTTGATCGCCCCGCCGCCAATTTCCTGGTGGCCGCCCGCGCCGGGCTGGTGGCTGCTCGGTTTGCTGGTTCCGGTGGCGCTGTGGGGCTTGTGGCGCTTGCGCAAACGTCTGCCGCAGCGGGGCAAAAAAACCGGTACCGATGTGCCGCTCGATCCCCTTCGCCTGGCGGCGTTGCAGGAACTCGGGCAATTGAAAAAACCCTATGACGGCATCAACGCCGGGCCGTGGTTGCAGCAACTCAATTCCCTGCTCAAGCGCCTGTGCCGAAGCCATTACCCCAATAGCCAGAGCCACACCATGAGCGGCCGCGCTTGGTTGGCGTACCTCGACAACCGCTGCCCGGCCGCTGGTTTGACGCGCTGGATGATTCTGGTGGAAGGCGCGTACCGCCCCGAATGCAAACTCGACGACAAAGCGGTGGATGGCCTCTACCAAGCCGTCGATACCTGGATTCGCAAACATGTTTGAGTTCACCTGGCCCTGGCTGTTTGTGCTGCTGCCGCTGCCGTGGCTGCTGCGCCTGGTGTTGCCTGCCGCCGACAGCGGCGAGGCGGCGCTGAAGGTGAGTTTCCTGCCGGAACTCGAAGGCTTGGCTGGGCGCCGTGCGCGGGCCAACTTGCCAGCGTGGCGGCAGCAGGCGCCTTTCGCCCTGCTGTGGCTGCTGTTGTTGAGTGCGGCGGCGCGGCCGGCGTGGGTCGGCGAGCCGTTGCCGGTGTCGGCCAGTGGTCGTGATTTGCTGCTGGCGGTGGATGTGTCCGGCTCCATGGACTACGCCGACATGCAGTGGAACGGCAACGACGTCAGCCGCCTGACCTTGGTGAAAAATCTGCTCGGCGACTTTATTGAGGGCCGCAAAGGCGATCGCGTCGGGCTGATTCTGTTCGGCAGCCAGGCGTATTTGCAGGCACCGCTGACCTTCGACCGCCGCACCGTGCGCATCTGGCTCGACGAAGCCCTGATTGGCATCGCTGGCAAAAACACCGCCATTGGCGATGCGCTCGGGTTGGCCGTGAAGCGCCTGCGCCAGCGGCCGACCAATAGCCGCGTGCTGGTGTTGGTCACCGACGGCGCCAGCAATGGCGGGCAGATTGATCCGATCACGGCGGCGCGGCTGGCCGTCGAGGAAAAGGTGAAGGTGTACACCATCGGCATCGGCGCCGACCCGGAGCGCGGCGCGTTCGGCATGCTCGGTCTGAACCCTGGCCTGGACCTGGACGAACCGACGCTGCAGAAAATCGCCGACATGACCGGCGGCCAGTACTTCCGCGCTCGCGATAGCGACGAACTGACCCTGATCGAAGCCAGCCTCGACAAACTTGAGCCCGTGGCCCAGCAACCCACCATCGCCCGCCCTGCCCTTGAGCTGTACGCCTGGCCGCTGGCGGCGGCGTTCTTGTTGAGCCTGGTGCTGGTGGTCAACGCGCTGTGGCCGCACTTGTTGCAAAGCCGTTTGCAGCACGCATTGCCGGCCAGACCGAAATGGCGCCCGCGCATGAGGAAACGCTCATGATCGCGCTATGGCCTCATTGGCTGCGGCCGTTCTGGCTGCTGTTGCTGCCACTGCTGCTGTGGTTGCTGTGGCAACTCTGGCACCGCCAACGCCGCGCCGGGCGCTGGCAAATGCTGCTACCACCCGCCTTTCACGCGGTTCTGCTGAGTGGCGGTAATCGGCGGGTCAGTCGTTTGCCGTGGATCGCCCTGGGCGTGTCGTGGCTGCTGTGCTTACTGGCCCTGCTTGGCCCGAGCTGGCAACACGTGGAGCAGAGCACGCAAAAGCGCGCCGACCCACTGGTGGTGCTGCTCGACATGACGCCTTCGATGCTGGCCGGCGATGTGCAGCCCAATCGCCTGGAACACGCCAAACACAAAGTGCTCGACCTGCTGGAAGCACGTCACGACGCGCAAACCGGCATCGTGCTCTACGCCGGCAGCGCCCACACTCTGGTGCCGCTCTCGGACGACCTGGCGACCACGCGCAATCTGTTGGAATCACTGAAACCGGCGATCATGCCAGAGGCCGGCCGACGCGCTGATCTGGCGGTGGCCAAAGCCATGACGCTGCTGGAACAGGGCGCCCAAGGCAACGGTCGGCTGCTGCTGATCACCTCGGCCCTGGATGATCAGGAGCGCCAGGGCATTCGCCAAGCACTGGGCAAACAAGGCAGCCGCTTGCAGATTCTGGGCATTGGTTCAGCGCAAGGGGCGCCGATTGCGCAAGAAGGCGGCGGCTTTTTGAAAGATGCCCAAGGCAGCATTTTGCTGCCGCGTCTGGACAGCGCTGGCCTGCGTCGTTTTGCCAATGAAATGGGCGGCAACTACCTGCGCTCGCGTCTCGACGAAACCGACCTGCGCGACCTCGGCCTGCTTGCCGACACGGAAAGCCTGCGCGACAGCGAGCCCACGCAATTGGAGACCTGGGCCGATCAGGGTTATTGGCTGCTGTTGCCCCTATTGTTGTTGGCGGCCTGTGCGGGACGCCGTGGTTGGCTGTTCTGCTTGCCGTTGCTGCTGATGATGGGGCCGCGCCCCAGCTACGCCTTCGAGTTCGCCGACCTCTGGCTGCGCGCCGACCAACAAGGCGAGCGGCTGTTGCAACAACACAAGGCGGCGGAAGCGGCCGACACCTTTGCCGATCCCAAATGGCAGGGACAGGCGTTGTACCAGGCGGGCGACTATGCCGGCGCGGCCAATCGTTTCGCCACCGGCGGCAGCGCCGCCGATCACTATAATCGTGGCAATGCCCTGGCCCGCAGCGGTGAGCTGGAAGCGGCGTTGGATGCCTATGACCAAGCCCTGGAGGTGCAACCCGAGTTGCCGCAGGCGCTAAAAAACAAAGCCTTGGTCGAAGAACTGCTGCGCCAACAGAAGCAGCAGGAAAAAGAGCAGAAGCAGAAAGAACAACAGCAGAAAAAGCACAAACAGAACGGCAAAAATCAGCCGCAAAAGTCGTCTGAGCAGAACCAGAGCGGGCCGGACGCCAACACCAACGCAGACAAGACCCCGCCCTCGCCTGCGTCCTCGCCAAACAAAGCGGACGACAAAGACGCCGAGCAAAAACCGGCGCCCGACGGCCAGCAAGGCGCTCAGCAAGACCCCAACGCCAGCAAAGCCGGTCAGCAGGCGGGTGGCGAAAAAGAAGGCAAGGACGGCAAAGCCGACAAGGCGCAGCAACAACCAGGTGGCAAACCCCAGGCCGACGATGGCCAACAGCAGCATCTCGGCGCCGAGCAGCGCCAAGCCATGGAACAGTGGCTGCGGCAGATTCCCGACGACCCTGGCGAGCTGCTGCGACGCAAATTCTGGTACGAACAGCAACAGCGCCAAGAGCCTAGGAATTAGTTGATGACCCGTCTGTTTTGCGCCTTTTTGCTGTGCCTGCTGGCCCTGCAGGCCAGCGCCGCGAACTTCACCGCCTCGGTGGACCGCACTCGCCTGAGCGAAGGTGAAACCCTTGAGCTGTCGCTGGAATCGGACGACGCCACCTTGTTCGGCAAGCCAGACCTGGCGCCGCTCGATGAAGCGTTCGACGTGCTTGGCACGCGCCAGATCAACCGCCTGACCACCATCGACGGCTCCGCCCGCGCCACCACGCGCTGGATCATCACCCTGCAACCTAAAAGCGTCGGCAACGTGGTGATTCCGTCGCTCAGTCTGGGCGAGAACAAAAGCGAGCCGATCACCCTGCAAGTGATCAAAACCGAAGCCAACAGCGACGCCGAATCGGTGGCGCCGGTGTTTATCGACGCCAGCCTCGACCAGGACACCGTGTACGTGCAGGCGCAAACCATCCTCACGTTGCGTATTTACCACTCGGTGTCGCTGTACGACGACAGCGCGCTCACGCCGCTGCAAATCCCGGACGCACGCATCGAATCGCTGGGCGACCCGCGCACGTATGAGAAAGAAATAAACGGCGTACGGCATGGCGTGATCGAGTTGCGCTACGCCATCTACCCGCAACACAGCGGCGAGCTGGACATTCCATCGTTGGTGTTTAGTGCCACGGTGGCGGACCGCACTCAGAACAACAGCACGTACCAGCCATTCGGGCCGCGCCCGGGGCGGTTGATGCGCGTGAAGTCGCCGGTGATTCCCTTGCAGGTTAAAGCCAAGCCAGCTGAATACCCCGTCGACGCGCCGTGGCTGCCCGCGCGCGCCGTGGTACTGAGCGAAGCGTGGACGCCGGAGCCAGACAAAGCCCAGGTTGGCGACTCGCTGACCCGCAGCCTCACCTTGAAAGTCGACGGCCTTTCCAGCGCTCAGCTACCGCCGTTGCCGGCCACGTCGGTGACCGGTTTGCGCCGTTACCCGGACCAGCCGCAACTGAGCAACAGCACCAATGAACGCGGCCTGATCGGCAGCCGCGAAGAACGCGAAGCCCTGGTGCCGAACCGCAGCGGGCGCATCGAACTGCCAGCGGTGGACCTGGTGTGGTGGAACACCAAGGAAGATCGCCTGGAACACACCAGCGTGCCGGCGCGCGCGCTGATGGTCGCCAACAACCCGACCATGGACGTGGAAGCACCGGTGAACACCGACGCCGTGTTGCCGCTGATGGAAGGCCCGGCGCTGTGGCCGTGGCAACTGGCGACGCTGATTCTGAGCCTCACCACCCTGCTCGGCTTTGGTCTGTGGTGGCGTGCGCGCCGCCAGCCTGCGGTGTCACGCACCGCGCAGACCGGGCCGAGCCCGCGCAGCTTGCTCGACGACCTCAAACGCGCGTGCCTGGCCAACGACTCCCAAGCCACCCGCCAGGCGCTGGACGCCTGGGCGCGGCAACAACCGGAAACCCTCGCCGACATGGCCGCGCGGTTTGTGCCATTGAGTGAAAGCCTGGATGGATTGAACGGCGCGTTGTACAGCGAGAGCGGCCAATATTGGCAGGGTGAACAGCTGTGGAAAGCCATCCGCGCCCTCCCCGCCGCCGAAGCTCCGGCCGACGCGCAGGAAACGAGTCCGTTGCCGCCGTTGTATCCGCGGTGATTGGGGGTTGCAGGAATCGCGGCTGAAGCCGCTCCTACAGGTGCCTCCATTCTTTGTGGCTGGCTCGAACCCCTGTGGGAGCGCGGTAGGCCTGGGAAAGAGCGGTTCGGAGTAAACCAGTCAATCACCGCGCCTGGATCCCTGCGTGCGCGGGGATGACGGTGGTTTGGTTGGATCTGTCGTCTATCACGTGACCCGATAAAGACACCGTCATTCCCGCGTAGGCGGCGGTCCGACGATTCGGAATCCAGAATTTCGAGGCGAACACCCATTTACGTCCCAAATGGGCCGGCCTTGCGTACAAAAATCCCCCACTCCTTCAAATCCTAAACTGCTTAACCAACGTCCCCAACCGATCCCCCAATTCCGCCAGACTCCTTGCAGTCTGCGCGCTCTGCTGGGTTTCATCGGCTACCTGATCCACCGCCCCAGCAATCTGGTGAACGCTGCGGTTGATCTCTTCGGCCACAGCAGTCTGCTCTTCCGCCGCGCTGGCGATTTGCGCGTTCATGGCGTTGATGGTGGCGATCAGTTCGGCAATGGCATCCAGCGAGGCACCAGCCTGGTTGGCTTGCTGGCTGGTGACGTCGCCCGCTTCGCTGGAGCGGCGCATGGCGGTCACGGCGTCTTCGGTGCCTTTTTGCAGGCGGTCGATCATGCCTTGAATTTCCTGGGTGCTCTGCTGCGTGCGGCTGGCCAGGGCGCGCACTTCATCGGCGACCACGGCGAACCCACGTCCGGCTTCACCGGCACGGGCGGCTTCAATCGCAGCGTTGAGCGCGAGCAAGTTGGTCTGCTCGGCAATTGAGCGGATCACGCCGAGTACGCTGACAATCGATTGCACGTCTTGCTGCAAGCTGTCGAGCGAGGTGCCGCTGCTGCGGATATCGCCGACCAGCGCATGAATGCGGCTGATGCTGCCGTCGACCACTTTCTTCGCGGCCTGCCCTTCCTGGTCGGTTTGTTGCGCCGCCGATGCCGCGCCTTGCGCGCTCTGCGCCACTTGGTGCGCGGCCGCCGACATCTCGTTAATGGCAGTGGCCACTTGGTCGGTTTCATGACGCTGGTTGGCCATGGCTTTATCGGCGCGCTGAGTTTGCGCGGACACCTCGCTCACCAGCGTGGTCAGTTGCCCGGTCATTTCCACGATCTGCCGCACCAGGCCGTGAATCTTGGCGACAAAGGCGTTGAACGAGCCGGCCAGTTCGCCGAGTTCGTCTTTGCTGTTCACCGGCAGGCGCTTGGTCAAGTCGCCATCGCCGGCGGCAATGTCGTCGAGGTTGTTTTTGATTTGCTGCAACGGGCGCAAGAAGGCATTGCCCAGGGCCAAACCGGCGATGCCGAAAATCACCAGCAGCACCAGGGCAATGACCACGATGCTGGTGACGATGGTGCTGATGCGCGCCGAAATCGAGGCCTGCACTTTGGCGACGTCCGCTTCCACGCCGTCCAGGTTAATGGCGGTACCGAGGGCCATGTCCCACTTGGGCAAGTAGATGTTGTAGGCCAACTTGGGCACCAACACTTTGTCGTTGGTGGGCAGCGGCGAGGCGTACCGCAGGTAATTCGTGCCGTTCTTGCCGACGTTGTACAGCTCGCGGTTTACGTAAACGCCGTTGGGGTCTTTGCGGTCAGCCAGCACTTTGCCGACGTCCAGCGGGTTGTCGCCACGGAACAGCCGCACGATGTTGGCGTCATGTCCGAAGAAGTAGCCGTCTTTGCCGTACTTGATTTTCGAAAGAATTTTGATCGCTTCGGCCCGGCTATCCATATCGCCCTGAGCCGCGCCGTCGTAAAGGCTTTGCACCGAGCCGAGGGCAATTTGCATGTAGCTCTGCAGTTCTTGTTGGCGCTCGGCAATCAGGCGTTCACGGGTTTCTTTGACTTCGCCGTCGGCCAGGCTTAGCAGCACTTGCGTGGCCGCGCCGCTGAGTACCAATGCAAACAGCAGCACCGGCACCAAGGCCAACAGCATCACTTTTGTCTTTAAACGCATGATTACTCCTTTAACTGCGCACCGTCAGGAAACGGCAATAACGAGTTATCGGCGATTCTGATTACGGCTGTAGGTGGTTTCGTAAATTCATTTCAGACTAAGTCGGCACTTTCCTCCGACTTTTTTCGGTCATTCCCCTCAAACATTTTGTGCAGTGCCGATAAAAGCGTCGGACCCGTCACAAATATCCGTTCAATATTTCAATCGGTCGCGTGCATAATTCCCGCCGCTCGACCATAACGGCTATTCGTGCGTTGTCTGTAATCACCGTTTGTTTTAAGCCTTACATGAGAATTACCCATGCTCAGTCGCCTCTCCATCCAGTGGAAAATCACCTCGCTTGCCGGTCTATGTCTGTTGGTGATCGTTACCCTTCTGGTCGGCACGTCGCTGTATCAGTCGAAAAACACGGCGAATGTGGTTAAGGCGTCGAGCACGGCCATGCTCGAAGAGGCGGCGCAAAAGCGCATGGCGGCGCGGGGGGAAACGCAGTCGCTACGGATTCAGCGTTATTTCATGGACGCCTATCAGTACGGCAACGGCTTTACCCGCCAGGTGAACATGCTGTTGGCTCAGGCCAAGGCGCACAGCATTGAAGCCGGCGCCGTGCGTACCGATTTGTCTGAGCAGATGCACACCGCGTTGCAAGGCAACAGCAATTTGTTGGGCCTGTACGTGGTGTTTCTGCCTAACGCGCTGGACGGCCAGGACGCTCAGTTTGTCGACCAGGAAGCTCAAGGCAGCAACGATATCGGCCGCTTCGCGCAGTACTGGTCGCAGTCTAAAAGTGGTGACTTGTCGCCCGAAGCGATGAAAGAAGAATTGTTCAACGACACCAGCGTAATGAGCAATGGCACGCCCTATAACTCGTGGCTGACCTGCCCATTGCAGGGCAAAAAAGCTTGCGTGCTCGACCCGTATATCGACGAGGTCGACAAGGTGCAAACGCTGATGACCAGCATCGCTTTCCCGGTGGAAGTCGACGGCAAGGTCATTGGCGTCGTCGGGCTCGACATCAGCCTGGCGAGCCTGCAAGACATCAGCGTGAAGGCCAATAAAGAGCTGTACAACGGCGAGGGCCACGTCAGCATTATCAGCCCGCTGGGACTGTTCGCCGGCCACAGCCGCGACGCGAGCATGTTGGGCAAACCCTTGAACGCCGCGTTCGGCGAGCATGGCAATGAACTCAGCCGCCTGACTGCCAGCGCCCAACCCCAGGTGCTCCATGAAGGCGAGATGCTGCAAGTGCTCGAACCGTTGCAGCCGATTCCCGAATCGAAACCCTGGAGCGTGCTGATCGAAGTGCCTCAGCAGGTGCTTACCGTGCCGGCCAAAAAACTTGAAGCCGAACTCGACAGCCGTGGCAAAACCGACAGCAGTCTGTCGCTGGGCATCGGTTTACTGGCCGTGATTCTTGGCTTGCTACTCATGTGGCTGACGGCGCGTGGCGTGACTCGGCCGATCCTCAATGTGGCCGCCATGCTGCAAAACATCGCCACCGGCGAAGGCGATCTGACCCGCCGCCTCGACTACGCCAAGCGCGACGAATTGGGCGAACTGGCCGGCTGGTTCAATCGCTTCCTCGACAAGTTGCAGCCCATTATCGCTGACGTGAAAAGCTCGGTGCAGGACGCGCGCGGCACGGCGGATCAATCCTCGTCCATTGCCCGTCAGACCAGTTCCGGCATGCAGCAGCAGTTCCGTGAAGTGGACCAGGTTGCTACCGCTTTCCAGGAAATGAGCGCCACCGCGCAAGACGTCGCCCACAACGCCGCCCAGGCTGCCGAGGCCGCACGCAGTGCCGACGACGCCACCCGCGAAGGGCTGGGCGTGATCGACCAGACCACCAGTGCTATCGAGTTGCTGGCCAATGAAATGAACGTGGCCATGGAAGAAGTCGAAGGCCTGGCCAGCAGCAGCCAGCAAATTGGCTCGGTGCTGGAGGTGATTCGCTCGATTGCCGAACAGACCAACCTGCTCGCCCTCAACGCTGCCATTGAGGCGGCCCGCGCGGGCGAGTCGGGTCGCGGTTTCGCCGTGGTGGCCGATGAGGTGCGAAGCCTGGCCAAGCGCACGCAAGACTCGGTAGAAGAAATTCGCAAAGTGATCGAAGGCCTGCAAAACGGTACCCGCGAAGTGGTCAGCAGCATGGGCAGCAGCCATCGCCAGGCGCAGGCCAGCGTGCAGCAAGTGGAGCGCGCCGTGAGTGCGTTGCAGCGCATCAGCCAGGCGGTGGGTGTGATCACCGACATGAACCTGCAGATCGCCAGCGCCGCCGAAGAACAAAGCTCGGTGGCCGAAGAGATCAACCGCAACGTGGCCTCGATTCGCGACGTCACCGAATCGATCTCGGCGCAAGCTGATGAATCGGCGCAGGTGAGCCAGTCGTTGAATCGCTTGGCTAACCATCAGCAGGCGCTGATGGATCAGTTCCGCGTCTAAATGCGTTTTGTAGGAGCCAGGTTGCTGGCGAACCCTGTGAACACAAAGCTGAAATCACCTGTTCCAGAGTTCGCGACAGAGGTCGCTCCTACAGGGCTGCGCTTCATGGCGCGATCCAATCGCCGCGATGACGCCTTGGCCCTTGCCGCTCTGACTGCGCCCCGCTAGCCTGCGCGTTCTCTTTCGCCAAGGATTTGCAGATGCTCAATTACACCATCGTCGCCGGCTCCAGCCGCAACAACAGCCAGTCCGCCAAGGTCGCGCATTTTCTTCAGCAGCGTTTGATCGAGCTGAACCTGACCAGCGCCGAGCACAGCTCGGTGATCGACCTGGGCACCGGTGCCCTGCCCCTGTGGCCTGCCGAAGATACCGGCCCATGGGCGCAATACGCCGAGCAGCTGAAAGCGGCCGACGCGGTGATCGTGGTGGTGCCGGAGTGGAACGGCATGGCCTGCCCGGCGATCAAGAATTTCTTTATCTACACCAGCAAGGCCGAACTGGCACATAAGCCGGGGCTGTTGGTGGGCGTTTCGGCGGCCGTGGGCGGGCCTTATGTAATCAGCGAAATGCGCGCGTCGAGCTACAAGAACTGCCGCTTGAATTACTTGCCGGAACACATTTTGGTTCGCCATTGCGGCGGCGTGCTGAATGGGCCAGAAGCGGCTGGCGAAGATGATCAACGCCTGCGGGCGCGCATTGATTATGCGTTGGATATTTTGGCCAAGTACGGCGAGGCGCTGAAGCCGGTGCGAGCGGCGATTGATATGAGCAATCCGGGGTTTGCTAACGGGATGTGATTGGCCTGGAAGCGCATCGCGGCTGACCGGAGCGCGGAACCGGGCGTGGCTTCAGGTTCGTGCCCGCCGCAACATTCTGGATCCCCGCGTGCGCGAGGATGACGCGCATTCAAAACCTCCGTCATCCTCGCGCGGGGACGGCGGGCATCTTGGGCAAACCTCCGTCATCCGCGCGCAGGGACGGCGGGGATTTTGGGAAAAACCTCCGTCATCCTCGCGCACGCGGGGATCCAGAGTTTTGGATGAGACGAATATTTGTGCTCACCACAAAATTCTGGATCCCGAATCGTCGGACCGCCGCCTGCGCGGGGATGACGGGAGGCTTGGGCGAAACCTTCGTCATCCTGGCGCGGGGACGGCGGGCATCTTGCGCAACATCACCGAAAAACATCGCGGCTAAAGCCGCTCCCACAGACGGCAAACAACCTGCTCCGGTTAGCCGCGGTTCCTGAAAAGGCATCACGCCCCAGGCACAAAAACGCCCACCCGCAGCCCCCCCAGCGGGCTGTCCAGCATCTCGATGCGCCCACCCCACGCTTCGACAATATCGCGCACGATGCCCAATCCCAGCCCGTGCCCTTGCACTTGTTCATCCAGCCGGGTGCCCCGTTCCAGTACTTCCACGCGGCGCACGTGTTCTATGCCCGGTCCGTCATCGTCGACCCACAGGTGGTACCCGCCCGCCTCTTCTTGAACGGTCAGGCTTACGGCCGAGTCGGCCCATTTGCAGGCGTTGTCGAGCAAGTTGCCGAGCACTTCGAGCAGGTCTTCACGGTCCAGCGGCAAACGTAAACCCGGTGCGGCGTTCCAGGTCAGTTCGAGACCTCGGTTGTGAATCATGCCAAGGGTGCTGAACAGCCCCGGCAGCTCCTCGTCGCACACGAATTGCGCGCCGGGCAAGGCTTCGCCGGCCAAACGCGCCCGGCCCAGTTCACGGCTTAGGCGCTGTTCGATTTGTTGCAGTTGTTCGCGCAGGGTGGCCTGGAGGGTGGGATGGGCTTTCAATTCGTCGCGCTCGGCCAGGCTGATCAGCACAGCCAGCGGCGTTTTTAACGCGTGACCGAGATTACCCAAGGCATTGCGCGAGCGCAGCAGGTGGTCCTCGGTGTGGGCCAGCAGGTGGTTGATTTGTGTCACCAGCGGTTCCAGTTCCAGCGGCACTTCGCTGTCCAGCGCAGTGCGTTGGCCCTGTTGCAGTTGCTGCAATTGCTGACGCACGCGTTCCAGTGGACGCAAGGCGTTGCGCACGGTCAGGCGTTGCAGCAGCAGAATAATCAGCAGCGCGCCGGCGCCGACCGCCAGGCCAACGTATTGCACGCGACGAAAGCTGGCGAGTACGGGACTGTAGTCTTGCGCCACGGTGATGGACATGTGCTGGCCGTAGCGGCGGTAGTCGGCGCGGTAGGTCAGCAACAGTTGTTCATTCGGGCCGTCGGCCAGATCGGTTTGCAGACCCGGCTGGGTGGCTGGCGTCAGCTCAAAATCCCACAGCGAGCGGGAGCGCCACGGGGCCGGCGTGCCGTCGGCGAAGTCGATGCGAAAATAGCGCCCGGAAAACGGTTGCTGGTAGGTGGCCTGCACACGCTGGTCGCTGAGCTGCAAACCGCTCGGCCCGCGCACAGTGGCGATCAGCAAACTCTCGGCCTGCTGGCGTAAGCCGTCTTCCAGATAACGCCGCAGGCCAAGGTCCAGCAACCAAATGCTGGTTTGCGCCAGCACCAGGCCAACCACCAGCAACACACTGACCAGGCCGACACTCAGCCGGCGCTGAATCGACTTCACGCGCCCAACCCGGCGAAGCGATAGCCCTGGCCGCGTCGGGTTTCGATCACTTCACGGCCCAGCTTGCGGCGCAGGTGGTTGACGTGCACTTCCAGCACGTTGGAGTCGCGCTCGGTTTCGCCGTCGTACAGGTGTTCGGCCAGGTGGGTTTTGGACAGCAGTTGCTGCGGGTGCAGCATGAAATAACGCAGCAGGCGGAATTCGGCGGCGGTGAGTTGAATGTCATCACCATTGAGGTTTACGCACTGGCGCGTTTCGTCCAGTTGCAAGCCGGCGGCTTCCAGGTGCGGCTGATTCGCCAACCCTTTAGAGCGGCGCAGCAAGGCCTGAATGCGCAGTTGCAGTTCTTCGGGGTGGAAAGGTTTGGTCAGGTAGTCATCGGCGCCGGCTTTGAGGCCGTCGATGCGTTCGGCCCAGGAACCGCGTGCGGTCAGAATCAGTACCGGCGTTGCCAGCCCGCCGGCTCGCCATTCGCGAAGTACGTCGAGGCCCGGTTTGCCGGGCAGGCCGAGGTCGAGAATGATCAAGTCGTACGGTTCGGTGGCGCCCTGGTGCGCGGCGTCGCGCCCGTCGGCCAGCCAATCCACGGCGTAGCCTTGGGCACCCAGACTGACGAGCAATTCGTCCGCCAACGGCACGTGGTCTTCCACCAACAACAAACGCATCAGTCGTCTTCCTTGTCCTTGAGAATGCGCCCGTCGCGCACATCGATTTCCAACTCGCGAACTACGCCGTCGGTGGTCAGTAACTCAATTTCGTAAACCAACACGTCATCCTCTTCCTCCAGTTCAGCCTCTAACAACTTCGCCCCGGGGTGACGCTCGAGGGCGGGTTTTAGCAGCTGTTCCAAAGGCGGGATGCGGCCTTCCTGCCGAAGGCGCAGCACCTCGTCCTGGTCCAGGTCACGGGCGTGCACGGCGACGCTCAGGGTGAGCACGGCCAGGACCAGGGCGACGATGCCGCAGTAACGCATCAGCCATTTGCTAACGGGTTTGCTCATTACTTGTCTTGATGGTCTTTCAGGATCTGGCCGTTGGTAGCGTCAAGCTCCAGATCCCACTCCAGGCCCTGAGCGTCACGCAGTTCAACCTGGTAGATGTAGCGGCCGTGTTCTTCTTCCAACTCGGTGCCCTTCACAGTGGCGCCAGGGTGTTTGGCCAGGGCCGCTTCGTTAAGTTTCTCGAACGACTGAACGGTGCCGGCATCACGCAGTTTCATGGCTTCGTCCGGGCCCAGGTCACGGGCTTGAGCCATACCGGCGGTGGCAGTCAGGGCAGCAACAGCAAACAGGGCAGTGAACTTATTCATGGGGTTAGTCCTTTTCTTCAGTTAGTCATGTGTTTCGACGGGATCACCTTATCGTCCGCCGCTTAACTGAAGCTTAAATTCCTTAAGGTTGAGAAAACGTGGCCGCTCAGGGCTTGGAGGCAATGGCTTTGGCCAGCGCGGCTTGCAGCTCGGGGTCGTCCGGCTTGGTCATGCTGGAAAAGCTCGCCACCACGTTGCCCTGGCGGTCGACCACGTATTTGTAGAAGTTCCAGCGCGGCGCACTGCTCTGCGCGGCCAGCTCTTTGAATAGGGGAATGGCTTGCTCGCCGCGCACGTGCTGCGGCTCGACCATGGCGAACGTCACGCCGTAATTGACGTAGCAAACCTTGGCGGTTTCAGCGAGGTCGGCGTCTTCCTGATTGAAGTCATCGGAGGGCACGCCGAGCACTTCCAGGCCTTGTTCTTTGTGGCTTTTGTACAGCGCTTCAAGGCCTTTGAATTGCGGCGCGAAACCGCAATGGCTGGCGGTGTTGACCACCAGTAACGGCTTGCCGGCGAACTGCTCGCAGAGGTTGAGTTGTTCTTTGTTTTTGTCGCGCAGCTTGGGCAGTTCGCCTTGCAGCAATGGCGGGCAACTGGCCGCCAGCACCGGCAGCGAGAACAGCGACAAAACGAGGGCAGGTAGAACGATGCGACGCAGGCTCATGGTGGTGGCGCTCAAGGGTCGATGGCAGTGCAGCCACGCTACCCGTCAAGCGCCGGGCCGTCAAAGGCAACTGCCCATGCCCAATTGCAACAACGCCAGGCCGCCGCGTTGCCAACCCCACCACGCCAGCGCGAGCAAACCCGCAGCCACGACAATGCTCAGTGCTACGCCAAGTGAACGGCTCATGCCGGACTCATGCGCAGACGTTCCACCGGTTGCTCGCGCACCGGCCAATTGAGCGCGGCGGCCACCAGGCTAAGGGCAATGGAGATTTTCCAAACCATGTCGTAGCTGCCCGTGCGGTCATACAGAAAGCCGCCCATCCAGCCGCCGAGGAACGCGCCCAGTTGATGGAACAAGAACACGATGCCGCCAAGCATCGACAGGTTGCGCACGCCAAACAGCGTGGCCACGGTGCCGTTGGTAAGCGGCACGGTCGAGAGCCACAAAATGCCCATCAGCACGCCAAAGGTGTAAGCGGTAAACAGGGTGACCGGCACGCTGATAAACCACACCAGCACCACGGCACGCGCCAGGTACAAACCCACCAGCAGGCGCGGTTTGGACATCCGCCCGCCCAGCCAGCCGGCGAAGTAGGTGCCGAAAATATTGAACAGGCCCACCAGTGCCAACACCGTGGTGCCGACGGCGGCGGGCAAATGCTGATCCACCAGATAGGCCGGCAAATGCACGCCGATAAACACCACCTGAAACCCGCAGACGAAAAAGCCCAACGCCAGCAGCCAGAAACCTTTATGGGCCGCCGCTTCACGCAGCGCTGCGCCAAGGGTTTGGTCGTGGCCCGACACCGGCAGCGGTTTGTCTTTAAGCATGGCCACCAGCGGCACGATCAGCGCGGCCAGGGCACCGAGGGCGACCAGGGCCAGCGACCAGCCCAGCCAACTGAGCAAGCCCAACGTGCCGGGCAACATGGCGAACTGACCGAACGAGCCGGCGGCCGCCGCGATGCCCATGGCCATGCTGCGTTTCTCCGCCGGCACTGCGCGGCCTACCACGCCGAGCACCACCGAGAACGTGGTGCCCGACAGCCCCAACCCGATCAGCAAGCCGGCGCTCAGCGACAGCGACCACACCGAGTCCGCCGAGGCCATCAGCACTAAACCCAGGGCATACAGAATGCCGCCAACCACCATCACCCGCGCCGCGCCGTAGCGGTCAGCCAAGGCGCCAGCGAACGGTTGCGACAAGCCCCACAGCAGGTTTTGCAGGGCGATGGCGAAGGCAAATACCTCGCGGCCCCAGCCAAACTCGGCGCTCATCGGCGCCAGAAACAGGCCGAAGCCATGGCGGATGCCCATCGACAGCGCAAGGATCAGCGCCGCCCCCAAAAGCACCCACGTGGTTGCACGCCTCGCTGTCATCGCCCTGCTCCGCTGCACTGCATTAATCGATGGTTTCCAGGTCGTCCAGCAACAGCCAGAGCGCCTCACGTTTTTCTGCACCGAGGCGCAGCGCCACTTGCGCTTGCGCGTCTTTCCAAGCCTGTGCGGCCTGCTCGAAACGGCGGGCGCCCTGCGCCGACAACTGCACCTGGCGGCTGCGCAAATCACTGCCCTCGCCCATATGCACCAAGCCTTCGCCTTCCAACACCTTGAGGTTGCGGCCCAGGGTGCTGCGGTCCAGGCCCATGGCCTCAGCCAACTCGGAAATGCTCGGCTGCTCAAGCCGCTGGAGGTGGCTGAGCAGCGAATATTGGGCGACGTTAAGGCCGAGCGGCTGTAGCGCGTCGTCATACAGACGGCTGACGCTGCGGGCGGCTCGGCGCAGTTTGGTGCACAGGCAATGGGTGGTTAGCATGGATGCGTGTATATACCCGTGTTTGGGTGGGCGTCAAATGGAAGATGGGTTTTGGGGGCTCGATGCTAGCCCCCCGTCATGCTCGCGAACGCGGGGATCCAGAATCTCGGATGTGTCGACGTTATCTGTACTACGCAAAAGCCTGGATCCCCGCATGCGCGAGGATGACGGTGGTTTTTGCAAAGACATCCGTCATTCCCGCGTAGGCGGGAATCTAGAATCTCGGATGTGTCGGCGTTATGTGTACGACGCAATACTCTGGATCCCCGCATGCGCGAGGATGACGGTGGTTTTTTGCAAAGACATCCGTCATTCCCGCGTAGGCGGCGGTCCGACGATTCGGAATCCAGAATCTCGGATCTGTCGACGTTATGTGTACGACGCAATAGCCTGGATCCCGAATCGTCGGACCGCCGCGTGCGCGAGGATGACGGTGTTTTTGTACAGACGGTCGTCATTTCCCGCGAAAGCGGCATTTCGACGATGCGCGACTCAGACTAGCGCCCTAAACCGCCAACACCACCAACACCAAACACTCCACCAACTCCACCATCGCCCCCGCCGTATCCCCTGTCGTGCCGCCCAACCGCGCCACCATCCGCCTCCGCAACCAGGCGAACAGCAGCAGTCCGCTCACCAACGCCAACAACCCGGCCCAGCCAAATATCAGCATGGCCAGCGCATGTGTGCCCAGCACCCAGGGCAAAGCCGAGCGCGGCAGGTGCTCCGCCAGCGCCTGCCCCAAGCCACCACTTCGCACATACGGCGTGGTCATAAACAGCAGCGGCAACAAACCGCGCGCCAGCCACGGGGCCAGTAGCAATGCGCTCCAATGGAAATGTTCCAGCAAGGCCACCAGCGCCGCGAATTTGAGCAGCAACACCACCACCAGCGTGACCACGGCAATCGGCCCGCTGCGCGGGTCTTTCATGATGGTCAGGGTGCGTTCACGGTCGCCGAAGCCGCCGAGCCAGGCGTCGGCGCTGTCGGCGAGGCCGTCCAGGTGCAAGGCGCCGCTCAGCGCCACCCAGGCGGCCAGCAGCAGCGCGGCGCGAAGCAGGGTCGGCGTGTCGGCCAATAGCGCGTTCAGGCCGAACAGCAGCAAGCCAATGAGCAGACCGACCACGGGGTACCACAGCAGCGAACGCCCCATCTCCTGCGGGCTCGGCATGCCCGGCAAGCGCACGGGCAAGCTGGTCAGAAATTGCACGGCAATCAGCAGCGGCAGCATCAGACCTCCGACAGCACGCAGGGCGATTGCACGATCAACTGGTGCAGCCCACCGTGCAGAACTTCTACTTGCAGCAATTGCTCGCGCGGCAGACCGCGTGCCTGGGCGAGCAGCAAGCGCATCACCCCACCGTGGCTGATTAACAGCACGCGCTTCCCGCCTTGTTCGGTCGCGATGCGCTCAATAGCAGCGAGCACCCGTGTGGCGAATTCAAGCACCGGCTCGCCGTCGGGCGGCGTAAAGGCGTAGGGGTCCGTCCAGAATTGGCCCAGTTCGGCCTCATGCTCGGCCATCAGCGCCAGCGCCGTTTGCCCTTCCCAGGCGCCAAAGTGCAGTTCGCGCACGTCCCGTTCCAGCTGCAGCGGCACGCCACGCTCAGCGGCAAGCTGGTGGGCGAAAGCTGCGCAACGTTGCAGCGGCGAGCTAATGATCAAATCCCACGGCCCCGCTTCAGCGACGGCGGCGCTCATCTGGTTCCAGCCTTCAGCCGTGAGGGCATCGTCGATGCTGCCGCGAAAGCCGCCGGCCAGATCGGTGGCGCCATGGCGCAGCAGGCTCAGGTGCAAGCTCATGCCGGGCGATCTGTCACGGCGGCTTCGGTAAACGTGGCCATGTCGCTGTGCAGGCAGCAGGCCATTTGCAGCAACGGCACCGCCAGCGCCGCGCCACTGCCCTCGCCCAGGCGCAAGCCCAGTTGCAGCAGCGGCTGGGCGTCCAAGGCTTCAAGCACGGCGTGATGGCCGGGTTCGGCGCCCTGATGAGCGAACAACAACCACTGTCGGCAATCGGCGTTCAAGCGCACGGCGATCAGCGCCGCGACGGTGCAAATAAACCCGTCCACCAATACCGTTACGCCCTCTTGCGCGCAGGCGACATACGCACCCACCAGCGCGGCAATCTCGAAACCGCCCAGGTGTTGCAGCACGGCGAGCGGGTCGTTGAGGTGGGCGCGGTGCAGGGTTAAGGCGGTTTCGATCACGTTCACTTTATGGGCGACTCCGGCTGGGTCCAGGCCCGTGCCAGGGCCAACCATCAACCGCACCGGGCAGTCGAGCAGCGCACTGGCCATGGCGCTGGCAGCGGTGGTGTTGCCAATGCCCATTTCGCCGCCGATGTACAGTTGCGCGCCGCCGGCCTTGGCTCGGCGAACACTGTCGCGCCCGGCTTCGAGGGCGATGTACAGCTGAGTGGGCGTCATCGCCGGACCTTGGGCGAAGTTGAACGTGCCGGCGCCCAGGTTCAGGTGGCGCACGTTAGGGATCGCTTCCAGCGGCGTGGCGGTACCCAGGTCGATCACTTCCAGCGCAGCGTCCAGATAACGCGCCAACACGCTAATGGCCGCGCCGCCGCCGGTAAAGTTGCGCAGCATCTGGCCGGTCACAGCTTGCGGGTACGCCGACACTCCTTCGGCGACCACGCCGTGGTCGCCGGCAAAAACGGCAATCCATAGGCTATCGATCACCGGCCGCTCGCAGCCTTGCATGGCCGCCAGGTCAATCGCCGTCTGCTCCAGCACCGCCAGCGAACCGGCCGGTTTCGTCAGCACTTGCTGGCGTGCCGTGGCTTTGCTTTTGGCCACAGTATCCAATGGCTGACACGGTGCAGCCCACCACGACAAGCTCATAACGGCACTCCTTTAAGAATCATGGGTAGGCCCGCGACGGTGAAAATCACCCGCTGGCAGCGTTCAGCGAGGGCCTGATGCAGCCAGCCCGCTTCGTCGACGTAGCGGCGTGTCAGCTCGCCCATCGGCACCACGCCCAGGCCGGTTTCGTTGCTCACCAGCAGCAGGCGCCCCGGCAGCGCCGGTAGGCATTCGAGCAAGGCGTCGCGTTCGGCGGCCAGGCGCTGGAGATCGTCGAGCATCAGCAGATTGGTGAGCCACAGGGTCAGGCAATCGACCAGCAAGCAGTGGTTCGGCGCGGCATGGGTTTGCAGCACGTGCGCCAGGCGCAACGGCTCTTCCACCAAGCCCCACGCGGCCGGGCGGCGCTCGCGGTGTTGGCGGATGCGTGCGCTCATTTCGCCGTCGCCGGCTTGCGAGGTGGCGATATAGGTGACCGGCCAGGTGCTTTCGCTGGCCAGGCGCTCGGCGAGGCGGCTTTTGCCGGAGCGGGCGCCGCCGAGGATGAGTTCATGCATGGGCCGCTTCCTCCGTTGGGTTGAGCGCAGCGAAGCCCAACGAACATTCAGACCGCACACAACCTCCTCAACGCATCGGTATCCAAATGCTGTTCAACCATGTCCGCCAGGCGCTCAAGATCACGTTCACGCAGGGCGTGGTAGTCGACTGTTTGTACGTCTTGCAGTCCAGCCCAGCACAGCAATGCGCTGCACGCCGCCGGACTTTCGAACAGGCCGTGCAGGTAGGTGCCAAGAATCTGCCCGTCTTCGCTGCGGGCGCCGTCGCAACGGCCATCGTCGAGCTGCACGGCGAAGTGTTCCAGGGCCGGCCCGGTGCTGATGCCGGCGTGAATTTCATAGCCGCTGATGGCCGCGCCGTCGAGGCATAGATGGCCGCTCACGTTGCGCAGTTGTTTGTGCTCGTCCAACACCGTGTCGAAGTCGAGCAGCCCCAGTCCGGCGCTCGAGCCGGCGGCGCCTTCAATGCCGGCCGGGTCGTGTACCTGGTGGCCGAGCATCTGGAAGCCGCCGCAAATGCCCAGCACTTTGCCGCCGTAGCGCAGGTGTTTGTGCAACGCGCTTTGCCAGCCGTTGGCGCGCAAGGCCGCGAGGTCGCCACGGGTGCTTTTCGAGCCGGGCAGAATAATCAGGTCGGCCGGCGGAATCGGCTGGCCCGGGGCGATGAATTGCAGGTCAACCTGCGGGTGCAGGCGCAGGGGGTCGAAGTCGGTGTGGTTGCTGATGCGCGGCAGCACCGGCACCACCACTTTCAGCACCTGCTCGGCTTTGGCGATTTGCCGGGTGTCGATGGCGTCTTCGGCTTCCAGGTGCAGGTCGGTGAGGTACGGCAGCACGCCCAGCACCGGTTTGCCGGTGCGTTGTTCCAGCCAGTCGAGGCCCGGTTGCAGCAGGCTGAGGGCGCCGCGAAAGCGGTTGATGACGAAACCTTTTACCCGCGCTTGCTCGCTTTCAGACAGTAACTCCAGGGTGCCGACCAAATGGGCAAACACGCCGCCGCGATCGATGTCGGCGATCAGAATCACCGGGCAATCCACCGCCTCGGCAAAGCCCATGTTGGCGATGTCACCGGCACGCAGGTTGATTTCAGCAGGCGACCCCGCGCCCTCGACCATCACCACCGAATAGGCGCTGCTCAGGCGTTGGTGCGATTGCAAAACGGCCTGCATGGCGACCTTTTTGTAGTCGTGGTACTGCGCCGCTTCCATGCTGGTGACGGCGCGGCCGTGAATGATGACTTGCGCGCCGGTGTCGCTGTTGGGTTTGAGCAGCACCGGGTTCATGTCGGTGTGTGCCGGCAAACCACAGGCTTGCGCTTGCACCGCCTGGGCGCGGCCGATTTCGCCGCCGTCCACGGTCACGGCGCTGTTGAGCGCCATGTTCTGAGGTTTGAACGGGGCCACGTTCACGCCTTGGCGATACAGCCAGCGGCACAGCGCCGCCACCAGCGTGCTTTTGCCGGCGTCCGATGTGGTGCCCTGCACCATTAAGGTCGCGGCTTGCACCATCAAGGTGGTGCCCGTTGCGTTAGTCATGGGTGCGCCACGCGTGGAAAACCTCGGTCAGTTTTAGCCAGTCAGCCTCTTCAGCCGGCAGGCCGATGCGCAGGCTGCTGTCAGCGGGAAACAGCCGCAGCAGCACGCCGCGTCGGGCGAAAAAATCATGAACCGCAGCGGCTTGTTCGCCTTGCCACCATTGGAACAGCCCACAGCCGCCGCTGGGTTGCAGACCGTTCGCCGCCATCAGTTCGGCAAGCCGCTGACTGGCGTGCAACGCGCGCTCACGTTGGCGCTTCTGACTGGCGAGGTCAGCGAAACACTGGCGAGCGACGGCGCGAGTTGGTCCGTTGATGGTCCAGGGGCCGAGGCGATCGGCCAGGGCTTGTAGCAGCGCTGGCGCGGCCAGCACGCAGCCCAGTCGAGCGCCGGCCAGGCCGAAAAATTTGCCAAATGAGCGCAGCACGATCAGCCCGTCACGCGGACAGTCGGCCGCCAGGCTGTGCTGCGGGGTGATGTCGATAAAGGCTTCGTCCACCACCAGCCAGCCGCCCCGCTCCGCCAGGCGCGCGTGCCAGCTCAATAGCTGTTCGCGGCTGCACAGGCGGCCGGTGGGGTTATTGGGGTTGACCACTACGAGCACGTCCAGCCCGTCGAGCTGTGCTGCAACAGCGGCGTCGCTCAGCTCATGCACGTCGTGCCCCGCTTCGCGCCAGGCGTGGGCATGTTCGGCGTAGCACGGGGACAGCACGCCCACACGGCTGCGCTCGCGCAAACGCGGCAGTAGCTTAATGGCCGCTTGGGAACCGGCCACCGGCAGCAGCTGTTCAACGCCGTAATAAGCGCAGGCAGCGGCGGTTAAACCGTCGTCATCTTCGGGCAGTCGCGCCCAGGCGCTGACGGGAATTTCGGCCAAAGAAAACGGCCACGGCGCGATGCCGGTGGACAGGTCCAGCCACTGCTCCACGGCAATGCCGTACTCACGCGCCGCCTGTTGCAGCCGGCCGCCATGAAGCAGGCCGGCGCTGATGGGCTTAGGCAAACAGGCGCCCTCCGAGCAGCAACACCAGCAGCCACAACAGCACGCCACGGCGCACCAGACGCACCGCGCGCTCAATGGTGTCGGCATCCGGCGGCGGCCCTTCGCCCAAGGGCGGGCGTTCGCGCAAGGCGCCGTGGTACATGGCCGGACGCCCCAGCGCTACGCCCAGCGCACCAGCGCCCGCCGCCATCACCGGGCCGGCGTTCGGGCTGTACCAGGTGAAGCCCTGCCGCCACCAGCAGCGCAAAGCGAGACGCGTGTTGCCGAGCAACGCATAAGTGAGGGCCACCAGGCGTGCTGGGATCAGATTGAGCACATCGTCGATGCGCGCCGCCGCCCAGCCAAAGCGTTCGAAACGCGGGTTGCGGTAGCCCCACATGGCGTCCAGCGTGTTGCTCAGGCGGTACAAAACCACCCCCGGCGCGCCCAGCAGCGCGAACCAGAACAAGGCGGCGAACACCGCATCGCTGCCGTTTTCCAGCACCGATTCGGTGGCGGCCAAGGCCACGCCGTGCTCGTCGAGGGCGCTGGTGTCGCGGCTGACGATATAACCCACACGCTCGCGGGCTTTGGCCAAATCACCGTCGCGCAGCGCCTGCACAATCGGTTGCACATGTTCGGTGAGGCTTTGCATGCCCAGCGCCAGGTACAGCGCGGCAATGTCCACCAGCCAGCCGATGTAGGGCAGCAGGCTCAGCAACCAGGCGGCGACGGTCAGCGGCAGTACGGCCAGCACCCAGGCGGTGACGCCATGGCTGCGCCAGCCGCGCCCGACCTCTTCGGCGTTGTCGCTGAAGGCGCGGTTGAAGCGCTGTTCGAGGGCATTGGCCAGGCGCCCAAAGCCCACCAGCGGATGCCAGCGTTTGGGTTCGCCGAAACACGCGTCCAGCGCCACCCCGGCGACGCTGAGCAAGGCGATGCTCATTGCGCCTCCGGCCAGGTGTCGGTGAATAGCAGTTCGCTGAGCGGTCGCGGCGTCGCCCAGCCTTCCTGTTGCAGCATCGGCGCTTCGTAGAATTCGGGCACCGGGCCCACGCACAACACTGCAACGGGCTTGGCACCGGCGGGCAAGCGCAGCAGCTCGGCCAACGCGTGTGGCTCGAACATCGACACCCAACCCACGCCCAGGCCCTCGGCGCGAGCGGCCAGCCAGAAGTTTTGAATGGCGCACGACACCGAGGCCAGGTCCATTTCCGGCAAGGTGCGGCGGCCAAATACATGGGCTTCACGGCCATCGCCGAGGGCGATCACCAGCAGCTCGGCGCAGTCGCGAATGCCCTCGACCTTCAGCCGCATAAATTCATCGGCGCGCTGTTCCAGTGCCTCGGCGGTGCGCACCCGCTCTTCTTCCACCAGCGCATGAATGGCATGGCGCAACGCTGTTTGCGTAATGCGGATAAACCGCCACGGCTGCATCAAGCCGACGCTCGGCGCGTGGTGCGCCGCTTCAAGCAAGCGCGCCAGCACCTCGGGCGCCACCTCGCCGCCGCTGAAGTGGCGCATGTCGCGGCGCTCAGCAATGGCGCGGTAAACAGCCGCGCGCTCGGCGGCGCTGTAGGCGTGGTCGGTCATGCGAGCTGCTCGTCGCTCTGTTGAATGTGGGCGACGGCGGGCGCTGCGCCAGGCAGAAACAGTGCCGCTGCGGCCGCCGGGTTGGACGGCATATACAAGTGAATGTACGAAGCCGTCAGCCGGCCGATGCGGTACACCGCCTCGCTGGTGCGTTTGTAAGTCGGGCACACGCCACGGGCCAGCGGCTCCAGGGCGCAGTGCAGTTCGGAGTAGTGATAGGTGTGGCCGCGCACGCGGCCTTCGGGCAATTCGATTTCCTGCAACGCCAGGGCTTTGAGCTTTTTATGCATGAGCGCATTGCCCGGCAGCAGGCCCAGCAGTTCGCCGCTGGCGCCGTCTTTGTCGGTTAGCGCGTCGAGCAGGTACAACATGCCGCCGCATTCGGCGTGCAGCGGTTTGCCGGCCGCGTGATGGGCGTGAATGGCGGCGCGCATGGCCTGGTTGGCTTGCAGCGGTTGCAGGTGCAATTCCGGATAACCGCCGGGCAAATACAGGCTGTCGACCTCGGGCAATTCGCTGTCGCGCAACGGCGAAAATTCGATCAGCTCGGCGCCCAGCTCGCGCAGCAGGTCGAGGTTGGCCTGATACAGAAAGGCGAACGAGGTGTCGCGCGCCACGCCAATGCGCACGCCATCGAGCAACGGCGGAACGTGCCGAACCGCTGGCGGCGGTGCGAAGCGCACCGGTGCCGGCAGCATGGTGTCGGCGCTGGCCGCCAGGGCGTCGGCTGCTGCGTCCAGGCGGGCATCCAGGTCTTCCAGCTCTTCGGCTTGCACCAGGCCCAGGTGCCGGCTCGGCAGTTCGATGGCGGCGCTGCGCGGCAAGGCGCCGTACCACTTGATGGCCGGCGGCAGGCAGTCGCGCAGGATTTCGCCATGGCGGGCGCTGCCGGTGCGGTTGGCGAGCACGCCGGAGAACGGCAGGTCGGCCTGGTACGTGGCCATGCCGTGCGCCATGGCGCCGAAGGTTTGCGCCATGCCGGAACCGTCAATCAGGGCCAGCACTGGCACGCCGAAGTGACGGGCCAAATCGGCGGCCGATGGCGTGCCGTCGAACAGGCCCATGACGCCCTCAATCAGAATCAGATCAGCCTCGGCGGCGGCTTCCCAGAGCAGGCGGCGGCTTTCCGCTTCGCCGACCATCCACAAATCCAACTGGTACACCGGCGCACCGCTGGCGCGGGCAAGAATCATGGGGTCGAGAAAGTCAGGCCCGCATTTGAACACCCGCACCCGTTTGCCTTGGCGTGTGTGCAAGCGCGCCAGGGCGGCGGTGACCGTGGTTTTGCCCTGGCCGGACGCCGGTGCGGCGATCAACAGCGCGGGGCATGCATGGCTCTGCATCAGAACTCCACCCCGGCCTGGGCTTTGACGCCGGATTTGAACGCGTGCTTGACCATGGCCATTTCGGTCACGGTGTCGGCGGCTTCAATGAGCGCAGGCGGCGCGCCACGGCCAGTGGCGACCACGTGCTGAAATTCCGGACGGCCGCCGATGTCGGCAAGCACGGTGTCGAGGTCGAGGTAGTTGTGTTTGAGGGCGATGTTCAGCTCGTCGAGCACCACCAGGCCGATGGCCGGGTCGTTGAGCATGTCTTTGGCCACGGCCCAGGCGGCGACTGCTTTGTCGATGTCGCGCTGGCG
Organism: Pseudomonas sp. AC229; assembly: GCF_979254655.1. Taxonomy (NCBI): domain Bacteria; kingdom Pseudomonadati; phylum Pseudomonadota; class Gammaproteobacteria; order Pseudomonadales; family Pseudomonadaceae; genus Pseudomonas; species Pseudomonas sp. AC229. Next base: position 223,405 of record NZ_CEEDHK010000008.1, read on the forward strand.
GTCCTGGGTGTCCCAGGTGTAGCCCTCGCCCATCACGTGGTAGCTAACTTCTTCGGGGAAGCGGCGGAAGAAGCGTTCTTCACCCGTGCTGGCCGCGCCTTTGATGAACTGCACCACGCCCACTTTCATGCCATGGCCCAAGGCCCGCGCGACCATGCCAAACGCCGAGCTGCTTTTGCCTTTGCCATTGCCGGTGTGCACCAGCAGCAGGCCGTATTCGTTCTGGGCCTGGGCGATTTTCTCGTCGATAAGGGCTTTTTTACGGGCCATGCGCGCCTTGTGGCGGGCGTCGCGTTCTGCGGATTCGCTCATTGCGGTCTCAGCTCTTCAACATCAATTGTCCACGCCGGGAAAACCCGCGCGAGGCGGCGGTTTTCCAACGGCTTGGTTGAGGCTAGCGGAGAACGGCAGACGCAGGGATTGCAGGCAATCACCCGACGCCAGACAAAGCCCTCCGCAATGCCGTGGTACTGCGACAGGCCGGTCTCCGGGCTAATGAGCGCGGCCACTGATGGCCAACAGAACAGCGCGCCTTCCCGTGTTCAACACAGTGGCTAGTGCGGTGTTCAGCTCAATTACCGTTGCGGGGGCAGCGTCGGCTTGTGCCGTTTCTTTTGTACGCGCAACACGTACAAAACAAGCGGGACCGACTTCCCTGTTTCACCGCCAAATGGCGGCACCTGAAGCGAGGGTGGCAGGTTAGAGGGTTGCAGGTTGAGCGTCAATTCGGCGGGCGTCGCCAACTCGGCGCACTTCTGTATAGGGGAAACCCCTACAAAGCCTGTAGGGGGTGCCCCGATTTTTCGCTTAGCCGCGGCTGCCTATAGTTCACCCAACTTGAACCTGGTCGGGAATTTGCCGTGTTGGCCTATTGCGCGCTTTACCTTGGAGTTGTCATCAGCCTGGTTGGCCTGGGCGTGTCCATGCCGTGGTTGGCCGGTGCCGGTCTGGCGGTTACCGCCTTGGCTGGCGTGTTTGTACGGCCGAGCAAGGCGCCCGTGGCCGAGCCGGTTTACGTTGAAGAAACCGCGCCAACCCTGGACAACCAACCGCTGCTCAGCGCCCTGCTGCCGACCTGGAACGACAACCTTGGCCAGGTGCGCCAATTGCTGGGCAGCAATGTCAGCGCGCTGTTCGAGCGCTTCGCCAGTTTGGTCGACCGCCTGCAACAAACCCTCAACCGTTCCGAAAGCGTGCTCGGCAACAACGGCATCGGCGACAGCCTGCGCACCGCCAATGCGCGCCTCGACGAAGTAACCAGCGCTTTCCACGCCGCCAGCGACAACCGCAAGCAATTGCTCGCCACCGTCGGCCACCTGAACAGCTATGCCAGCGAATTGCAGAGCATGTCCAAGCATGTGCAAGACATCGCCAGCCAAACCAACCTGCTCGCCCTCAACGCCGCCATCGAGGCCGCCCGTGCCGGTGAATACGGCCGGGGTTTCTCGGTGGTCGCCGATGAGGTGCGCAAACTCTCCAGCCTGTCGGCCGAAACCGGGCAGCGCATGGTCGAGAAAGTGGGCGAGATCAACAAAGCCATCCAGTCCACCGTCGGCGCTGCGGATCAGCTGTCGGCCAGCGAAGAAAGCAACCTGCATTACCTCGATCAGGTGGCGGGCGAAATCATGCAAGGCCTGTCGGCCAACCTTGACGCGCTGACCCACAGCTCACTGGAGCTGCAACAGGACACCCGCGTCACCCAGGGCGACATTCAGGAAATCGTCGTCAGCCTGCAGTTTCAGGACCGCTCCGACCAGATGCTCGACCACCTGCAAAGCGACATCCAGCGCCTGCAAAGCGCCCTGCAAAGCCAGGACCCGATCATCAGCGACCCGCAGCGCTGGCTGCGTGAACTGCGCAGCCAATTCACCACCGATGAAGAACGCGGCGGCCGCCGTGCAGCCGGCAAAAGCCGCGCTGCGCAAGACGACATCACCTTTTTCTAACGCCTTTTCCTTGCCCTGACGGAGCCCTGCCCCATGGCCAAAACCATTCTGATCGTCGATGACTCATCGTCCATGCGCCAACTGGTGAAGATGACCCTCACCGGTGCCGGCCACCAAGTGATTGAAGCCGTCGACGGTCGCGACGCGCTGGCCAAGCTGACCGGGCAAAAGGTCAACCTGATCATCAGCGACGTCAACATGCCCAACCTCGACGGCATCGGCCTGGTCAAGGCGCTTAAAGCGCGGCCGGAATACAAGTTCACCCCCATCGTCATGCTGACCACCGAAAGCGAGCAAAACAAAAAGGCCGAAGGCCAAGCCGCCGGTGCGCGCGCCTGGATCGTCAAACCCTTCCAGCCGGCGCAGTTGTTGTCGGCCGTCGACAAGTTGGCCAGCTGAGATGTTCCAGCTCAGCCACCCTGCCCCGGGCCAGTTGGCCATCGCCGGCAGCCTGACGATTTATGAAGTCAGCCAGGCGCACACCGAATTGGCCGCCGTGCTCGCCAGCGACACGCACCTGCCCGCCTGGCGCCTGGACCTGAGCGAGGTGGAAGAGCTCGACACCGCCGGCGTGCAACTGCTGCTGGCCTTGCACAAGTCGCTGCAACAGCTGGGCATCGTGCTGGAAACCTGCAACCCGGCCGCCGCCGTACACGAGCTGCTTGCCCTGTTGCGCCTCTCCCATTTGCTGCCGTTGTCGGCAGCCCAGGCCTGAGGGCCACCCCATGCTGAACGGCGAACAGTGGACACAACTGCTGCTGGGCTTTATCGAAGAAGCCAGCGAGCTGACCAAGCAGGCTGAGGAATACTTGCTGCAACTGGACCAATCGCCTACCGACGAAGAGGCGTTGAGCGGCCTGTTCCGCGCCATGCACACCATCAAGGGCTCGGCGGGTTTGTTCTCGCTGACGCCGCTGGTGAGCTTTACCCATCACCTGGAAAACCTGCTGATGGCCGTGCGCGACGGCGCCGGCACGCTGACCCCGGCGCTGATTTCCGTGCTGCTGCGCTGCCTGGATGAAATCGCCTCCATGGTGGCGCTGATCGACGCGCAAACGGGCGAACTTCCGGTGGATGAAGAGCATCAGGCGCAACTGCTTGCGACCCTGGCTGAACATGCTCAGGCCGTACCCGGCGCCATGCCGGTGATAGCTGCCCACGAACCTGAAAACAGCGCGCCGGTTGTGGCCTCGCTGGGTAAATCGGCGGCTTGGCACATTTCCCTGCGCTTTCACGCCGACCTGCTGCGCAACGGTTTCGACCCGGCCTCGTTTGTGCGTTACCTGGCGCGTCTGGGCGACATCAATCACTTGGCGTTGATCGACGACACCCTGCCGGCCCTCGCCGATCTGGACCCGGAAAGCTGCTACCTGGGTTTGGAAATTGACCTGCAAAGCGAGGCCAGCAAAACCGAGATTGAAGAGGTGTTCGAGTTCATCCGTGACTTCTGCACCTTGCACATTTTGCCGCCCGACAGCGTGTTGGACGACTACCTCAAGCTCATTCAGCAACTGCCCGAAAGCGACGCGCGCATTGGCCAGATTCTGGTGACCGCCGGCTTGCTGACCGAACACGAACTGCAAACCAGCCTGCACCTGCAAGCCAGCGCCACCGATGAAAAACCCGCGCTCGGCGAAGTGCTGGTGAGCCAGGGCATGGTGGCGCCGAAAGCCGTAGACGCGGCATTGGCCAAACAAAAAGCCTCCCGCGACAAGCGCGTTAATGACAGCCCAATTCGCGTGGCCGCGCACAAGCTCGACGAGCTAATTAACCTGGTCGGCGAGCTGGTCATCAGTGCGGCCGGCGCCCAGTTGCACGCGCAAAAACATGGCAATGCGCTGTGCATCGAAAGCGCGCAAACGGTGAATCAGCACGTAGAGCAAATCCGCGAAGTGGCGCTGAAAATGCGCATGATCGAAATCGGCGACACCTTCAACCGCTTTCACCGCGTGGTGCGCGACGTCAGCCAGCAACTGGGCAAAGACATCCGCCTGGACATTCGCGGCGCCGACACTGAGCTGGATAAATCGGTGATCGACCAACTGGCCGACCCGCTCACCCACCTGGTGCGCAATGCCATCGACCACGGCATCGAAAACGCCGAACAACGCGCGGCGGCCGGCAAATCGGCGCAGGGCTTGCTGCGCCTGAATGCCTACCACGAGTCGGGCATGATCGTGATTGAAGTGAGCGACGACGGCCACGGCCTGAACACCGCACGCATCCGCGAAAAAGCCATCGCCCGGGGCTTGATCGACGCCCAGGCCAACCTTTCGGAACACGACATTCAACGGCTGATTTTCGCCGCCGGCTTCTCAACCGCCGATGCGGTGTCCGACCTCTCCGGCCGTGGCGTCGGCATGGACGTTGTGCGCAGCGCCATCGACGCATTGCGCGGCAGCATCGACATCGATTCCGTGCTCGGCCAAGGCACCACTTTCCGCATACGCCTGCCGCTGACACTGGCAATCATCGATGGCTTTTTGGTCAGCCTGGGCGACGAGCATTTGGTGGTGCCGCTGGATCTGGTCACCGAGTGCATCGAGCTGGACGCCACCCAATTGGCGCGCTGCACCTATGGCTACATCGAACTGCGCGGCAAACCGCTGCCGTGCATCGACCTGGCCGCGCACTTTGGCTTGCCCGCCAGCCACACCAGCCGCCGCAATATCGTGGTGGTCAATTTCGGCCGCCAGCAGGCCGGGCTGATCGTCGACCACCTGCACGGCGAGCTGCAAACCGTTATCAAGCCGCTTGGCCTGCTGTTCCAGCACCTGCAAGGCATCAGCGGCTCCACCATTCTCGGCTCCGGGCAAATCGCCCTGATCCTGGATATCGCCAGTCTGTTCAACACCCTGCAACACAGCGTCGAGGCCGACTCGCGCGCTAACCAACCGCGACCGGACCTCACCGGCTCCTAGGAGACCTTTTATGCACGCTATCCGTAACTTGAAGATCGGCATTCGGCTGATCGCCGGCTTTACCCTGGTGGTGATTCTCACCGCTTTGGTCGGCGCACTGGGCATCATCAATCTGGGCAAGGTCAACGACCTGTCAGACCAGATGTACCAGCGCGAAATGATCGGCCTGAGCTATATGCAAACCGCCAACCTCAACCTCGCCTACGTGGGCCGTCACCTGCGCAGCAGCTTGTTGAGCATCAATGCCGAAGAGCGCGAGCGCACCATGGCGCAAGTGCACGAGGCGCTTAAAGCCATGCACGAAAACCTCGACAAGGCGCGCCCCAGCTTTAGCAGCCCTGAGTCGCTGGCGCAGTTGGCCACCCTGACCAAAGAGCTGAATACCTACGAGCAAACCGCGCTGCGTATTCTCGACATCAACAAAGCCAGCGGCCGCTTCGCCGAGGCCAGCGATGTGATCGCCCTGCTGCCCGAGCTGCGCGCCCAGAGCAACGCCGCCGACGAAACGATTGCCGCACTCGTTGAGCAGAAAAAACACCGCGCCGGGGAAGCTAACGACACCATCACCACGATTTACGAAGGCTCTCGTACGCAAATGATCGTGCTGATTCTGATCGCCGCCGCCCTGGGCTTCGCCATCGGCATTTTGGTCACCCGCAGCATCACCCGCCCGCTGAACCGTGCGGTCGACGTGGCCAACAGCCTGGCCGAGGGCGACTTGAGCGTAAGCATCACCTCGGACAGCAAAGACGAAACCGGCAAGTTGCTAGCCTCCATGCAGCACATGACCGAACGCCTGCGCTCGGTGATGGGCGATGTGCGCAGCGCCGCCGATTCGTTGTCCTCGGCCTCCGAGGAAGTCAGCGCCACCTCCATGTCGCTGAGCCAGGCCGCCACCGAACAAGCCGCCAGCGTGGAAGAAACCACTGCGTCGGTTGAACAGATGTCGGCCTCGATTGCACAGAACACCGAAAGCGCACAGATCACCGATGGCATCGCCGGCAAAGCCGCCAGCGACGCCGTACAAGGTGGCCAGGCCGTGCGTGAAATGGTGCAGGCGATGAAACAGATCGCAGCGAAGATCGGCATCATCGATGACATCGCCTACCAGACCAATCTGCTGGCCCTGAACGCCGCCATCGAGGCTGCCCGTGCTGGCGACCATGGCAAAGGCTTCGCCGTCGTCGCTGCCGAGGTGCGCAAACTGGCGGAGCGCAGCCAGGTGGCCGCGCAGGAAATCGGCGGCGTGGCGAGCAACAGCGTCAGCCTCGCCGAACAGGCCGGCAAATTGCTCGACGAAATTGTGCCGAACATTCAGAAAACCTCGGACCTGGTGCAAGAGATCACCGCCGCGTCGCAGGAGCAATCCAGCGGCGCCGGGCAGATCAATATCGCCATGGGCCAGATGAACCAGATCACCCAGCAAAACGCCTCGGCCTCGGAAGAATTGGCTGCCACGGCCGAAGAAATGAACGCCCAGGCCAGCCAATTGCAGGAATTGATCGGCTACTTCCGTCTCGACAACTTCGCCGCTGCCGCCAGCCATAAACCGAGCCAACCGCGCGGGCCGAGCAACGTGCGCGAGCTGCGTCGCCAAGAGCCGCGCAAGCCCGGCCAAGGACTGGTGGATGAAGGCCAGTTCGTGAATTTCAACTAAGCCCCGGGACGCCACGCCATGCCTCACTTACAAGCCAGTGTTGCCGCCACGCCCGATAGCGTGCAGCACCTGTCGTTCCGGGTTCGTGACGCGCGCTATGCGCTGCCGATCGAGCTGGTGCGCGAGATTATCGAATACGGGCAGATCACCACGGTGCCGATGATGCCGAGCTTTATTCACGGCGTGATCAACCTGCGCGGCAACGTGGTGCCGGTGCTCGACCTGGCGGCGCGCTTTGGCATGCCACTGAGCGTGGCCAACAAGCGCACCTGCATTGTCATCATCGAACTGCACTTGGACGACCAAGAGCAGCGCATCGGTTTGGTGGTAGACGCCGTGGACGCCGTGCTGGATATCGACGGCACCACCGTTGAACCGCCGCCGCCCTTTGGCGCCGGCATCAACACCGACTTTATTGCCGGAATGGCCCGCGACGAGCGTGGTTTCACCATTGTGCTGGACGTGCGACGGGTGTTGTCGCTCGATGACATCCGCCAGTTGAGCCTCGGTCGCCAGGCCAGTTGATGCCGACCTCAAACCTGCCAAAACTGAGTGACAGCGATTTCCGCAGCCTGCAGCAAATGATGCTGCAGGCCTCCGGCATTCGCATGGCCGAGCAAAAGCGCACGCTGATGGCCGGCCGTTTGATGTGCCGGCTGCGGGCGCGCGAGGTGCCCAACTACGGCGCCTACATGCAGCTGATCAACGACCCGAACGAACAAGAAGAACGGCGTTTGGTGATTGACCTGCTGACCACCAACGAAACCTATTTTTTCCGCGAGCCACAGCACTTCGAGGTGCTGGGCGAATGGCTGGGCAAACAGCGCCGGCCAATTCACATGTGGAGTGCCGCCAGCTCGTCGGGGCAGGAAGCTTTCACCATGGCCATGGTTGCCGCCGAGCATTCGGGCAGCCGCGATTGGTCGATTTTCGCCAGCGATCTCAGCCGCCGCGTACTCGACACGGCACGCCGTGGCACGTACCCGCTGGAGCAGGCCGATAACTTTCCGGCCGGCTGGCTCAAGCGCTATTGCCTGCGCGGCGTTGAAGACAGCGAGGGGCTGTTTCGCATGAACCAGGAATTGCGCCACCGGGTGAACTTCGCCGAGGTCAACCTGATGCGCCCGATTCCCGCCGGTGTCGGCCCGTTCGACGTGATTTTCCTGCGCAACGTGTTGATCTACTTCGCCCAGGACGAAAAGCGCGCCATCACGCAACGCTTGGTCGAGCGCCTGCACCCTGGCGGCTTGCTGTTTATCGGCCACGCCGAAAGCCTACACGGTTTCGACTTGCCGCTGCGAACCCTGCGCCCTTCGGTGTTTGAACGCCTTTAAGAAACGGAACCAGCCGATGCCCCATAACGCGCGGATCAAAGTATTTATCGTCGACGACTCGGCATTGGTGCGCCAAGTGCTCACCGCCTGCCTGCACAGTCACCCGACCATCGACGTAATCGGCCAGGCTGCCGACCCGCTGTTTGCACTGGAAAAAATGCAGAAACAGTGGCCCGACGTTCTGGTGCTGGACGTTGAAATGCCGCGCATGGACGGCATTACGTTCCTGCGCAAAATCATGGCAGAGCGACCGACGCCATCAATCATCTGCTCAACACTCACCGAAGCCGGCGCCGCCATCACCCTCGACGCCCTGGCGGCAGGCGCTGTAGGCGTGTTCACCAAAGCCAAGCTCGGGCTTAAAGACAGCTTGCAGCAGATATCCGGCGATCTGATCCGTCAGATTGAAATGGCCGCTCGTAGCAGTCCACGCGCCATGCCAAAGGCAACACCAGCGGCGTCTGTCGCAAAAACACTGAGCGCTGCTGCCCAGCCGGAGCCGCATGCAGAAAAGCCTTCGCTGACCACCACCGATCGTGTGGTAGCACTTGGCACATCCACAGGCGGCACCCAGGCCCTGGAAGAAGTGCTGCGCCAGTTGCCGGCCGGCTGCCCCGGTATCGTCATCGTTCAGCACATGCCGGAAAAATTCACCGCCGCCTTTGCCCAGCGCCTCGACAGCCTCTGCGCCATCGACGTGCGCGAAGCCAAACACATGGACCGCGTGCGCCCCGGCCTGGCCCTCGTGGCGCCGGGTGGCAAACACATGCAGCTCAAACGCAGCGGCGCGCAGTACTTTGTGGAAGTGATCGACGGCCCGCCGGTGAACCGCCACAAGCCGTCGGTGGACGTGTTGTTTCGCTCGGTAGCCAAACATGCTGGCCACAACGCCCTGGGCATCATCATGACCGGCATGGGCGACGACGGCGCCCGTGGCCTGCTGACCATGCGTGAAGCCGGCGCGCGCACCGTGGCGCAGGACGAAGCCAGCTGCGTGGTATTCGGCATGCCCAAAGAAGCCCTGCGCCTGGATGCGGCGCAAAGCACCGAATCACTCGGCAATTTGCCTAAGGTCATCATCCAGTACGCACGAACCAACTAGGGCACACGGCCCCCTTGTTCTTGCAGTAAGTCCCTACACCATCGAAGGAAGTTGCCTTACTTTTATAGCGACTAGACCTACTTAGAATTTCCTCACCTTGAACGTTGGTGGAGACATTCCCGTGCTGGCTTATTACGCGCTTTACCTTGGACTTGTCATCAATTGCACCGGATTGGTCGTGTCCCAGCCCAGGTTAATTGCGGCTGGAATGTTGATTAACCTGATCGGCGCCTGGTTTTGCCGCCCGCGGTCAATTGTCGCGGACAGTCAACCGCGGCTCGACGCCTGCGCCAACGAATTGCAGGGCCGCGCCGCTAGCTCGATGCAGCTTCAGGATCGCTCAGAGCAGATGATCGATTACTTGCAACTCGATATGCAGCGTATGCAGGACGCCGTATACAGCCAGGATCCGGCCACCGGCGCCCAGCGCTGACTCAGTAAGCTGTAATGGCGGTTCATGCCCTTCGTCGTGCTCTCTACCGATAACGGGAGGGCTACGAATCGCTGGGCAATGTGTCCTCGGTGATCACCCGGTACGCCCGCCCCTAACAAACCAGCCGACGAACGCTTCGGCGCCCAACGTAGAGCGCCTGCAGGCACTTTGCCGTGCACAATGATGGCCACTTGCCCATCAAATTGGCCGAACCTTCGCTACACTCCTTACTCATTGCTTATAAGCGCGGCCGTGTCGAGCCTCGCCTTGCGCCCGTGCGGCGCAGTTTGAGACAGGAGTCCAAGCAATGCGTAATCGCCGTTTCAACTCCCTTTATCTCTGGCAACACGGTTGCCACCACCGCCGCTGCCGCAGCGTGCCGCTATGACGTGTCGTCTGTTGCTGGCCGACGATCACGCGCTGATCCGCGTTGGCGTGCGGGCCATGATCGAAACCCTGCCAGGCTACGAGGTGGTCGGCGAAGCGCAGGACGGACGACAAACCGTCGACATGGCCCGTGCGTTGCACCCGGACATCATCTTGCTCGACGTCTCGATGCAGGGCGTCAGCGGCCTGGAAGCCCTGCGAGAGCTAGCCACCGCCGCACCCGACTCGCGCGTGCTAATGCTGTCGATGCACGCCGACGCCGAGGTGGTGGTGTCGGCCCTGGAGAAAGGCGCACGCGGTTACCTGCTAAAAGACGCCGCGATTGATGAACTGCACGAGGCGCTGAATGCCGTTGGGCGGGGTCAGCGCTACCTGAGTTCATCCATTGCCGAACCCGTTCTGGAACGCGCCTTGGCACGCTCGCAACGCCCGCTACCGGTCGCGCAAAGCCTGACTGAGCGGCAGATCGAAATTCTGCGCTTGATTAGCCGGGGCGTGAGCACGCGCCTGATTGCCGAAGGGTTGGGGTTGAGCGTGAAGACCGTGGAGGCGCACCGGGCGCAGATTATGAAGCGGCTGCATATTCATGATGTCGCGGGGTTGGTGCTGTATGCCGTGCGCGAAGGGATTGTTGATCCGGATGATTGAAGCAGTGTTCCCATTGTGGGAGCGGCTTTAGCCGCGAGGCAATCTGGGCAATGCCAAAAATCAGTCACGCATAAGGCGCGAAATAAAAACGTTAAGCGCGTGCGGTTGTGAATGAACACTCAAAATTGAGCCAGACGTGAAACTCTGGATCCCGAATCGTCGGACCGCCGCTTTCGCGAGGATGACGGAGGATTCTTCAAACACGTCTGTCATCCTCGCGCAGGCGGCGGTCCGACGATTCGGGATCCAGTAGTTCAAGCCGTACACGGTAGATCGGCGTAGGTATTCATTAGTCGCTACAGGAGGCGTTGGCCAAAGAAAGACCAACCCGCCTTCCGGCTTAATGCCTGGGCGTAAACCCTGACGGCTTGGTCGCCAGCCAGCTGACAAACGCCTGCAAGCGCTCATCGCTGAGCAGCGCATCGCGGCTGTTGTAGGTCAGCGCCAGTTCCTTCTCGCTAAACAATCGATGAATCTGGTTATGGCACGCGCGGCACACCCACAGCGTGGCGGTGATACGTTCGCTCTTGGCGAATTGCTTTTGCACGTAGGGCTTGTTGTGCAGCGCTTTGGGAATCAGGTGATGCCGGGTGAGCGGCACGGGGCGTTGGCACAGTTCGCACTGGTCGGGCTGGGGCGGAAGGCGGATCGGTTCGGGCATCGCGGGGCTGATCAGCGCTTGCGGCAGAGCGTCAGACCGTCGCCGATGGGCAGAAGCGAGAGGTCGACACGCGCGTCGGTTTTCAGCCGGCGGTTCAAGGCTTGAATGGCGCGGGTGTCCGGGCTGTCGGGCGATTGTTCGAGCACGCGGCCGCTCCACAGGGTGTTGTCGAACAGAATGACGCCACCGGTGCGCACCAGGGCCAGGGCGTGTTCCAGATAAACCGGGTAGTTGGCTTTGTCGGCGTCGATAAAGATCAGGTCGTAACTCTCGCCGCGCCCTTCCCGCTCCAATTGGCCCAGGGTTTCCAGCGCGGGCGCCAGACGCAGTTCGATGCGGTCTTGCAATTCCGCTTGGAACCAGTAGCGACGGGCGATGTGGTTGTAGTCGCCGGGCAGGTCACAGCACAGCAAATGGCCGTCTTCAGGCAAGGCGCTGGCCATACAAAGGGCGCTGTAACCGGTGAAGGTGCCAATTTCTAGCAACCGCTTGGCGCCAGTGAGCTTCACCAGCAGCGCAAGAAACTGCCCCTGCTCCGGCGCCACTTGCCAGCGCGCCATGGGCAGCGCCTGCGTTTCTTCTCGCAGGCGTTTAAGCAGTGGCGTTTCACGCAGGGACACATCGAGCAGGTAGTTGTAGAGCGCGTCATCGAGGGCGAGTGTTCGAGCGGTCATGCGGTGCGTCCTTGGCAGGGGTCACTGAAGAACAGAGCGGCGCCGATGGCTCAGGGGGTGCGCGCCAGGCGGGCTGGGCTCAGAACGCGCTTGGCGTCGACGTAGCTTTTCAGCCAGTAGGCGGTGGACAGGCTGTCCAGGCGCACGGTTCCGCCGCTGGACGGCGCGTGGACGAAGCGCCCTTCGCCGACGTAGATACCCGCATGGCTGACTTTGCCGCCGCCGGCTGTGGCGAAAAACACCAGATCGCCGGCCTGCAAGGCTTCACGCTTTACGCTGGGGGCGCCCATGCTGACCATTTCGCGAGTGGAACGCGGCAGCGAGATGCCCGCAGCGTCGCGGTACACATAGCCGATCAGGCCGCTGCAATCGAAGCCGCTGTCCGGCGTGTTGCCGCCGTAACGATACGGCGTGCCGACCAGGCCCAGGGCGCGAAACAGCACATCGTCGGCCGCATCGCTTTGCGTGGCGCTGGGTGGGGCGAAAACGATGGGTTTGGAAGGAGGCGGTGAGCTGGCGCAGGCAGAAAGCAGCGCAGCAATTAGAACAAGCAGGACACGGGCCGGAGCAGGCATAAGCGGGACGGCTCAGAGATGGTTCGGCGTACTCTGCCTTTGAGAAGGCCGTGGCGCAAGGGCTGGCTGCATTTTGACGGCGACGCTGGCTGCTACGCAAACGTGCAAACCCGCCAAAACGCAAAACCCCCGATTAACGGGGGTTTTGTTGGCCGACCACTGATTAGGGGTGCAGCGGGTTGCGACTCACCTGAGCGGTGTTCACCGAGGCCAGCGCCAGCGCGCGTTTGGCTTCGATAAAGGTGCGGCTCCAGTATTTGTCGTCAAGGCTGTCGACGCGTACGCCGCCGCTCTTGCTGCTGCTGGAATGAATGAACTGGTCATCACCCAGGTAGATACCGGCGTGGCTGACACGACCACGACCGTGAGTGCTGAAGAACAGCAGGTCGCCTGGTTGCAGATCGCTGCGGGCAACCAGCGGCGCGTCGAGGTTGATCATTTCGCGGGTGGAACGCGGCAGGCTCATGCCAGCCTCTTCTTTGAACAGGTAGCCGATGAAGCCACTGCAATCGAAACCGGTGTTGGCCGAAGTGCCGCCGAAGCGATAACGGGTGCCTACCAGCGACAGGCCGTGGGCCAGGATGCTGTCGGCGAAAGAAGGAAGTTGATAAGGCTGGTCCTGAGCAAAGTCGGGTAACGGGTCGAGGCCGTCGTCGGATTCGTCATCAGCAATGGATTGCTGGCTGATGGTTTGCTGAGGAACTTCAGTTACTTGCGGGGCTGGCTGCATGCCGGCACAGGCCACGAGGAACACTGAAAGTGCGAGGGGCACGAGGGGTGCAGAGCGTTTGAGCATGGGCACGACCGTGGACTAAAAATTTATGAAGGCGCGAATATGCCTTCCATAACGGTTATATGCAAATTTAATTGGCCAGAGTGTGACTCAGTAGTATCGGCAGCACATCTAACGCTTTCCCGCGAATATGAACGTCCACATACGGGCTCAAAGCCCCGTCCTGCGGGTTTATCTCCACCGTAAAGCCCCCCGCCTGGCGCGTGCGCAGCACCGGTTCGGCGATGTACGGAAAGCTGGCCGTCGTGCCCACCGCCACAACTAGGTCAAAACCCTCGCGAAGCTCGTGGTAGAGCGTTTCGATGGCTTTTTCCGGCAGCATCTCCTCGAATAAAACGACCGGCGGTCGGAGAATGCCCGAACATTGTTCGCACCTTGGCGGCAACGGCCTGTCCAAGTGCGCCGCCAATTCCTCGCTCACCGCCCCGCAAGACTGGCAGTACAGCGGTGCCAGTTCGCCATGAATCTCGATCAAGCGCTTTGGATCACAGCCGGCCTGGCGGTGATAGCCGTCGATGTTCTGCGTCAGCACCCAGCAACCCGGAAGACGCCGCTGCATTTCGGCGATGGCGTAGTGACCGGCGTTGGGTTTGGCATTTAGGCAGGCGCGACCGAGTTCGGCGAGGTACTTCCAGCACAGCGCTGGATCGCGTTGCAGCATGGAACCGGATAACGCGGCCTCGATGGGAATGCCTTCTGCCGTTTCGCCGTTGTACAAGCCGCCTAGGCCGCGGTAGGTGGGCAAGCCGGAATCGGCCGACAACCCGGCGCCGGTGATGAACAAGACGCGCTGAGCGCGCTGCAACGCTTCGATTACCCGTGCATCCATCCCGCCGCCATCCCAATCCTGTTCTGCGTAGGAGCCAGCTTGCTGGCGAACCCTGCTCGCCTTGATGCCGGCGTTTGCAGGGTTCGCGAGCAAGCTCGCTCCTACACAGCGTGGTTAGTGATTCACCGTGTGCGCCAGCATCCACGACAGCTGCGCCATCGACCGCCCGCTCTGCTCATGCCAGGTATTGAACGCGGCCTGCACGGTGGCGAGGTCTTTGAGGCTGGTGGGCACCTTGTCGATGATGTCCTGCGCACGCAGCGCGGCGACCATGTCGTTGGTGGGAATAAACGTGTCTTTGCCTGCCATGCGCAGAAAACGTGGCGCTGACAGCCCGCCCATTTGGCTGCCGTGCTTGGCCAGGTATTTCCACAACCCAACGATATCGGTCACCGGCCACTCGGCAATCAGCGCACCGAAGCTGCCGCGTTCAACGGCGACGTCGAGAATGAACTGCGCGTTACGCGGCACGCTTTTCAGCTTGCCCAGGTGACGGATGATGCGGGCGTCTTGCATCAGCCGTTCGAGGTGGTCGGCGCCCATGAGCACGACCTTCTCCGGGTCGAAACCGAAGAACACTTGCTCGAACGCCGGCCATTTGGCGTCGACCAGGCTGTGCTTGAGCCCCGCGCGAAAAACCCTTAGCGCAATCAAGGACAAATAACGGTCATCACTGATTTTGCGCAGTTGCGCTGGGGTTTTGACGCTCGGCAGTTGAGCCTCGAGTTTGGCCTGCGAACCGAAGCGATTCAGGCAGTACTCGTTGAGCCATTTGTAGTCGCGCATCCGGCTTCCTATATATAGAGGCGAAGTCTGGTGAAGCCCGGCGCTTTTACAGGTTCATCACATTAAGAAAGCGCGATGGGGCGCTCTCGTCGATACGCAGGTTCTCGAAGTCGAACAGTTTGCGGTCGGCTAGCTGCGACGGCATTACGTTCTGCAAGGCGCGGAACATGATCTCGGTGCGGCCCGGCGTCTTGCGCTCCCACTCGAGTAACATTTCCTTGACGACCTTGCGCTGCAGGTTTTCCTGCGAGCCGCACAGGTTGCACGGAATGATCGGGAAGCCTTGCAGCTCGGAGTACGCCTCGATGTCTTTCTCGCTGCAATACGCCAGCGGGCGAATCACCACGTTGCGGCCGTCGTCAGCGCGCAGCTTGGGCGGCATGGCTTTGAGCGTGCCGCCGTAGAACATATTAAGGAAGAAGGTTTCCAGAATGTCGTCGCGGTGGTGACCGAGCGCCATCTTGGTGGCGCCGATCTCGTCGGCGAAGGTGTACAACGTGCCGCGACGCAGACGTGAACACAGTGAACAGGTGGTTTTGCCTCCCGGCACTTTCTCCATCACCACCGAGTACGTGTCTTTCTCGACGATGTGGTACGGCACGCCGATGCTTTCCAGGTACTGCGGCAACACATGCTCGGGAAAGCCGGGCTGCTTCTGGTCCATGTTCACGGCGACGATTTCAAACTTGATCGGCGCAACCTTCTGCAGGTGCAGCAGCACATCAAGCATGGTGTAGCTGTCTTTCCCGCCTGACAGACAGACCATCACCTTGTCGCCGTCTTCGATCATGTTGAAGTCGGTGACCGCCTCGCCGGCTTGGCGACGAAGGCGTTTCTGCAGTTTGCTTTGATTTACCGAAAGGGTGCCCATGGTGCGAAGGTCCGGAAGTGCTGAACGCGAAGGCGCGCATTTTACGCAGAAAGGAACGTTTGCCCTACCCCCAAACGACGCGACGCGGCGGTCACTGTTTGTTCAAATCCCAGTCAAAGCGGTAGCGCACTTCGCCATCAAAGGCCTCGAGCTTCTGCGCCAAAGCCGGCTCGGCATACTGGAGCAGGTGTTTGCGCACGCCTTTCTCGCCGCCGAAGTCGTCGGCATACCAGTCATAGATGCGCGAAAGCCGAAGCTCTTTGTCTTTGAACGACACACCGCGCGGACTGTTGATGTAGGCGCGAGCGCCGTCGCTAAGTTGCTGCTCGGTGTTTTTTGCACTGAGGGTGAATGAAGGCATGTTCGGGCAGCCAAGGCTGGCGCAGTTGAGTACGTAAAACAGCCTGGGATCGCGCCAGAACGGCCGCAGGATTCGGTGCTGAATATCGCTGAGACTCAACTTGTAGCCGTCCACTTCCACCACTTTTTTGTCCCACGGGCCGAATTGGTACCAGGCGCCGAGACTGGTGATGGAATCCACCGGGTATTTCTTCAGCACCAGTTTGGTCACCAGCGCGTTGTACAGATTGACCCAATAGGCGAATTGCTCGGCGCGGGTGAATTGCCGCGGGTCGAGGTCGCTGAGCTGGTCGATATACACATCGAGCAGGCGCCGGTGCACCTTGTCGACGCCGGCGTAATCGAAGCGCGCGATGCCATCGGTTGGGCTGGTTTTCAAGTAGCGGGTCAGCAGTTCCTGCCACGCGCTGTGGTCGATATGGGCGGCGCGGCTTTCATCGCTGGCGTTCCATATTTCCCACGGATCAGCAGACGGCGCAGCGCTGGCCAGACCAGGAAGCAAGGCGCCAGAAAACAGCAGGGAAGCGACAGCAAACAGGGTGCGCAATCGGCGCATACGGCAATTCTCCATCACGGCTTCACGGGCCGCAGTCTGCTGCGTGGGACAGGCCTGAACCTTGCGAGTTCCGCCACACAAGCCCGTGCTTTCGCTGTGCTAGGCTGCGGCCATGAGCCTAGACCCCGCCTCCCCCCTGCCCCGTGAACTCGATAACAGCCTGGACCTGGCCGATCAGGTGTTGCTGTTGTTGCGCGAGTCGCCCAATGGCTGCAGTGAATACCAGCTGATTCAGCAACTGAAAAAACGCCACTCCACACACATTCCCAACCTGAACCTGGCGGACAAACTGGTGCTGTTTCGGACGCACTTTTTGTTGTTCAACGCCCTGTACCGCCTGCGCGATCAGCTGTGGCAAGCGCAGACCGATCATTTATTGATCAACGCTCTGTCCGTTCAGTTGCTGCCGTATACGCCCGGCGAAGCGCAGCTCAGCGATGCCGATCCACTTCGCGCCTATTACCTCGACCTCGGCCATTTACGCGAGACCAGCGAAGCCGATGTGGAGAAACTTCTCACCAGCTTCTGGAAACGCATGCAAGGCGGTGACGAGAAGCGGGCGGCACTTGAGTTGTTCGAGCTCGACAGCAGCACCGAGGCGCTCAATCTCGCCACTGTCAAACAGCGTTACCGTCAGTTGGTTAGCCAGCATCATCCGGACCGTGGCGGTAGCACTGCGCGGCTGCAATCGATCAATTTGGCGATGGAAATTCTTGCTCGCTATTACCGCTGACCTTTAGAGACTGATTTGCTCTAAAACCACGCCCCACGCGGCCTCCAGCCCCTGCCTATACTGCGACATACGGTCGCATTGGTTCGGCCCTGCACCCGGTAGCGCTACTCACGCGCCTCGGGCGCTACGCTGGGGGGCGACCGTTATAACAAGAGGAGGTATCTCGCATGATCCATCACGTTTGGGGGCTATTCGCGCATCCTGACCAAGAGTGGCAAGAGATCCGCGGCGAAGAAGAAAGCATCAGTCACATGTATCTCACCCATGTGCTCATCCTTGCCGCGATTCCCGCAGTGTCTGCCTATATCGGAACCACGCAAGTTGGCTGGACGGTGGGTAACGGAACACCCGTCATGCTCACCGAAGCAAGCGCGCTGTGGATGACGGCCATGACATACCTGGCAATGCTGGGCGGTGTGGCAGTCATGGGCGCGTTTATCAATTGGATGGCGCGCACCTATGACGCCAGCCCGGACATGGGCCGCTGTATCGTGTTTGCCGCCTACACCGCGACCCCCTTGTTTATTGGCGGGCTCGCCGCGCTGTATCCCAACCTCTGGCTCGCCATGGCCGTTGGCACGGCGGCGATCTGTTACACGGTCTACCTGCTTTATGTCGGCATACCGACGTTTATGAACATTCATCAGGACGAAGGCTTCCTGTTTTCCAGCTCGGTGCTGGCAGTGGGTCTGGTCGTGCTGGTAGCGATGATCGCCATGTCGGTGATCTTCTGGGAAATGGGCGTGGGCCCGGTCTACACCAGCTAAAAATCGGAGCCACTGATACAACGAAACCGCCGTTTGGCGGTTTCGTTGTTTTAGGCAAGTGGCAAGCGGCGCGCTTGGGCATAATCGCGCCTGTTATCCGGAGGAACTCGATGCCCGAACTGCTTAATGCTCGTGTCGAGGCTTGTTATCAGCAAGCCGAAGCGTTTTTCAGACGCCGCTTTACCCGCCCCCAAGTCAGCCTCAAGTTACGTGGCCAGAAAGCCGGGGTGGCTCACCTTGATGAAAACCTGCTGCGCTTCAACCCTCAGCTCTATCGCGAAAACCAGGAACACTTTTTAAAGCAAACCGTGGCTCACGAAGTCGCGCACATGATCGCCCGCGAAATGTTCGGCCGGCACATTCAGCCCCATGGCGAGGAATGGCAGTTGATCATGCAGGGCGTGTACGAATTGCCGGCCGACCGCTGCCACACCTATGAGATTCAGCGCCGCAGCGTAACCCGCTACGTATACAGCTGCGCGTGCCCAGACCGTGATTTTCCCTTCTCGGCGCAACGCCACACCCTGGTGCGCAAGGGCCGGCGCTATTACTGCCGCAGCTGCAAAGCGACCTTGGTTTACAGCGGCGAGCAGCGCGAAGAATAACGTCAGCATTGCCGGAACCGAGTCGGTAATCGCGGCGTGGCTTCAGCCGTAACGTCCTGACGCAGGGCTTTTTTCCGCCTCGCCGACTCGCGCCACAACACCTCATCGGCAAACAAACGAAACAGCTCGAACTACTTCGCAGCACGGCCAGTCGGTATTAAAGGCGCGGCAAAGATCACGCCAAATCCGATTAGCCTACGAGGTGAACCATGAACGCGATTGACCTGCTCAAAGCCGACCACAAGGTTGTGCTCGATCTGCTGGAACAACTCAGCGCCACCACCGAACGTGCGGTGAAAAAACGCGTTGAGCTGATCAACAAAATCGAGATGGAGCTGTTCGTCCATACCCATATCGAAGAAGAAATTTTCTACCCGGCCTACAAAAAAGCCGGCGAGAAAGAACAAGCGAAAATGTACTTCGAAGCCATCGAAGAGCACCGCGCTGTGGATGCTCTGGTGCTCCCGCATTTGAAAGGCACAGCGCCGGACAGTGTCGAGTTTTCCGGCCGCGCCAAAGTGCTCAAAGAATTGCTTGAGCACCACATCGAGGAAGAGGAAGAGTCGATGTTCAAGGAAGCGAAAAAACTTCTGAGTGCGGCCCAGCTCAAAGAACTGGGTGCCGAGATGGAAGCGCGCAAAACCTCGCTGAAGAGCGAGCTGCAGCAACAACGTAGCGCCGCTTAATCGTCACCACCTGGCCAAGCAGACACCACCGGTTCTGCTTGGCCGCCCTCCCCACTTAACGCGGCCGCGTTACCCGCAGCACCACGGCAGCGATGCGGTCTGCATTGGCATAGGCCGGTTCCAGCAGTTCCTCGCCGAACACATCCGGATCCATCTCCCAGTACTGCCAATCGAACCCGGCTGCGTGCAGCAGTGGGCGGATGCTGGCGGCAAACGGATCGTCGCCCTCGACCATGGCCACGCCCGTGTACAACAACAACGTACCGCCAGGGGCCAGACGCTGGAGCGCCGTATCGACAATGGCAATCGACAGACCGGCCCCATGCTCACCGCCGCCATCGCGGTAGGCGCGGCCTTCGGCATCGGCCATGTACGGCGGGTTGGCGATGATGAGATCGAACTGCCCCTGCACCTGATCGAGCAGATTGCTATGGGCGACCTGCACGTTATCAGCGCCCGCCAGTTCGGCATTTACGGCGGTGTAACGCAGCGCCTGCGGGTTGATGTCCAGCGCCAACACTTCGGCACTGGGTCGCTCAATCGCCGCAACAATGGCACCCACACCAGCGCCGCAGCCGATGTCGGCTATGCGCAGCGTCGACCGCGCGTCGTCGTTGAGATGGGCGAGCAAGGCCTGAATAAACCGGTAGCTATCGGGGCCGAAGAACACGGCGTCTTGTTCTTGCGTGGGGAAGCGCGAATGCAGGAACAACTGGCCATGAAGCGAAGACCAGCGCACTCGACTTTCCGAACCTTCGGCGCGCTCATCGAGGCAGCCGGCGTCACGCAGAAGCGTAAGTAGGCGCGTATCGAGTACGTCGCCTCGGAACGGCCGGCTCCAGCCAAACACATCGCGAAGGTGGGCGGCGAATTCGTTGCCGGGTCTGGCATTGACGCGTTCGTGGGTCAGCGGGGTAACGGTGGTGAAGCGATAGCCAAGCGCCTTCAACGCCTGGCCCAACTGCACAAGCGCCCCATGGGATTCGGCGCTTGAGGGGGTAATGCCTTGGCTCATGCAGCGCTCCTAGCGAACCAATGTGGACAGAATTCGGGTGGCCATCAAACCGGCCGGGGTGCAATGGGTGGCAGGTCCGGCCAGGCTAAGCAACCGGCGCTCGCGCTCCTCGGTGCTCAAGGTGGCGAGTTCCTGGGCAAGGGCGTATTGCTCGCGATCGATGTCGCTGCTCTCCACCAGGCTGCCCAGCGCTTGCGGTTCGACGTAACGGTGAGAAGCTCGCATACGGCGCGTCGCGTCTGCCTTGATCGCCGGGCGGCGCTTGGCCGGCAGCGCTTCCTGGGTTTGCAGCCAGTCACCGGCAATCCAGTCGTGCAGCACTTGCAGTTCGTACGGACTGAACACGCCGAACATGGCCGCGCCCTCGCCCTGCACCAAATGCCAGAAGCGGCTGTTATCGGGTGCCTGGTTGCGGCAAATCCACCCGCGCGATTGCAGGGCGTCGAGAAAACCGCGAATCGGCTCCGGCCCGCTCAGCCATTCATTCACGGTACGGCCTTCAATGCGGCAGTAATCCGAATGCACCTGACCGGCCAGCGAGCGTTTGCTTTCCAGCAGCGTGAGCAGTTCGTGCTCCAGGTCGAACGCCTGGACGACGGCAGTCGAGCCAAGGCCCAAGTCGTTGAGCAGGTAGCCGTGGCAGACGCGTCGGTAAAATTCCGCGCTGTCGCCAACTTGCGGCATGTTGTCCAGCACCGTGCGCACCGCTTTATGCGCGTGACCGGAGGCGGCGTTATCGATCGTCACGTGCAGCTTGAAGTAGTACGGGTCGATGCCCAGTTCGTCCAACTCATAGGCGCTGATTAACAGGTGCAGGGGCAACTGTTCGTAGCCCAGGTTGTAGCCGATCACTTCTGGCAAGTAGTGCTCGGCCAACATTCCCAGCGACAACTGAACCGCGCCCTGCAGGTAGTTTTCGTCACCCAGGGTCGCCAGTTCTTCGCAGCCGTGGGTGCTGAGCAGCTGTTGGTACATGAGCACATGGTTCATGGCCGGAACGCCGTCGCCGAGTTCTTCCAGATAGGTTTGCACCAGGAAATTCAGACGGCTGTCGCGCCAGTGCGGCATCACGCCGTAGAGCCAGGCGCCATCGACCAACTTGGTCGGCGCCACCGCCCGCAGAAAGTACAGCGCATGGGCACGGCAGCTAAAAAAGCGTCGTGGCTCGCCTAGTTTTCGACCGTGTAAATACTGGTTGTAGTCGGCGGTAGTGCGCGCTGTGCTGGCACGCATCCAGTGCAACAACTGCTGGGGATTTTCCGGCAAGTCGCACGGCAAGTTGGCCGCTTTCTGCAGCTGCGCATCCAGAAAGCGCCGCGCGCTATCCAGATGCTCGTCTGGCTCACTCAATAATTTTACGTAGAGCTCCTGGGCCGGCCCGCGATGGGGGGTGAGCGTCGCGAAGTCGAGATGTTCCGTATCGACCAGACTCAAGATGGACATTGCATACTCCTGGCAGGCACCTCAACTGAGGCATAGAAGTGGGAGCCAGGGGCGCGCGTAAAGATTCCACCTATTCGCTGAACGGTCGGGGCCATGGGCACGGCAGCGCAAACAAAAGGTGGAACCGGGCACCCGGCGCGACCGTCTTTTGCTGTAGCACCGGTGAAACATTTTGCCCGCAAGGACACCGCTCCCATGGCCGCCATCAAGCCCCTGAATTTCGGCATCGAAGAGGAATACTTTCTCTCGGACCTGACCACCCGCGAACTGGTCCGCCAGCCCGCCGCGGCCTACCTGCCGGCCTGCCGCGAAGCGCTGCCCGAAATGGTGACCGCCGAAATGTTCACCTCGCAGATAGAGGTGGTCACGCCCATTCTCAGTACCCAGCAGGAGGCTCGCGAATGCTTGAGCCATGCGCGCACCACGCTGTCATGGCTGGGCGAGGAACATGGGCTGGGCATTATTGCGTCCGGCACCCACCCGCTGGCGCAATGGCAGGCGCAGCAGCCCACCGACCTGCCCCACTACGACGATTTGTTCACCGACATGCAAATGGTGGCGCAGCGCAGCATTTTGTGTGGCTTGCATGTGCATGTCGGCGTGCCTGGCGACCGCATCGTAGTGATGAACCGCGTGCTGCCCTGGTTGCCCCTGTTGTTGGCGCTGAGTGCCTCGTCGCCGTTCTTCGGCGGGCGGCTGTCCGGCTTGCACAGCTACCGGCAAGCGGCCTGTGATGAATGGCCGCGCATGGGCTCACCCGAGCACTTCGACAGTCAGGCCGACTACGAACGCTATGTCGATGCCTTGGTGGAAAGCGGCAGCGTTCGCGGCCGCAGCGATGTGTGGTGGAACATTCGCCCGGCGCTGCGCTTCCCCACGTTGGAGCTGCGCGTGACCGATGCCTGCCCGCATCTGGAAGACGCGCTGTGCATCGCCGCCTTGTTTCGTGCGCTGGTGACTTACGCCCTGCACAACCCCAGCCCGGGCCCAAGCGACACGCCCTTGCAACGCCAACTGCTCAAGGAAAATCGCTGGCGTGCCAAGCGTTACGGCATTCAGGGCGACTACATTGAGCCGGGCACGCAGCGCAGCATCAGCCTTGAACAGTGGCTCAGCAAAACCTGGGAAATGGTTGGCGACTACGCCCACGCAGGTGGCGATGACAACGCCTACGAGCACGCGCAACGCATGCTCAACCGGGGCACCAGTGCCATCGAGCAGGCACAGCATTACCAAAGCGCGATGAGACGCGGCGCCTCGACGCTCCAAGCGCTGAGCGGCGTGGTCGACCTGTTGCGCAATCAGACGCTCAGCGTTTAGCAGCACGTGCCTCTTGCTGGCCGCGCCGAAGGGCGAAACAATCCGGCACCTAACCGGTAGGCCATCAGGAGTCGGAATCATGAGCGACCGCATCATGCGTTTGCTGGGCATCAAACACCCCATCATTCAAGCGCCCATGGTCGGCGTATCGACACCCGCGCTGGCAGCAGCGGTATCCAACGCCGGGGCGCTGGGCTCCATTGGCCTGGGCGCGAGCAACGCCGAACAGGCACGCGCGTTGATCGGAAGCACCCGCGCGCTGACGGCCGCGCCGTTCAACGTCAACCTTTTCTGCCACCAACCGGCCAAGCCCGACGCGGCCTGCGAAGCTGCCTGGCTCACACAGCTGACGCCGCTGTTCAACGAATTGAACGCCGCCCCGCCCGAACAACTGAAGGAAAGCTACCGCAGCTTTCTGGCCAGCGAAGACGTGCTGCAAGTCCTGCTGAGCGAGCGGCCTGCGGTAGTCAGTTTTCACTTTGGCCTGCCGTCAAACGAATGGATTGCAGCCTTAAAGAAAGCCGGAATTGTCACCCTCGCCTGCGTTACCAGCCCCGCAGAGGCGCAACTGGCTGAAGCCGCTGGCGTTGATGCGTTGGTTGCCCAAGGGGTCGAAGCCGGCGGTCATCGGGGCGTGTTCGAGCCAGGCGAAGACCGTCTGCTCGGCACCTTTGCACTGGTTTCCCTGATCGTTCGCGCCAGCTCACTTCCGGTGATCGCCGCAGGGGGAATCATGGACGGCAACGGCGTCGCCGCCGCCCTTGCACTTGGCGCCGAGGGCGTGCAGCTGGGCACCGCCTTTATTCTGTGCCCGGAATCGGCCGCGAACGCCGCGTACCGCGACGCCCTGGTCGGCCCACGCGCGCATCAGACACGCATCAGCGCCGCCATTTCCGGGCGCCCGGCGCGGGGCATGGTCAACCGCTTATTCACTGAACTGGACTGCGGCACGGCGCCGGACTACCCAATCGCTTACGACGCCGCAAAAGCGCTGGTAGCGGCTGCCGGCGCACAAGGTAATGGCGACTTCGCCGTGCAGTGGGCCGGTCAAGGTGCGCCGCTTGCCCGGGCATTACCAGCGGCAGAGTTGGTGGAAACCCTGGTCCGCGAATGGCGCGCCGCTCACTGATTCGCTACGTTTCCGAACGCCCCGTGCCTTCGCGATCGCGCTCGTAGTGGTGCGCCAACTTGAACGCCGGAAGCCACGCTTCGCGACGCAGCGTCCAGCTTTCGTAGGTGGGCGTGAACTGATCCGGCGCGTCCAGCGCACCGAGGTTCACCTCCACCTCATCGCCGCTGCGGTTGAACACCGACGAGCCACAACGCGGGCAGAAAAACCGTTCCCCATAGCTCGCGGTTTCGCCTTCAATCGTCACCGCCTCTTGAGCGAAAATCGCCGAGGCATGGAACAACGCACCGTGGTACTTGCGGCAGTCCAAGCAGTGGCACAATCCCACCCGATACGGCTGCCCGTTCGCTACAAACCGCACGTTGCCGCACACGCAACCGCCCGAGAATGACACCATGGTTGACCTCCGTTGAGGGATGAAGGTGATGGGGTAGTGACAGCATCAAGTGGCGCGGTTTTTCGACAAATCGGCGCTAGATCGCCGTCCCACGATCGGCAGGTTTCCCCGCAATCCGCTTGCCGCCTTGGCGACTGACTTCCTCTGCCTGCCCATCGCGCTGCTTGCCTTGGCGCGCCTGGCCGATCAACTGAGGAATCAGTGGCCCTTCGGATAAATGTCGCCAGAATCGCCCCGGCATGTGCTGGGCCATAA
The DNA here is from genome assembly GCF_979254655.1 of Pseudomonas sp. AC229. Taxonomy (NCBI): domain Bacteria; kingdom Pseudomonadati; phylum Pseudomonadota; class Gammaproteobacteria; order Pseudomonadales; family Pseudomonadaceae; genus Pseudomonas; species Pseudomonas sp. AC229. Next base: position 248,288 of record NZ_CEEDHK010000008.1, read on the forward strand.
CGGTGGGGTTTATCCGGGCCGGGTTGAAAATGTGCCGGTAGTAGGTGCGCCACAACTCGGCATCGGGATCTTCAGCGTGTTGCGCCCATTGGCGCCACTGCTCGGGGCAGTGCTTGCGATAGTCCAGGGTGTGGCCGTCGTAACGAATGCCGTCTTCGGGCGTGGCGATCAACCAGCGTTCGCGCCCGAGGCGATCAGCAAAATGCCCGCTGGCACTTTCGAGAATGTCATGGGCCGGTTCATGGAAGGCCACCCAGTCCAATTGCAGGTGCTCAACGAGCGCAGGCGGCACCGGAATGAAGCGAAGGAACGCATGCAAGTGGTGAGCTTCGCGGCTGACCTGACGAATACGACGCTGCAATTCGCTGCCTAAACGATCACCGGCCAGCATGGCAGTACGATCACCATGGGCCACGCGCCACAGCACCTCATAAAGCAAGCTCCAGCGTTGGTCGCCACGATAGCGACCGGCCTGTTCCAGTTGTGTCAGCAGCGCTGCCGGAATGCGCGGTCGAAACGGCCCTCGGTCGGCTGGCAGTGGCGTCGGTTGCGCCAGCAGATCGTGCATCAGACCTTGCGCCCAGACCACGTCGGCCGGATCCACGCTATGGCTGAGCAGCATGCGGGCCTGCTCGCGCCAGGTGTCGAAGTGGTTGTCGCAATCGAGCGCAATCATCCCCAAAGCCCCATTTGCAGTGGTGCTTGCGGTTCGCGCAACCGTTCGCGCAATAGCCCGCTGCGCACGCCAGCGTCTGCGGGCCGGTAATCGCTGGTCACGATGAAGGGCCGGGCTTTGTCCAGCACGCAACGCATTTGCACCAGGTCGTCGTAGCGAATCCGTCGTTCGCGGCGAAGCGCCACCAGCCGCTGCACACTGCGCAGCCCAATGCCGGGAATGCGCGCCAACAGCGCCGGCTCAGCGCGGTTTACGTCCAGGGGGAACACCTCACGATTGGCCAACGCCCAGGCCAATTTCGGGTCGATATCCAAGGCCAGATTGCCGCCTTCCTTAAGCAGTTCCCCGGCGTTGTAGCCGTAGCCGCGCATTAGAAAATCGGCCTGATACAGGCGATGTTCACGTAACAGCGGCGGCGCAGCGTGGGGCACGCTGGTCGGGCTGTCGGGAATCGGGCTAAACGCCGAGTAATAAACGCGTTTGAGGGCGAAGCCCTGATACAGCGATTCGGCGTTGCGCAGAATCGTGCGGTCATCGGTGGCATCGGCGCCGACAATCATCTGGGTACTCTGCCCTGCCGGCGTGAATCGCGGCGCCCTGGCTTCGCCCGCGACCGCTTGCTGTCCCTGATAAATAGTGCCCATGGCATCACGAATAGTGCTGGCGCGTTTTTCCGGCGCGAGCAATTCCAGGCTCGCATCTGTGGGCAATTCAATATTCACGCTCAAGCGATCGGCCAGTCGCCCCGCTTCCTCGATCAATAGCGGGTCGGCATCCGGAATGGTTTTGAGGTGAATGTAGCCACGAAACTCATGTTCCTCGCGCAGCAAGCGCGCCACGCGAATCAGCTGCTCCATGGTGTAGTCAGCCGAGCGAATAATGCCCGAACTCAGAAACAGCCCGCTGATGCAGTTGCGCCGGTAGAAATCCAGGGTCAGGCGCACCACTTCCTCCGGCGTGAAACGCGCCCTGGGCACGTTGCTGGAGCGACGGTTAACGCAGTACTGGCAGTCGTATAAACAGAAATTGGTGAGCAGTACTTTGAGCAACGAAACGCAGCGGCCGTCCGGCGTGAAGCTGTGGCAAATGCCCATGCCGTTGGTGGCGCCTAGCCCGTCGCGGTCTCTGGAGCTGCGCTTGGGCGCACCGCTGCTGGCACAAGACGCGTCGTACTTGGCGGCATCCGCGAGAATGCCAAGCTTGGCAATGAGTTGCATGATTCACGCCCTAATACTGATTATTCATACAGTAGTTCAGGAGCGTTCTTGCATGCAAGCCTTGCGCTTGGGCTACCGACCATTGGCCGTACTTAAACCGGGCTCTGCCAGGCATAGGCTGATGCCTAAAAGCCTGCCAGACGAATCGCTGCCGATGACGCTGAAGTGCTAAACCCACCCTCGCCCTAAACCCGCTGCAAAGCCTCAGGGTGTCTGGGCTGCAAGACTTCCAAGCCTGTCTTTCCGGGCCTCTACGCTGGCGCAGCGTCGGGGCGCGCGCCTGTAAGAGGGGCTAATCGAGGCGACTTTTCTCCGCACTATGGGCACCGACGCCGAATGAGCGGCGCCACGCCCTAGCAAGTTGTCAGTTGACAACTTTACGCATTGATTAGAGACTGAGGTTCATTGGATGACCCGTGCAGCACATACGAAAAAGGAAGTTGAGAACGCCCTTAAATACGCTGAGTGTCCCGTCCTGAATAAGGTTTACACCTTCTGATTTATTTTCAGGAGGGCTCAATGGATTCGGGGAAAAGGCGCAGT